>CAZQOW010000207.1:0-4123 GCA_964595045.1 uncultured Pseudomonadota bacterium
TAAAATAAAGAAAATGAGAAACTCAGCACCCGATTCAAAAAGCTGGGTTGGATAAACTGAAATTCCGACCGGAGCAATACTTTCAGCAGAGGGAGGAAAAATCACCCCCCAATGAAAACTTTCGGAAACTGCTTTTCCGTAACAACAACCAGCCGAAAAGCAACCCAGCCTTCCAAAGGCATGTCCCAGAGCAACTCCCGGGATAAAAATATCAGAAATTTTCCAGAAATCGAGATGATGTTTTCTAAAATACCAGATCGAAACCAATACTGCAGCAATCAGCCCACCATAAAAAACGAGTCCCCCTTCCCAGATTTTAAAAAAGTCGAGGGGATGATCCCAAAAATCAGGTTGCTCAAAGAGCATATAATAAACTCTCGAGCCGATCATTGCAGAAATAATAATGTAAAAACAGAGATCCATCAGCTTGTCAGTTGGCTGATTCAATCGTTTTGATTCATAACCGACCCACAAAATGCCGGCGAGAAAACCGAGAGCCACCAATAAGCCGTATGTATGAAGGCTAAGCCCGCCAAAAATTGGAATTTTAAATAGAATGGGAAACATAATTTATCCTAATACTTGCAACCTAAACACCAAATCTTCAATCTTTTTCGCTTGTGCAGGATTTAATTTTTGTTGAACAGAAATCTGGTCGAAAAGAGTTCCTAGCTCAATAAAAACTTTTGCACTTTCTTGTCTTACTTGAATTGTCTGGATTAATAAATTCCCTTGCCTCTCTAACTGTTGTACCAAAGGATCTTGGGAAGTTCGATCGCTCAAAGTAGACTGCAACTCAGCGGCAAGATCCTGATAAGCCAAAACGAGATGTTCGACTTCGGAAAGATACGCTTTTAAATCTTCCTTAAAAACATTTAATACTTTTTTTGCCAAGTCGGAGTGAAGAGCTGGCCCCGTGGAAAAATTGAGATAAGGATCGAGACTTTTCAAATGGTCAATTAACTCAATATAAATCTCATTGGTTTCTTCTAACGCTCGATTTACTTCGTTAAGTAAAGTGGTGAGAATTTGTTCCATAATCGATTATTTAAAATTTAAACTTCTCTCACCCCGCAAGATTTTTAAGATCTACCACGATTTCGGTCAATAATCTTTCATCAAATTCTGTCATTTCTCCCACACGATACACACTATCTAACAATTGGACCAGTTCATTCAGATGAAGTAATCCTTTTTCCCGAATCAATAAACTTTGCTCCAGTGACCAGAGCTCCCCTTCTGCAATCGTGTAATCTTCTTCCGCATGCGGACTTTGACTTTTCAATCTCAATATCTCACTCCGAATAAAATCCCTTTGCCCTTCACCCCGTCGAATTAGCTGATCATAATCTTCCAGCTCATGATGAACTGAATGTAAAAAATCTTTCAAACGCGACTGATCATCGGTATTAAAATTTCGCTTTTTTAAAATGGGACTCATCTTTTTTAGACAAAGAGCGAGTCGCCCATAAATCGCATCGATTTGGGGAATCAACTCTTCAAAAAAATGAAGCTGTTCCATGATCACACTTTTATCATTACCCATAAAATTAGTAGCTCTCAGCTTTTAGCTGGCAGCCAATCGATTCACTTTCAAAACTCTTTTTAAATATTCTCCGGTATACGAACGAGAATTGGAAGCAACTTCTTCTGGGGTTCCTTGGGCGATAATTTCTCCCCCTTCATCTCCCCCTTCGGGACCTAGATCAATCAGGTGATCCGCGGTTTTAATCACATCGAGATTATGTTCAATGACAACAACGGTATTTCCACCCTCCACAAAACGATGAAGAACGTCGAGCAGTTTTTGGATGTCGGCAAAATGAAGACCGGTAGTCGGCTCATCGAGAATATAAATGGTTTTACCAGTCGATCGTTTCGAAAGCTCTCTCGCCAATTTAATTCTTTGAGCTTCTCCGCCGGACAAAGTGGTTGCCGCCTGCCCTAACTCGACATAACTCAAACCAACTTCAATCAATGTTTTCAGTTTTTGATGGATCGAAGGATGATTGATCAGAACCTCTGCCGCCTGTTCAACCTTCATCTTCAAAAAATCGGCAATCGAATATCCCTTGTATTTGATTTCGAGTGTTTCGGGATTGTAACGCAATCCTCGACACTCTTCACACTCCACATATAAATCCGGTAAAAAATGCATCTCAATCTTGATGATTCCATCCCCCTCACAAACCTCGCAGCGTCCACCTCGAACATTGAAAGAAAACCTTCCTGCCTTGTAACCCCGCATTTTCGCCTCTGGGAGAGAAGCGAATAAATCTCGAATCGGTGTAAACAGACCGGTATAAGTCGCCGGGTTGGACCTTGGAGTTCTTCCAATCGGGGATTGATCAATGTTAATCACTTTATCGATTTGATCGACTCCAAGGATTTTATCAAACTTCCCTGGTTGTTCACGGGATTTGTAAATTTTTTGAGCGAGCGCTTTATAAACCGTGTCGTTAATCAAAGTCGATTTTCCTGATCCGGAAACGCCGGTCACACAAACAAAAACTCCCAAAGGAATTCTGGCTTCTACATTTTTTAAATTGTTTTCCTGACAACCTTTGAAAATCAACTCCCCTTTTTTTCTTTTTCGGTTGGAGGGGATTTCAATCGATTTTTCTCCGGAAAGATATTGTCCTGTTAACGATTTTGGATTTTTCAGGATTTGACTGGGAGTTCCTTCTGCAACGACCTCTCCCCCATGCACCCCCGCTCCCGGTCCCATATCAATGACATAATCCGATTCGAGAATCGTTTCATCATCATGTTCAACGACCAGAACTGTATTTCCTAGATCCCGAAGACGTTTCAGAGTCGCAAGCAGTTTGGAATTATCTCTCTGATGCAGCCCAATCGAAGGTTCATCGAGGATATAGAGAACCCCCACCAAGCTCGACCCAATCTGGGTGGCCAAACGAATTCGCTGCCCCTCTCCTCCTGAAAGAGTTCCGCTTGTCCGATCCAGCGCCAAATAATTGAGCCCAACGTTTGAGAGAAAACTCAATCGTTCGCGAATCTCTTTGACAATTCTTGTCGCAATTTCCATCTCTTTTTCACTTAATTGAAGTTGATCAAACCAATGTAAACAATCTTTGACAGAGAGCTGACTAATCTCCTGAATATTTTTTTGGCCGATCTTGATAGAAGTTGCTTCTTTTTTTAGACGCGAGCCGTGGCAGGTTGGGCAAGGTTGAAAATTCATGTAACGAGAAAGCTCTTCTCGCATCCATTCGCTTTCAGTTTCTTTGTATCTTCTGGAAAGATTGGTCACAACCCCTTCAAAGACTGTTTTATAGCGGTATTCCCGTCCTTCTTTTTGATAGAGGATCGGGATTTCCTCTTCCGATCCATCAAAAATGATTTTCTGAATATTTTTAGGAATTTTCTTAAAAGGAATATCGAGTTTAAATTTGTAATGTTTCGCGAGCGACTGAAGAAGTGCCGGATAATAACTGGCCGATTTCGAAAACCAAGGAGCAATCGCCCCTTCTTCAATCGAAAGATCAGGGTTTGGAACAATCAGCTCCGGATCAAAATACATCTTGTTTCCAAGCCCACCACATTCAGGACAGGCTCCGAAAGGATTATTAAAAGAAAAAAGTCTCGGAGAAATTTCGGGATAACTGATTCCGCAATCGATACAGGCAAAGTTGGAGGAGAAAAGAAATTCTTTATTCTTTTCTTTCGCAGAACCTTCAACCGTCTCGACCTTTGCAATCCCCTCCCCCTTTTTCAAAACGGTTTCTAGAGAGTCTGCCAGTCTCGTTCGCAGATCTTCTTTGATCACCAATCGATCGACAAACAGATCGATGTCATGTTTTTTCTTTTTATCAATCTTGATCTCTTCACCTAATTCATAAATTTTTCCATCGACTTTGACTCGGACAAATCCTTCCGTCTTCAATTTTTGCAATTCTTTATGATATTCCCCTTTTCGTCCGCGGATGATCGGCGCGAGAAGATTGATTTTTGTTCCAATCGGAAGCTTCAAAATCTGATCAATCATCTGATTGACGGTTTGCGCCTTGATCTCCTTCCCGCACTGATAACAGTAGGGATGCCCGACTCTCGCAAAGAGCAGTCTCAGATAATCATAAATCTCGGTGACCGTTCCAACGGT
>CAZQOW010000208.1:0-516 GCA_964595045.1 uncultured Pseudomonadota bacterium
CGGTTTTTCCTTTTTCCCAGAAGGATTTGTACGACATAAATTGAGAGAAAGACTATGAATCATCTGTTTTTCACCCATGGAGCAAAAATGAAAAATCCTGTTTTCAAACAGTTTTCGTTTTTAATCGTTTTTATTTTTTATCTCTTTTTCTCCAACGCTTCGGCTGAGCCGCTCCTAAAAACTGAGATTCCCGAGTCGCTTCGCCCTTGGGTGGATTGGGTTTTGAAGGGGAGCGAAGAAAAACTTTGTCCTTTTCGCTATGGAGATGAAGAACAACATATTTGCCAATGGCCATCCATATTGGAATTAAAAATCGATGAGAAGAGCGGAGAGTTTTCACAGAAATGGTCACTCTACACCGATGGATTTATTTTTCTTCCAGGAGACACCGATCATTGGCCTCAAAATTTAAAAATCGACAACAAGTCTGCAACTCCTGTTCTGCGAGATGGAAAGCCGGTTCTCTATCTGAAAAAAGGGGAATACTTCATCAGCGGAAATTTTCTTTGGGATTCA
>CAZQOW010000208.1:526-4118 GCA_964595045.1 uncultured Pseudomonadota bacterium
GAATCCTTTCAAATTCCGTCTGAAACCGGAATCTTGAATTTAAGTGTGAATGGAAAAAAGATCGAATTTCCGAACCGGGATGCCGAAGGGCGTTTGTGGTTACAACAGTCAAAAGAGAGCAAGTTTGCCGAAGATCGACTCGAGATTCGGGTTCATCGCCGAATCGATGACCAAATCCCACTCGAATTGACCACTCAAATTTCTTTGGAAGTTTCAGGAAAAACCCGGGAAGTTCTTTTAAACAAAGCATTACCGGATGATTTCATTCCGACTTCTTTGATAAGTCCTCTACCGGTCAAATTTGAAGCAGATGGAAATTTAAAAGTCCAATTAAGGCCGGGAAGTTGGAAAATTGAATTGAAAGCACGAGGCTTGAAATCGATTTCTGCGATTCAAACTCCTCCAGGCAAAGAATTGTGGGCACAAGAAGAGGTCTGGGTATTTCAATCGTATAATAATATCCGTTTAGTAACGATTGAAGGAGTTCCGGCGATTGATCCGCAGCAAACTACTCTGCCAGACGAATGGAAGTCGCTCCCCGCTTATCGGATCAAACCAGGAGAAACAATCCGTTTGAGTGAGAAAAGACGGGGAGATTCGGATCCGACCCCTGACCAACTTTCCCTTTCTCGTGATCTTTGGCTCGATTTTGATGGAAAAGGATTTACCTTAAGCGACGATGTGTCAGGAATCTTGCGCCAAAGTTCTCGGCTTGAAATGAATTCTCCCATCCGTTTAGGGCGGGTTTCTGTCGATGGCAAAGACCAGCTGATTACTAGTCTAGAAAAGGATCAAAAAACAGGAGTGGAAATTCGTCAAAGCAATCTGAATTTGACCGCCGATAGCAGGCTTGAAGGGGCTTTGAGAAAATTCTCAGCAGTTGGATGGAATCACAACTTTCAAAAAGTTTCGGCGGTTTTGCATCTCCCACCAGGATGGCGTCTTTTCTCGGTTTCCGGAGCAGATCATGTTCCAAGTAGCTGGATCAATCAATGGAGTCTGCTTGATTTTTTTCTTTTGATGATTATTACACTGGCTGTTGCAAAATTATGGGGGAACAAACTTGCCTTCGTTGCGCTTCTGACACTCGCCTTGATTTTCCCAGAAAAAGAATCACCTCACTGGATCTGGATTGCATTACTCGCAGGACAAGCGATTTTACCGCTTCTTCCTCAGGGAAAACTCCGATTTGTTTTAAAACTCTATCGCGGAATTGTTTTTATTATTCTACTCGCCGTTGCGATTCCTTTCATGATTCAACAGTTGCGGGAAGGAACTTATCCAGCTTTAGAAAACTCACAGCAGGTTTTACAAAACGAAACTTTCGGAGAATTTCAAAGATCCAAAAAAGGATTTATAAATGCCGATTTTGATAAGGTAGGAGGAAATGTTCCCAATCAAATGCCAGCTCCTGAAAGCCCACCCAAAATGAAGAAGGAGAGCGATAAGCCTGAGGTGAGAGTTCAAGACATAGAGGCGACGACAGGAGCTCTCGCAAAAAGAAAAATAAATGACGAGAGGGCAAAAAAGACAATAGTTACCTCGGAAGAAAGTCTAGGATTCAAAAACAGAAAAGATTATCAAAGCGAGCTGAATCTGCAAGGTTATCAACCAGGAGCACAGGTTCAGACAGGTCCTGGACTTCCGCGATGGGAATGGAAAGAGATTCCTCTTCAATGGAATGGTCCGGTGAATAAAGATCAGACGATTCGCTTTATTTTATTTTCTCCTTTCGTTAACTTCTCACTTTCTATCTTAAGAGTTTTGCTGCTCGCCTATTTGATTCTTTCGACTTTTAATCTGTTTGAATTTTTTAAAAGGTTCGTCTGTAAAAAACAGGTGGTTTCTGTTCTGTTGTTTTTTGTTTTTTCATCCCTCTTTTTTGTCTCTTCAGTTCGCGCTGAGAACGGTTTTCCGCCGGCTGAAATTTTAAATGAGCTGAAAAATCGTCTGCTGGAATCTCCGCAATGCGCACCCGAATGCGCCTCCGTTTCCAGAATGTCTCTGGAGGCAAGTCAAAACCTCCTCCGAATCCGATTGGAGGTGGGAGCTCAAAGTTCGACCGCTGTTCCAATTCCGGGAAGCAGTAAAGAGTGGATTCCAGAGAGAATCATGGTCGATGGGCAGAATTTTAGTGGAATCAAACGGCTCGACGATGAAACTCTTTATCTTCTTCTTTCTCCCGGGACTCATCAGGTAGTTTTAGAAGGCTCACTTCCCGAAAGAGAAACGGTCCAATTAGCGCTCCCTTTAAAGCCTTATCGAGTCGAAGCAAAAGTGGATGGGTGGAATATCGAAGGGATTCATGAAAATGGAATTTCTGATGATAATCTGCAGCTTATTCGGACTCAAAGTAGCGGAAAAGAAAATAGTCAAACCTTTCAATCAGGAAATTTACCTCCATTCGTCCGAGTCGAAAGAAATTTGATTTTAGGTTTGAACTGGGAAGTAGAAACCCATGTCATCCGTGTCACTACAGGATCTCCAGTCGTATTAGAAGTGCCTTTACTCGAAGGAGAATCAGTCACAACGCCTGAGGTTCGAGTGGAAAATAGAAAAGTAAAAGTCAGTTTAGCACCACAAACCTCTGATTTTTCGTGGCGTTCGGTTCTTCAAGAAAAAAGCAGCCTGAATTTAAAAGCGTCCGATTCTTCTTCCTGGATGGAGGTATGGCAACTCAACGTCAGCCCGCTTTGGCATGTCGACTGGAAAGGGATTCCGGCGGTTCGAGATCCAAACTCAACCAACTGGTTTCCTCAATGGCACCCCTGGCCCGGTGAAGAACTGAATTTTCAAATCAGTCGGCCACAAGCAATTGCCGGTTCAACCCTGACGATTGAGCAGACTCTGTTGATCCTCACTCCCGGTTTAAGAACTACCGATGCCACCCTTTCTTTGAATCTTCGGAGCAGCTTGGGAGGACAGCATAGTGTGACCATCCCTGAAAAAGCGGAGCTTCAATCAGTAACGATTAACGGAATGGTTCAACCGATTCGTCAAAGTGGAAAAATAGTCACTTTGCCAATTGTTCCTGGAATGCAGAAAATTGATCTACATTGGCAAGAGCCCTCCGGAATCCGGTTTTTATTTAAAACCCCTTCCATCGATCTAGGTTCATCCAGCGTGAATTCGGAAACACAAATTAGACTCTCTAATAACCGTTGGGTTTTGTTCACCCAGGGGCCACAAATGGGACCGGCAGTGCTTTTCTGGAGTTTATTGGTGATTTTTATCTTGGCCTCGTTTGTTTTAAATAAACTCCCCCTCTCTCCCCTCAAGCTTCATGAATGGATTCTTTTGGGACTTGGGCTTTCCCAAATTCCGATTCTTCTATCCATTTTCGTTGCCGGATGGTTTTTGGCACTCGCCTGGAGAAAAAACCATCCGATCGAAGGGAAATACAAATTTAATCTTTTCCAAATCCTCTTGGTGATTTGGACGATTGTCACTTTGGGGATTTTAATCGGTTCAATCTACGATGGGTTATTGGGATATCCAAACATGATGATTGCAGGAAATGGATCGAATGAGTCACTTCTTCGATGGTTTCAGGATCGAACTCTCAATAGTTTTCCCCAAAGCTTTGTGATTT
>CAZQOW010000209.1:0-4118 GCA_964595045.1 uncultured Pseudomonadota bacterium
GCTCCGATCCAAATCTTCAAAATATTCCGATTCGATCCGAAGATGGGAAAAAAATTCGGCAAGCATTCATTCCCGATTCGGGATTTACGCTGCTTTCTGCCGACTATTCACAGATTGAACTTCGGATTTTGGCGCATTTATCTGAAGATCCTGTTTTAGTCGATGCATTTCAGAATGAAGAAGATATTCATAAAATCACCGCTTCGACGATTTTTGGTTTGCCGATCGATGAAGTAACCTCATCCATGCGAGCAGCAGGAAAAACAGTGAATTTTTCGGTCATCTACGGTCAAAGCTCTTTCGGACTTTCCAATCAACTAGGAATTACCCCTCAAAAAGCAAAAGAATATATTGAAGGGTATTTTTCCAAATATGCTTCTGTAGGAAAGTATCGGGATCAGATTTTAAAACAGGCTCGGGAAACACAACTGGTTCATACGCTTTATGGCAGGCGAAGAAGAGTGCCGGATTTGGTGAGTGCAAATTTCAATATTCGATCGATTGCTGAAAGAGTTGCCTTTAATACAGTGATTCAGGGAACCGCAGCTGACCTGATTAAACTGGCGATGATCCAAATTCAAAAAAGAATCTTCGATCAAAAAATGAAATCACATATGCTTTTACAGGTTCATGATGAGTTGGTATTTGAAGTGTATGAAAATGAATTAGAAGAAATGAAAAAGCTAATACGCCATGAAATGGAAAATGTGGTTTCATTCAAAGTTCCTATCAAAATCGAAATTGGAATCGGCAAAAATTGGGGCGAGGCTCATCCTTAAGAAATATCTGTTTTCAAAGACGACAATTGAAGGTATTCTATGGACTCTTTAATGCAAGGCTGAGGGGCTTTGCATTCAGGTAAGCAAAAATAACGAAGTAGCATCCAACGAGGGGGATGTTATGAGTCCTGAGCTTTCAAGGTTGCAGCAGCTGACCTACGCCATCTGCATGCCGGTTTGTAGTGCGGCATTTGCCAATCGGGAGTGTCGCGATGATATGAGCCTGAGAACGACGCCACTCGCTCCTTTCCAACCGCCCAATAAACAATATTTTATCACTGAGTTTTCACGAGGAGAACAACCGTTCGATTTTCGATGCGATGCCATTTGCAATGCTATTGCTAGCTCCAATGATTATCATCACCCGCTCAATGTACGAAAATTAAAAGAGGTTTTTAAATCCCAGTTTCCTGGAGCTTGTCCGACCGGTGTTCCAATACTAATTCCGGATACGGTTGCAGAACCTTCAGGAGAAAAAGTAAAAGTCGATGTTACTTCAGGGGCTTCCAGGCGTTTTATTCAACCAGAGGTTATCTACTATCCAGGGAGTTATCCCGTTTTAGCTCGAATGAATGTACTGATCAGTGGTTTTACTGAAATGATTCACCGAAACGAAAAAGTAATTTTTCAGACAATCCAAACCGGTTGTTGTCTATTATTAGGAGCTGCCCTCTTTTATTTAGGGGTTCGAGGCCAAATGGAACCGAATGTTCAAGTTGCCGGAGTCGATTCTTCAACCCAAGCCTAAATTTTTTTGTTCATTTTTAAAAACTCTAAACAGATTTTATCCGTATCTATTAAAAGAGTAATCATATTCTTGACCTTTTCAATTAAGGATAGATATTCATGAATAATGTTCTAATAGAAAAGAAAGTTAGTATTATCTGACCCAATAAGGAGAATAGCTTATGACCTGGTTTAAACGAATTTTTTTGTTCATGATTGTCAATTTATTGATTGTACTCACCATTTCAATTCTTCTTCAAATTTTTAATGTTCAACCTTATCTCCGCGCTTACGGTCTTGATTATGGACAATTGGCGATCTTCTGTTTTATTTGGGGGATGGGGGGAGCTTTCATCTCTCTTGCGCTTTCTCGTGTTATGGCAAAATGGCTGATGGGAGTCCACGTCATCGATCCAAATCAGGTGAATGGAGATGAAGCGGCGTTGGTTCGACTGGTTCACCGTTTGGCTCAAAGTGCGCATTTGCCGAAGATGCCCGAGGTTGGAATTTACGAAAGTGAAGAAGTGAATGCTTTTGCCACAGGTCCGACAAAATCAAGGGCGTTGGTGGCGGTTTCTTCTGGCCTTCTCAGACGAATGAATTCCGAACAGATCGAAGGGGTTTTAGGACATGAGATTTCACATATTGCGAATGGAGATATGGTGACCATGACACTTCTCCAAGGAATTGTGAATGCGTTCGTCATGTTTTTTGCCAGAGTCATTGCTTTTGCTGTCAGCCAAGGAGTTCGAGACAATGCCCGTCCGATGGTCCGTTATTTAATCACGATTGTTTTGGAGATTTGTCTAAGCATTCTGGGATTCATGGTGGTTGCCGCTTTCTCTCGTTGGAGAGAGTTCCGCGCGGATCGGGGGGGAGCAGAGCTTGCCGGAAGAGAAAAAATGATCAGCGCGCTCGAAGCACTTCAGAGAACGGTTGCACTTAATAATGTCGAAAAAAATCCTTCAATCGCCGCCTTGAAAATTTCTAGCAAGCCGGGAGGATTTCTTTCTTTGATGTCGACTCATCCCTCCTTAGAGGTTCGAATTCAAAGGTTGAGAGAGTATCGATAGGAAGTCTACCTACGCAAATCTGATAAACACTCAATTCTTTGCACTAAATCCCCCTTCATCCCCCTTTTTCAAAGGGGGAAATTTTTTTAAAAAAGAAAGAAAAATAAGAGTGAAAAATATTGGACAAAGAATCGTGAATAGAGAAAGAAAATTTGTCCAGATTCTTTTTGTATTTTGGTTGGCCGAAAGATTTAAACTACATCCCCCCCCTGCAATTCCAGTCACAGGACTCAACTGACTATCATTGGTAATGTTGATAGTAATAGCTGCTGTTGTCGCTGAGCTATCAGCATTAAAAGGCTTATTTTCGGAAGCAGAGGGTGTGACAGAAAGAGTAATGACCACTTGTTGAGTTGGAGCATTCGCTGGAATATGATAAATCGCAGTAGGGCTAGTCGTATCGCTCAATGATCCTGCGGTGCTGAGATCTCCCGTAGAAGTAGAGGAAATGATCCAAATGTAAGAAGGGTCGGAGATATCAGTACTACTGTTCAACACAACCGTTGCCCCGTCGGTAGCATTGACTGTCACCGAAGTTCCACCCACTGCAGAAATTGTGACAGTTCCTCCACCCCCTCCTCCAGAGAATTTCCAATTCGTGTTATTTCCCGAGTTTGTGCAATTGCTGGTGCTACAGTCGATTTCGATTGAGTTTGCGTTATTGTTATCCTTCACATCGACCCATTGAATATTTCTTGAACTTTGAGGATTAATGAACGTTTGAGAGCCGGTGGTACTGCTTCGGAGAGAGAGAAGATTTCCAGAGGCACCGAGAAGAGTGAGTGTTCCAGTAAAGGTGTTGGTAGCACTTGCAGGGAGAGTGAGAGTTGCTGCTGAAGAAATGGTTTTGTTGAAATGGTTGAAAGTAGTTGATCCGAAAAGAGTCTGATTAGCTCCATCCAATGTCAAGGTGTTGGAGCCACTGGTATAGGTTCCAGAGTTACTCCAGTTTCCGGTGAGAGTGATATCGTTTCCACTGCTGTTTAAGGTTCCAGCAGAGATGGTAAGATTATTATTCACATCGAGAGCGGCAGTGTGAGTCCAAGAGCCTATTCCGGAAAAAGTCAGATTATAGTAATTGTTCCCGGCCGCTAAAGAGGCATAACTTGCTGCGCCATTATAGTTGACTGTGCCACTATCGGTATCCATTCCAGCGGTGAGTGTGACCGTTTCTCCTCCTTCAAGTCTTAAAGTACCGTTGTTACTAAAAGTGGAGGTGACCGATAAATTATTTCCAGCGAGATCGAGAGTTCCTGTTGTAATCGTGAGAGTTTCAGGGATTGAGAGATTGGTCGGTGGAGTAAAAACCCCTCCGGATCCATTAATGACAAGCTTTCGATAAGAGTAATTTTTAAGAGTATAAGAAGAGGTGCCGTTATAGGTGACCGTGCTACCGTTGTTTAAAGTGGGAGTCCCGGTAATCGTTTCTCCCCCTTGAAGTTGAAGATTCCCTCCGCTATCGACTGTGAAAGTTGCTCCAGCTCCACTTACGGTTAAATTATTTCCGTTCAAATCAAAGGTTCCTGAAGTGAGAGTGAAG
>CAZQOW010000210.1:0-4098 GCA_964595045.1 uncultured Pseudomonadota bacterium
AGTCGCTAAATAGTCACTATGTTTTGTCTATTGGTAGTTTATCATAGGTTTCTTTAGTAAAATGCCTCAATCAAAGTCATTGGAATCAAAGAATTAAGAATCAACTTAGATGTTTAATCCCCAAAATTTAACTGCTACTTTAGAATTTTTGAAAACTTGTCCAAAGATTGAAGCCTTATCTTTCGGTCAAAGAATTGTGGTAAATTTTGTTTTGTTAGGGTTGACAACTCAGTTCCGAACCTGAATATTCTCCTCCACACATGTTACAAGAAAATATCAAATCATTGCCATTGCCCGAACTTTCGTCCCGTCTCAAGGAGATGGAGATTGAGAAGTATCGACTCCAGCAGGTCATACAATGGATTTACCAGAAGGATGTCGCCGACTTTTCCCAGATGACCAATCTGGCAAAAAATCTCCGAGAAAATTTGTCTCAAGTTTTTGCCATTGAACGGCTTCAGTTTGAATCTGAACAGATCTCTTCTGATGGAACGAGAAAATATCTGATTCGATTACACGATAACGAGACAATTGAATCGGTTCTGATCCCTTCCGAAAATCGAATCACTCTCTGCATTTCCTCGCAAGTCGGCTGCGCGATGTCTTGCCGATACTGTTTGACCGGTTTAATGGGAATCAAGAGAAACCTGAGTCAATTTGAAATTCTTGAGCAGGTGATGCTCGTTCGGCGATATCTTCGTGAAGGGGAAAGGCTCACAAACATCGTCTTTATGGGGATGGGAGAACCGATGCAAAATTTGTCCGCAGTTCTCCCGGCCCTGGAAATCATGACGAATGATATTGGTCTTGGGTTATCGCGCCACAAAGTAACAGTTTCCACCTGCGGATTGGTTCCGCAGATGCTTGAATTTGGGTCAAAATCCAACGTCAAATTAGCAATCTCTCTTTCTGCCACAACGAATGAACTTCGCGATTTTTTAGTTCCGGTGAATAAACGATATCCTCTTGAAGTGTTGATGGAAGGGTGTCGCAAATATCCTCTTCCAAATCGCGATCGAATTACTTTTGAATATGTGACGCTCGCTGATGTGAATGATTCTTTAGAGGATGCAAAGCGGATGAAAAAACTGCTCAATGGAATTCCATGCAAAATTAATCTCATTCCATTCAATGAATTTCCAGGAAGTGAGTTCAAACGGCCATCTGATCATCAAATGCGCCTGCTACAAGATTATCTGTTAAAAGCGGGATATCAGACTAATATCCGGGCAAGTCGCGGACGAGATATTCTCGGCGCTTGTGGGCAGCTCAAAGCGGCGATGGAACCGAAAAGAAAACCAGGTTTACATGTTTCGTAAAATTTTCAGCTCAATAGTTTTTTTGCTGTTTTTAATGTTCGTAACTTCTGTGGTTTTTGCTTCCTCTTCTCCGGAAAAAGCTCTTTCAAATTCCATTGATCATTCTGTTTTTTCCGATCTTCTCAAAAAGTTTGTCAATAAACGAGGATCAGTAGATTACAAATCATTAAAACGGGATAAAGAGGCGCTGAATCGGTTGAGTTCCTATGTCAGCGATCTCATGCAAATCGATGGACTTAATCTCGAACCCGCCGAAGAACGAATGGCTTACTGGCTGAATTTGTACAATGCCTTGGTAATCCAGGCGGTTTTGAAGTATTATCCAATTCCTTCCGTTCTTCAAATCTCTCATTTTTTCGATGAACCCCGTTATGAGATAAAAAGTTTTCCGAAAGAAAAACTTTCGCTTCTTGATATTGAGGCAAAGGTTTTTGTCGAACGATTCAATGATCCGCGAGTACATCTCGCCAAAGTGAATGCGGCGATCGGTTCTCCACCTTTATTTCAAGAAGCTTATCAGGCAGTCACTCTCGATAAACAGCTTGAATCTGCTACGATGACTTTTCTCAATGATCCTTCCAAAATTTATTATGATCCAAAAAAATCAACTCTCTATGTCTCTCCTCTTTTTCTCTGGTTTGATGAATCTTTTGAACAATGGGCGATTTCAAATTTTGATTTTATCCGGAAACGGATTGCTCCGCTTCCTCTTTTGACGAAATTTCAGTTTTCAGGTTTTGATTGGCGATTAAATGATGTAAAGTATCGCTAATTTATCCTAGAATTTTAAAATGAGAGGGGAAAGTTTCCATGGGGGAAATTTCCGTTGCCGATCTGGTAAAAAAAATTTTGCAGGCAACTTTGTATCAGTGCGGAACCAGTGAAGAAACCGCAATGCAGGTTGTAAAACAGGTTCATGATCGTTCTCTTCAGAAAGATTTTGAGAGTGAACTTTATCGACAATATTCAGCTGTTTCATCCAATTTCCCCCCTTTTTCGTTCCAGCCCAAATTCAAAATTAGTCCCGAAAATATTCTTCCTTCGATTTTTCAAAGTGAACTTCAGGGAATTGAACTGAAACGGACAGAAGATTTTTATTCTCACGGTGTTGATCTTCATCGGGGAACTTTCGCCGAAAGAATGGCTGAACTTTTTATTCCCGATTTGAGCAGCGCTTATTCCCAAGGACTGTTTCTCGGAATGAGGCTGGTTCATTATTTTCCCTCTTTTATTAAATCTCCTTTTCTATTTGGATTAAGCCTCGTCAGTTTATACGGAGGGGCAAAAATTTTTTTCCAGGGAATTGATCAATGTTTCTATTCCAAACATCCGAATCAAAAAGCGGAAGGAGTTGCAAATCTACTAGGTGGAATCGTGATTGGAGGTTTGTCCCTTTTGACTCTCGGATTACAGGCTTGTCGATTTTTTTCATTTTCTCTTCCTTCTCCAATGCCGAAAGGAGAGTTGATTCGCTTTCCACAAAAAAGCCGTTTGGAAAACACCATTTTTTCTTCAGAAAATTCTTTCAAAATTCTCAATGGATCTGGGGTTGCCCAAAATAGAACGATGTTTGCCTCTATGAGACAGGGAGTTGGAGTCTTTTTGGGTCAGTTAGCGATTGATTTTGAAAAAGCGGTTGGGATTTTATCTGCCGTCCAACCTCGAAAAAATAATCTACTTCGGTTATCATTCCCTTTCTCTGTGAGAGCCAGACTGAAGTTGAGAAATTTCGAGGAAAATCCAGTGGTGAAAAAGTTTTTTTCTTTTCTCGATCCCGCCACTGGTCAATTAAAATCTCATGCGCAGATTCTACTTGAAGAATTTCAGAAAAGTTTTTGGCTGACGAAAGGTTTTTCTCCGCTCGATCTCCAAATGAGTTCCCAAAAGGAGGATCAAGGAAGTGATCTAAGAAGCTCAAGCAAAGAAAAAGAGGATCGTTCTTTTCCTCGGATTCTCCGAAAAGGAGATCCTTTGTTATTGCTTGCTGAAAAAAAAGATTGGATCGATTCTCTTCAGACTCCTCGATTTTTCAATCCGGAAGAATATCAACAAAAATGGGTAGAATGGAGCGTTGAGAATTTTACTCCGGAAGAAATCCTCATTTTTGCTGAAGCGGCTCTTGGGGTTGACCGATTGTTTGAGCTTGCCATTCAAGGGATTCATCGACTTGAAGGGGAAATTGGAAGAAATATTCCATCTCATCTTTTAAAAAAAATCGCCCGACAAAATGGGAAGCTCCATTTTTCTAGCCGGGATGTTCAGGCAGATCTACATCTTCGAAAAATGTTTTTGCAAAAGCTGATCGAAGTTCCGATTGTTCGAAGAAATCTTCTAGCGCATCTTCTTCACTCCCCAGTTTTAAGGGGAGAATTACTAGCGTACAGGATTAGACGATGGACTCTCACTCAAAACGGTTCTCCGCAAACTGACGAATCTGCCCTTCACTCCATCGAGGCGATGATCGCTTTTTTGTTTTCGCATCAGGATATTATTTCTTTTCTCACTTTTGCCTCTTCTCTTGAAAAAGAGAATTCGTTTAACGACGTTTTGTCAATGATGATTCCCCGCTGGATGCAGGAAAAAGTCGGCGGAGGAAAAAGTTTTCGTTCTTTTTATCTCGATCAACTGTTTGATCTTGAAGGTTATCAGATGATTCCATCCGATCCGTTAAGAGTGCTGATGTTGCAAAGGTTGAATCGGTTTTCTAGAGAAGGAGAGATTACCCCTTCTGTAGAAAACAGTTATCAGCTTTTTACCGATCGTCCCGATTGGATGGCGA
>CAZQOW010000211.1:0-4042 GCA_964595045.1 uncultured Pseudomonadota bacterium
ATATCTTATTTGAACAAAACTGGTCCAAGATTTGTTAAATTTTTATTTGTCCTCTTGGGTTATATTTTTTCAACAGGATTAATTTGGATAATTTTTATAGATCAAAAAACTGTGCAAACTTATCCAATGATTTGGGAGGATAAAGGAATGAGTGATCATTACAAAGAAACAGAAATTCTATTATCCTTTACCCAATTTCCTCAGTATTTTGTCGGTATTTATTCTAACCAAATTTCGAACTATTTACATAGTCAGGATAAAAATTTAGTAAACGTTACTTTTGAGATTACATCCGATTTTTGGTGTCCGAGAGGAACACATGAAATTAAAATTGGTGAGCTGAGTAGTTGGGACTTTGCTGACGGATATTCAGGTCAAAGTGGAAATTATGATAGAAATTCAACTCCATGGCCAACTCATTGGTGGTGCCCTTAAAATTGCTAAACGAACTATTCTACTGAACGGCTCAACATCTAAAAGCTTAACTGGGCGGTCAGTCCACTTTATGTTAGCTACTACGAACTATAATCAAATTAGAAAGGTGAAATTATATGGCGACAAATACAATTCAACTTCATCGTGTAATCCGCACAACCCCCGAGAAGATATATCGAGCTTTCCTCGATGCCGACGCAATGGCAAAATGGCTTCCACCCAATGGTTTCACAGGCAAGGTTCATCATCTAGATCCCAAAGTAGGTGGTACTTATCAGATGTCTTTCACCAACTTTACAACCGGTCACAGTCACTCGTTTGGTGGAGAGTATATTGAGCTAATACCGTACGAACGGATTCAGTACACCGATAAATTTGATGACCCAAATCTTCCTGGAGAAATGCGCACTACGGTTACATTGAAAAAAGTATCCTGTGGCACTGAAGTAAACATAGTTCAAGAAGGAGTGCCGGAGGTTATTCCACTCGAAATTTGTTATCTGGGATGGCAAGAATCGCTGACTCAACTGACTCTATTAGTCGAGCCTGAAATCTCGGAGTGATGATAGAGAATTGCCTATCGGGTCGCTCAAACTAAATAAAAAACATCCGATAGGCCTTCGAATACGTCGGTATTCAGTTAGCTATAAATTAAATGGATACTCATTGAATGAACTCAAGAATCGAAATAAGCTCTGAAAAGAAATTAATCGGTAGAGGTTTATTGTTATTTGCAATATTCAAAACTAAAAGTCTCAAACATAGCATTTTGCAAAAAGCTGAATAAATATTAAATTTCGTAAAACCGATGACTAGATATATAAATTCATCTATAAAAGGAGAAAAAAATGAAAATAATATTGATTATTATCAGAAGTTTGATGGGACTGCTTCTTTTATTCGCATCCATCACCTATCTATTCAAACTGATCACTCCCCCTGAGCAGACAGGAGCAATGAAAATATTTAATGATGGACTGGAAGCCTCGATTTATCTGATGCCAACTGTTAAGATAATTGAATTGATCTGCGGATTTGCTTTTCTCATTGGAAGGTTTGTCCCACTCGCAACAATCTTGATCTCTCCGATTATCGTCAATATTTTTCTAGTTCATCTTTTTCTCGATCGAAGCGGATTACCGTTTGCGATCTTTTTGGTCTTTGCAAACTTATTCGTCGCATATTATTACCGAGAAAGTTTCAAACCATTGTTAAAAGCTTAAACGCAAAAATGAAAATCATTTCTGAAACTGACAAGAGATTTTATATCGACCGTTCAACGATTCGAGGAGCGGGAAATGGACTATTTGCCAAAACCAATCTCGCAAAAGGGGTGAAGATTAAGGCGATCGGAATTTTGATCGAAAAAAATTCTCTCTCCAATCAATGCACCCATTACGCCGACAGTCACAAGTTTCGAGTGGGAGATGATCTTTTAATTCCGACCGGAGTTGCGGGAATGATCAATCATTCTTCAAAACCGAATCTCAAAAAAGTGATCGTTGGAAAACAGTTATACCTTCAAACTCTCCGGATGATTGAGGCAAACGAAGAACTATTTTTTCGTTATCATTTGTATGCTCAGAAAAATTTTGGCCTACTTTAACAAAAGCCATTTTTCTGCGAGTTGATGGACAAATCTTCGCAACCCGGGAAGATATCTCGGAGTTTCTTCCAAAATCTTTTCAGCAGAAATATTCGCTTCGGTCAGTTCTTTTTCACCGGTTTGAATCCAGTCACGAATCAGCGAGTCGGTCATCTCACAATGAAATTGCAATCCATAAATTCGATCGGTATATCGAAATGCCTGATTTGAATACAAAGGGGAACTGGCAAGGCGAATCGCTCCACTCGGCAGATCAAACGTTTCCCCATGCCATTGAAACATGAAGGTTTGATAACCAACACTCCCAAACACATTGTCTTTGGTCGCCGCTTCACTGAGAGTTAACGGATACCAGCCGATCTCTTTTTGAGATCCCTTGTAAACCTTTGATCCGAGAGCTTTGGCGATTAATTGCGAACCGAGACAAATTCCAAGAATTGGGACCTTCAGCTTGACGAGCTGCGGAACCATCTTCAGCTCATCCTTGATAAAAGGATATTTCTCTTGATCATTCGCACTCATCGATCCACCGAGAATCACTACTCCATCTAAAACACACAACTCTTCTTCGAGAGGAATTGGATCATTTTTATAAGCGTGACAGTAAGTCACTTTTCTTCCATTGGCACTGAGGAGAGGATCAAGCGCTCCCGCATTTTCATGAGGTTCATGTTGTATAATAAGAATATTTTTCATAGAGGGTGCTTATATGAGGAAGAATAGAAAAGAAGCAAGGAAGAAGAAAAGCGGTGATGAGTTATGGGTAATGAGTAATGAGAAAAAAAATAAAAAACTCATCACCCATAACCCATTACTCCTAACAAATTTTCAAAGAAAACTTTTAACCTGGTATCACAAAAACAAACGCGACCTTCCGTGGCGCCAAACCAAAGACCCGTATAAAATCTGGCTTTCAGAAATCATGCTTCAGCAGACCCAAGTCAAAACGGTCATCGATTACTATCATCGTTTTTTGACGCGGTTTCCGACAATTCAGGATTTGGCAAAAGCGAACGAAGAAGAGGTGCTGACCCTCTGGAGTGGACTAGGCTATTATTCACGGGCGAGAAATCTTTATAAGGGAGCAAAAGAGATCGTTGAAAAATATGACGCAAAATTTCCCTCTAATCCACAAGAGATTTTATCTCTTCCGGGAATTGGAAAATATACGCTTGGTGCCATTGCCAGCATCGCTTTTGAACAACCGCTTCCGCTGGTCGATGGCAATGTGATGCGGGTTTACTCAAGAGTTTTTGCCATTTCAGGAAATCCGCAAGAATCGAAATTTCAGAAAAAAATCTGGAAAATGGCTGAAACGTTGATTCCAAAAAAAAACTCAGGCGATTTCAATCAGGCGTTAATGGAGCTTGGGGCAACGATTTGCAGTCCGACGAGTCCAAATTGTTCGTGCTGTCCGATAAAAAAAATTTGCAAAGCAACCAACCTCAATCCTGAAAAATTTCCCCAAAAAAAAGAACGGCAAAAAACCAAAAAGCTTTTTCGCCTGGCAGCTCTCTTGATCCATCAAAAAAAAATCTGCCTGATTTTGCCTGAAAATACCCGTTGGCAAAAAGGTTTATGGCAACTACCCGGAACAATAATTGAAAGTGAAAAGAATTTCGAGAATGAAATGAAAATTTATCTCGGAAAGGAAAAAATCGCTTATCAATCGTTTAAGCCTCTTCCTCTTCACATTCATCAGATTACACATCATAAAATTACTATTTATCCCTATCAGATTGATTTGAAGATTACCCCCGAGCTTCAAACAAGGTTTTGCTGGATAGACCTTAAAAAACTTAATACAATCGCTATTCCTGCGGCGGATCGAAAAATCCTTGAGAGTTTAGAAATTTCATCTTGAATTAACTCTCTTTCTTAAGAGATAAGTAAAAAATGTCAAAAATTTATATTCTCATGTTCTTTGCGGTGATTCTTGCAGCGATCGGTGATATTTTTTTAAGTATCGGAATGAAGCAGGTCGGTGCCATTGAGATTTCA
>CAZQOW010000212.1:0-4022 GCA_964595045.1 uncultured Pseudomonadota bacterium
AATTATCGCAAAAAATTTCCCTGATTTTACTGAAGGAAAATCGGTTGAAATACGATTCGATCCCCGACGGGAAAATATTTACGTCAAACAACTCAATGGAAAAGAGTTAAGAGCCAAGATTGTTCAGATCGAAAAAATCAATTAATTTACGATCACAAATCTAACTAATTTCCTAAAACGTAAACAGCCCCAATCCCCCATCCACTTCCATCACCTGTCCAGTCAAATAGCTTGTCTGTTTCGAACAAAGAAAAGTCACTATGCTCGCCACTTCCTCCAACTCACCAAGTCGACGCATCGCCGTTTTTTTCGCAATTCTTTCGAGCATATCTCCGCGAATCGCCGCCTGAGCCGCTTCGGATTTCATCAGCCCTGGAGCGACAATGTTGGATGTGATGTTGTAACGAGCTCCTTCTAAAGCGAGACTCTTGGAGAGACCAATCAAGGCCGCTTTTGTCGTTGCGTAACTCGACTGCCCTGCTCCACCGTGTGTTCCTGCGAAGGAAGAGATTGAAACAACTCTTCCCCACTTGTTTTCAACCATCTTCGGCCAAACTGCGCGAGTGACATTCACGGTTCCGATAATATTCACCTCGATATCCCGATTAAATTTTTTGGATTCGATTTCTGAAAACATCCCAACTGTTGAAAGTATCGACGCATTGTTCACAAGAATTTCAACACTCCCCAAATCTTTTTCAATCTGAGTGACGATTTTACAAACTTCACTTTCATCGCTAATATCGACAGAATAACCAAACGATCGAACCCCTTTTTTACGAAGAAGTTCTACCGTTTCATCGGAAGAATGAATATCGAGAATGGCAACTGAAACTCCTTCATCAGCCAACGCAAGCGCTTGAGCTCTTCCAAGGCCATTCCCGGCGGCTCCGGTAATCAGGGCAATTTTATTTTGAATCTGAAAATTCATGATCATTCTCCTTCATTAAATTGGGGTGAAAGCTCGACAGAGCGGTTTATTTTTGCTATTCGATCATTATTATCCAGAATAAAAAGGGTCAATCAAATCATGTCCATTCATACTGAACATCACTTTACAGGATCCAAAACCGTCCGCGATCTGGTCATCGGGATTTCGGATGGGCTCACGGTTCCTTTTGCTCTTGCTGCCGGTCTTGCGGGAGTTCAGGCCAATCATTGGATTATCGTCGTCGCTGCTACAGCTGAAATAGCTGCTGGAGCGATCTCCATGGGTCTTGGCGGATATCTCGCCACCAAAAGCGAGGCAGAAACCTATGAATCAGAACTCAAACGGGAATATCGTGAAACCGATGAATTGCCAGAACTAGAAACCGAGGAAGTCCGCCAGGTTTTTTCGAATTATGGTTTGAAAGGTGAAACATTAAAATCAGCGGTGAGTGCGATTACCTCAGATCGAGATGCTTGGGTTCAATTCATGATGAGAGAAGAACTTGGCTTAGAAAAAGTCGATGGAAAACGAGCTTTTCAAAGCGGTTTTACTATCGGAAGCGCTTATATTTTAGGAGGGATATTTCCACTTCTTCCGTATTTACTCAACTTACCAATTCAAAAATCTCTTCTTCTTTCGGCAATTCTTACCCTACTTGCTTTAGCGATTTTTGGATGGGTTAAAGGAAAATTCACCGGAGTCGGAAGATTAAAAAGTGCATTGCGAACCGCTTTTATTGGAGGAACCGCTGCAGGGGTTGCTTATTTGATTGCCAGATTAATTTCAGGGGTTGGACCAGGGTGATAAACGCTAAAAATTTAATTCCATAAAAATGCTTGCGCTTCTTCGGGATTATAAAATCTTTCCCACCAATCAGTTTCCTCTTCCGGTTCAAAACCTTCATCTTCTAGATCTACTTCGACATAGATCGAACCTTTTCTAGAAACACGATCCGATTTACCGACCCGTTTTCTTTGGGGACGATTTCGTTTTCTTTGCGCCGAACGAGCCATCAATCCACCGAGCTCTGTGAGTAAATTTGAAGGGAAATAACTAAACGGCAACTCTTTCGTAAATAAAAGTCCCATTAAGCTTTTCAACACCGGTGAAAAAAGTTGAGCCATAAATCCCTTCATCGCGGAAGGATCATTTAAAACCATCCCCTGAATAAAAGGATTTACTAATCGAGCCTGTTCACCTGTTGCAGCAGATAATTGTCCAGCAGTTGCCGACTGAATTTGTCCCAAAAGTTTGGAGGTCTGTTCCGCTGAAAGATTTAACGATTTTGCCAAGGCAAGATTCAGTGCCTGAGTCGGATTTAATTGAGCCCCATGAGAAATTGTCATCGATAAAGCGAACGAAACCTGATGAGCGACAGACTCCACAAAACTTTTTATGGTGGACGGAGTAATATTTGCTGTTTTCGCTTGGAGTGGTGCTTGCTGAAGCAATGTCTCTGCGGACGCGAGCCCTAGGGCTGGGGACTGCAATTGTAGATGGTTGTTTACAAGCGTCTGCATCAGATTTGTCAATGCGGGACCCGAAAGCGAAAAAGCTTTGTTGAGTAAAAGGCCAAGAGAAGAAACAATGGAAGAGTCGATGAATGATTGACTTCCAGTTTTTCCTATCTGAAAAGTATTTGATTCGGGATAAATGCTCCCAGCATCCAAGTGTAAAGGGATTTCACCTGCAACAGCAGCTCCCGCCAAATTTGGAGGTATTTGTTCAGGAGTTGGAGGTGGAACAAAAACCTCAGAATCGGGAACAGGGCTATCCGATTTAAAAGCTTTGGAATAAAGAACTCGGGGAGGATTAACGACAAAAATTGTAACAGTAGTAACTTCAGGTTTTCTAAAAACTGTAGCAGGTTTAGGAGCTTCATGAGTGGATGATTGGAAAGAAGATTGCTGAGGAGACCCTAAATTATTTGCAACTCCAGAATGTAATGACCTTCTCGGGGCATCAAGCTTACCAGATGCCTCACCTACTTCAAAAGATTTTTTAGGATTTGCCAATGCTTCATCACTTTTTACTTTATTCGATAAAACAGACGGGACTTGATAAGCTCGAACCAGTTCTAAAAAAGCATGTGAATATTTAGATTGCTTCATTGGATGGTTTAATCATTTATAAATGTTGTAGTAGAAATACTTTTACCGGGAATTAAACTTTTATTTTCTGATGTAAGCAGACGTCTAAAACTTCCTCCTCCCTCTTTCTGACATTCATATACCATCCAATAAATTCCCAAATTATTGCTATCCCAATCTCTTCTGACCTGACAATGCTTCTGTTGGTCTGATGGACTTTCGCTTCTTACATAGTGTACAGGAAGACAAGGCTGTTGAGGAGTCAAAGTACTTAAATGTTCCAAAAATTTTATTGCTTCCCTTATGTTATCTAAGTCTTTGGTTTTATCGTCATTTGGAAAAAACACCTTTTGCCCACTCCATAAATTAATTTCTGTCCTTAAACTAATTAAATGTTCCCCTTCTTGATCAGTAGGAGTTCTTATTGTGCTAATCGCATCATAAGCAGAAATTCCAGCAATATACTCTTTTAAAACTTCTAATTGTCTTTTTGGATTGATTGTTTTATTACCAATACTTAACTCTCTTTCTTCAAAAAGTTTTGGATTTAAACATTGATTTCTGGGTTGACTTAACATCAAATCCGCAGATCTTGGAGATTGATATGTAGAGTCGCTATTTGCTCCAATCTCGCGTTCTTTTTTTCTACATCCAATAAAACCACCCACTACACCTGCTATTGCCGCAGATCCTAAAAACCCTAATCCAACTCTTCCTAAAGTAAAAATAGACATAATTAAAAAAACCTCCAACGCACCTTCAAAAAATCAAATGCGAAAAACAATAAAATTAAAATATGAATTCAACCGTTTACCTTACATGATTGTACGGAATATATCGGATAACTGATCAAAAAGTTGCTATAAAAAATAAAAGCTAAAAAATTTTGCTCAATAACCAAAGGGGATATATAGGATTGGTTCGTCTATTTACAATGCAAAAAAGAAGATGAAATTTCAATGAAAAAAGAAGATTATGATAATAAAAGAAAAATAGGAAAT
>CAZQOW010000213.1:0-4020 GCA_964595045.1 uncultured Pseudomonadota bacterium
CAACCGGTTCCACGATCCCAGCGAGACCAGCCCCGACATCCTCCGCCTCCGGAATCACCGCCACTGTAATGGTGGAAGTATGAATTCTTCCGGATGCTTCAGTTCTCGGAACCCGTTGAACTCGATGGACACCACTTTCATATTTCAGATCACTGTAAACATTTTGCCCGGTGATCATTGCAATCACCTCTTTAAATCCGCCGATGCCAGTGGAGTTTGTATCCATCAATTCTACACGCCATTTTTTTCGTTCAGCATAGCGACAATACATCCGAAAAAGATCAGAGGCAAAAAGGGCAGCTTCATCCCCTCCAGCTCCAGCGCGGATTTCCAGGAAAATATTTTTTTCGTCGTTGGGGTCTTTGGGAAGAATCAGAATTTTCAACTTCTGCGAAGTTTCCTCTTTTTGCACTTCGAGAGAATTGAGCTCTTCTTTTGCCATGCTCCGCATCTCTTCATCGGACTCATTCAACAAGAGTTTATTTTCTTCGATCTGTTGATTAATTCTTTTATAGATTCGATACGTTTCAATTAATTCACTCAAAGAGGCCTGCTCTTTGGCAATCGACTGAAATTCTTTTGGATTTGAACTTAAAGTCGGATCGGAAAGTTTTTGCGTCAATGCTTCAAATTTTCTTTCAACCTCTTCGAGCTTATCAAACATACCATTCCCCTCTTTCCAGCCAGTAACCAGAAAAGAAAATTCTAAAGAAAATTTTAGTTTTTTGGGCTGGTGAATTTAAAAAAATTTCCAAAAAACTCCATACAGGATCACAAAAACAAAAATTTCTTTAGAATTTTCTTTTCAAAAATAAAAAACCGATCGAATTTTTTAAGGATAAAAAACTGGATCGGTCTTAATTCAGTCTCAGCAAAGCTACTTTTTTGCTTTTGCGTCTGGAGTCTTTTCGTATTTCTTTTTGAAACGTTCGATTCGACCTGCCGTGTCGAGTAATTTTTGTTTTCCGGTGAAAAACGGATGACATTTTGAACAGATTTCGACTGAGAGCGTTTTCAAAGTCGATTGAGTTTGAATGATGCTTCCACAAGCACAAACAACCGAAACATCATGATTTTGTGGATGAATATTTTCTTTCATAAATCAAAACCTTATTTTTGTTGATTTTAAAACCTCTGCGAAAGGTAGCCTTATAGCCAAAGGGGTTCTACTTGGCAAGAGGATTGTCACACTGTTTTTTAAGCAGTTTTAAATAACTGCCCAACCTTTGAATCCCTTCCCGGATATTTTCAATCGAATTTGCGTAAGAAATCCGGATATACCCCTCTCCCCCCTTCCCAAAATCGATTCCAGGAGTAATGCCAACTTTCACCTTATCAAGACAATCAAACGCAAAATGGTAAGAATCTTTCGAATATTGGTGGATATCAATCAACAGATAAAAGGCCCCTTCCGGAGCAATTTTGGGCCGAAGACCAATTTTATCCAATTCTTCAAGTGCCACTTCGCGCCGTTTGATAAACTGCTGACGCATCTCTTCCTGTTCGGATGATGCTTTTTCAAGAGCCGCAATTCCCGCTTTTTGGACAAAAGAGTTTACCGAAATATAAAAATTTTGCTCAATTTTCCGAATCGGCTCGATAAATTCAAACGGAACGATCGTATAACCCAAACGAAATCCGGTCATTGAATACGCTTTGGAAAATCCATTCACTATAAATGCACGATTAGTAAACTCAAGCGCCGATCGCTCTTTTCCCTCATAAACCAGCCCATGATAAATCTCATCAGAAATCAGATAAGGGGATAAAGAAGCGAGCTCTTCAAATAAACAGTCTGGAACCAGATATCCGGTTGGATTGGCTGGAGAACTGATAAAAATTCCCTTGGTTTTTTTGGAGATTTTCTTTCGAACTTCGGAGATCGGATATTGAAATCGGTCTTTTTCATGAACTTTGACATAGCTGATTTTTCCTCCCAAAAATTCAATAAAATTTGAATAACAGGGATAATGTAGATTGGGTAAAATCACTTCATCCTTTGGATCAAGCAACGCAGACAGGATTAGAAAAAAAGCGGGCGAAGTTCCGGCAGTCACAAAAACCTGTTCCGGTTTTACTTCCACCTCATAACGCTTTTTATAATGATACGCAATCGCCTGACGTAACTCGATCATCCCCTGAGAATGAGTATATTTAGTAAAATCATCGCTCAAAGCCTTGATACAAGCCTCTTTAACAACAAGAGGTGGAGGAAAATCAGGCTCCCCTAAGGCTAGAGAAATAACACTTTCACCGTTTTGGCGAAATCCTTGCACTTTTTCCAAAATATCCATCGCGATAAAAGATTTAATTTTTTGGGCTCTTTTTGATATTTTCATAATAAAATTAAATAGTTAACAAGGTTGAAGTGAAGAATACTCAAATTCGAGGAATAAAAGGACAACTTTCACCTCTAAATTGCCGATAATTTTTAATAGAACTTTTTATTTTGAATACGTATAAAGAATTTATATGCTGAAAAACCTCTTTAAAATAAAAACAAGCTTTTGTGCCTTCTTGGCTCTTTTCATTTTGGCCACCTTTTCATCTTCAAAAGGAGAGAGTCAATATTATTATAATCCGGGCTATTATTCAGATGCCTTCTACGGCGGCGGCTGTCTGACCGGAGCGTATGGTTACAAATGCCCGACTTCCTATAAAGCTGCCACAGGGATTGGCCTAGGAATGGATGCAATCAATTACGGGATCCAGACTTATCAATATCACAAAGCTCAAGAACAACAGATTCAAGAAACACATTATCAAGCGGAAGCGACTCGCTCTGCAGTTAATTATCAAAAGCAGATGGAAGATTATAAGAATATGATGTTAGTCGCCCCATTTTTTGATGACTCAATTCCTCGATCGAAATCCCCTAATCAAAATCCGAAAGTCCCTTCTCTGACAAAAAGATCTTACGAAACAAAGTAATCTTATTCGTCTGATTTAGAGAATAATTTTACTATCCAACACTTTGTAATCCATTGAAAATGCCTTGAATCAATCATCGAAATAAACTGCCATCCAGATGGGTTATTTTCACCCCTTCAATTGTCGCTGATTTGACTCTTTTTACTTCTTTTCCCTATCTTTCTATTTGAAATTATTTATCAATTTTCATTTTGTGAATGGCACCACGCTTGCTCTATCTAAGAGGAAGAGATGAGGAGTTATGTCCTGGAAAAACAGAATTGAAAATTGGTTGAAAAAGCTCAACTTGAATGGCATCGGCCCAACCCCTTTGGAAATAAGCCAACCAGACAAATTTGAAAAAGTTAAAAAAATAGGAGAAAAACTTGGTGCACCAATGGATGCAGAGGTGATTGGAATGTTACTCGAAAGCGGTTTAAATGATGATCAAATTCTGGAAATAATCACCGCAACCAATCTATTAAATTGTCAGGGAATGGGAGACTTGACTCTCGAAATTGAAAAAATGTTTGCCCAAAGAACGCTCTATCAATATGCTTATTATGGACTTGAACAGTTTAATCAGGCATTAAATCAGTATCATGAAAAAAACTTTTCAAAATAAATATGTACTGTTTTTTTTTATTTTCTCGGTTTCTGTTTTTTTGATTTCCAAAGAAAGTTTTTGCTATCCTACGGTTGTCAGTGCGAACGGTTTCTTCTGTTCGAGAAGCCAGTCGCTAGTCACTTGTCAGGGGCAATTTCCAAACATTCCAGGAACTTTTACCTCAAGCGGATTTCATTTTGTGCAGTTTACATACGAAAGTCTGAATTTTCCAAAGGTTCGCTATTTTTATGACAGCACAAATGGATGTCTAATGCAGATTCATTTAAGTCCAACTAACCAACCTGCCGACGCATTGGTAAAAAATGCACGAGGCATCTCCCAAAAATTTTCTTTTCCGATGCAACAATCGCAAGCAAATGCTTTTTGTAAATCTTAAAACCTAATTTTCATCGCTGATTGATCTCCGCTCAAAATCACTTTCGACATCCCTTGTGCAAAAGGAAGCAGATTCCAGACATAAAACCGGGCAGTTTTCACTTTTG
>CAZQOW010000214.1:0-4011 GCA_964595045.1 uncultured Pseudomonadota bacterium
TCCTTCATTATTAAGAGCAATTCCATTGGCAAAAATTCCAGCAATAACACTTTCCCCTCCAGCACCTTGGCAAGAGGTAATGAGGCCCGAGGTTGAATCAATAGCGCAAGAGGAGATAGTAGGATCCCCTAGCGAGCCACTCGCACCGTTATTTGCAATATATGAAAATTTTGCGGGAAGAGCTGAAAAACTGACTGTGACTGTGTGATTAGTTGTGATGTTATTAAGTTGAAAAGTCGTATCTCCGTTTTGTGCGATTATACCATCCACTAGCCATTCATTGACTTGGTAACCCCCATTTGGCGTCGCGGTGAAGGTAATTGAATCTCCTGAATTCACGACTTGTACTGAGCTCGGGCTGATCGAACCGTTGGTTCCTGCCTCAGGGGTGACTGTTACCGCGTTTTCATTCGGAACAGCGGAAAAAATCATGGTGCAATTTTGCGTAATGGCTCCTGTTGTGTAACTTGTTTCATTCCAACTGCCTATTGGGCAATCTCCTTCGACATTTGTAAGAAGAGTGTATCCACTCTCTGGTGTCAGGTGAAGAGTGAGCGTTTTTCCTGAAAAAACAGGTTGAGGAGAACTTTCTGCAAAACTGACATGCGCTCCAGAAAACGCGACAGTAAAAGGAATAGAACTAGTCGAAGAGCATCCCCCTCCATTCAAATTAGAGGCTCCCATCAACCAGGGAAGAAAAAGTACCAAAACGAACGCCTGTGAAGCGACCCGAAGGTAAAATTTAATTTTCATAGATGAATTATTATACAAAGAAAAAAAGGATGAGTATCAATTTTTTTAGAAATATTAGAAATATGCGAATGATTAAAAAATTTGAAAACTTATTTATTATTTAAGATGGCTAGAATTGATCTGTTACAATGAAGTACCGGACAGGAGTAAAAGAATTTAAAATATCATCGAAATAAAAAACCCCGAAAGAAAGATTCTTTCGGGGTTTTTTTACGTCCCCAATGGGATTCGAACCCATGCCGCCGCCGTGAAAGGGCGGTGTCCTGGACCCCTAGACGATGGGGACTAATTTTAAAAGATGAGTCGCCCGGGGCTCGAACCCGGGACACCTGCCTTAAAAGGGCAGTGCTCTACCAACTGAGCTAGCGACCCATAACCGCTATTTTCAAAAAGCCGGCGAACAGTATCAAAGGTCGCTTTCTCACGTCAACAATTTATCCATAAAAAATTGATTAAAATGAATCTCTTATAAAGGATATTTTTTATTTGAGACAAATGATTTGCTTGAAAAGCTTATAGAAGGCAGGTTAAAAGGGCCAATCTCCATTTAATACTAATATTTAAACATGACAGAGAACTTTCATGACCCTCGATGATGAATTGGAACTTTCCGAGAATGACAAGGCGCTGCTCCCTGAAATTCAACCGGAGTTGATTTTAAACACTTATTGGGGTTTTGCCGGAACCCAAGCACTTTCAGTGGCGGTGGAATTAGATCTTTTTTCTCTCATTCATGCTCAAATCAATTCAATTGAGAAAATATCCAGAGAATTGAAGCTCCCGATTCGCCCCCTTCGAAATCTTCTCGATGCGCTGGTCGCCCTCGGTTTTTTAACGAAATCGAAATTAAGTTATCGATTGAGCTCTGAAGCAAAAACCTACCTAGTGAAAACTGAACCGCATTATCTTGGCAGTATCCTTTCCCGAGTAACCCAAAATTTGCAATCCTGGACACAACTCAGTGAAGTGATGAAATCAGGTCGACCATTGGCTCCCCCGGATGATGATCCATTTCGAACTAAATTTCATATTGAGTTGGCGAGAGATATATTTCCTACCAGTTACTCCTCAGCGATTGTAGTTTCAAAAAAATTGGGGATGGGAAAATCTTTAACCGGATTAAAAATTCTCGATCTTGCCTGTGGATCAGGAGCCTGGAGTATTCCTCTCGCTCTGGCCGACAGATCAAGTCGAATTATTGCTCAAGATTTACCTGAAGTAATAAATCTAACCAAGCAATATGTAAGAAGATTTAGACTTGAAGGACAGTATGATTATTTACCTGGAGACTTATCACAAATCGATCTTGGAAAGTCTCAATACGATCTGATTATTCTCGGTCACATCTGCCATAGTCTCGGCGAAACAGAAACCCGCAAACTGATTAAAAGAATTTTTGAGGCGTTGAAAAGTGGAGGGAGATTGCTGATAGCCGAATTCATCCCCAATGATTTAAGAACCGGCGAAAAAATTCCGCTTCTCTTCAGTTTGCAGATGATGCTCGACACCTCTCATGGAGATGTTTTTACCTTAAAAGAGCTGAAGAGATGGCTTCTTCTAACCGGTTTTAAAAAAATGATGGCTCTAAAGGCAGTTTATCCAACCACGGTTGTCATGGGAATCAAATAGATTTCAATCTCTCTCGATATCGACTTTTAAAATCGAGAGGTTCTTTTTCATCCGGTTCATAAATGAGTTCGCCTCTTTGATTGACGATTGATTTTGCAAGATCAAAAATTTCAGGTCGAGCGATGGCGGCAATAAAGCTTGGATGATATTTTCCGGCAAGATGTTCTTCAATAAATTTGGCTAGTTTCTCAATGAAATTCCATCGCACTTCCAAAATTTTTCCATTTTTATAAACTTGAATCATTCCTCTCACTTCTCCAAGCTCTGCGGCAAAGGCTATGGTTGTGTAGCCTGCAGCGTCGGCCTCTTGTTCAATTTGAGAAATTAACCAGCTAAAGGAGGTTTGTTGAAATCGTTCATAACTCCAATCGGCAATCTCATCTTCAGGAACTGTCAGGACAATTTTTCTTCCTTTCGGATCTAAAATTTTTATAGCTTGAGCCTCAGGAGCATATCCCCAGTAAAATTTTGCGCGATGTGCAATCCGTTCTCTTTCAGGAATCAATGAATCAACCTGGCGGCAAAGCTCATAAAAAACGGGGAGTGGGGGAGTGATTCCAGCCAAATAGCTGGTGAGGGTTGTAGCGGGAATTCGGAGTCGTTTGGCCATTTCAGCTTTTACGGTAATATTCCATCCTGTCTGAAGAGCGAGTAATGTTTGAGCAAAAGAAGAAGGGGGAGGTTTGTAAGAGTCTGGAGTGGCTTTTTCTCTAAAATCAACGGATCTTGCACGTAGAACCTTTTTAGTCATTTCGGAAACGATGGTCGCAAAGTCTCCCATTTCTTTATGCACCCGAAGATACATCTCATCCAAGCCGATATCGAGAGCTCTTGCCAATGCAATGATTTCAGGTAACTCCAAAAGATAAGCCTGTCCTCTCAAAATCAGAGTGAGTCGATTGCTCTTAATTCCCGATTTTGCAGCGAGTTCAAAAGGCTTCAATCTGTTTGCTTCCATCTGATTATATAAATAGGTGGCAAGAGGGGTTTGTAAAACTTCTTTTAATGCGGCAACCGTTTTAATCCGAACCCGATAGGTTTTCGTGAGTCGATCATAAAAGGGAAGATGCTGTAAATCCGTTTGATGAGCTTCATAAAAATCAACCGGATCGATCTTCTCTTGAGTCACCGATTTTTTCTGAATAAGACCGATTAAGTGATAAACGGTATCTAACGTTGGTTTACGCTGACCTTTTTCCAGTTCAGAAAGTGAATATTTATCAAACTCACCCTCGCGACAGAGATCCGCTTTTAGCAAGCCAGCATTTTGCATTTTTCTTTGAAGTAATTCATGAAAAGCTTCCCCTTCCGTTCCTTGGGCGATCGCTTTCTCAATTTCAGCTATTTGATTATGACTTTTCCAATCAGGTCGAGTTAAAATCGTTTCTTCTTCCGCAGTACCATATATTTTTCTCAAGAGAGCAAGTTCCGCTTTTGTGGGGGGGAAGAGGTTTTCTTCTAATTGTGCCAATCGCTCAGCGGTCATCTGTCCTTCTGATTTTTTTACGACTCCATCAAAGGTGAGAGTCGCTTTTTTTCTGTCCCAAAACAGATCCTCTCCCGCTGATCCAATATTTTCAATGTATCTTCTGACTTTTCTTTCTTCTCCAATACGAGCCTCAATATAGA
>CAZQOW010000215.1:0-4008 GCA_964595045.1 uncultured Pseudomonadota bacterium
ATTCAGGGCTTCAAAAGACGATTGAATGGTTTAGCAAAACTTTTTATCAAAAAGAATTATCGGCTTTATGAAAGTGAAGAGGATGACCACTCCAATCACCGATATCATTGATCAACATTTGCAAGTGGTTGAACAGCTTAAATCACTCAGCGATTCTATTCATCAAGTCGCTCAGTTGATTTTAAACGCGTTCAAGCAGGGAAATAAATTATTGTTATGTGGCAATGGCGGTTCTGCTGCCGATGCCCAACATATCGCCGCTGAATTTACCGGTCGCTATCAGAAGGAGCGAGAACCTTTACCTGCTTTAGCCCTTCATACGAATATCTCCGCTCTAACCGCGACAGGCAATGATTATAGTTATGATCAAATCTACGAGCGAGAAGTGAAAGCGCATGGCAAAAAAGGGGACATCCTCATCGCCATTTCGACCAGTGGTCAAAGTAAAAATATTTTGCTCGCCGTTCAGGCCGCCAAAAAGCGTAATCTTACGACGATAGGTTTCACTGGCCAAAAAGGTGGAAAGTTAAAAGAGCTTTGCGATCTCTCTCTTTGCGTCCCGAGTGATTTCACCCCCCGTATTCAAGAATCCCATATTCTCATTGGCCATATCCTCTGTGAGCTTGTCGAGGATGCGTGTGATTGAACAGGCGTTTATCCTAGCAGGTGGATTGGGAACGCGGCTTGCCCCCTTAACCGAGCAAACACCAAAGCCGATGATGCTCATCGACGGGAAACCTTTCTTAGAATATTTAATCTTAAATCTTGCCCGCCACCGCATTCAAAAAATTATTTTATCTGTCGGTTATCTGGGGGAACAAATCATCAATTATTTTAGGGATGGAAAGAAACTCGGAGTCGCAATTCAATACATCCACGAAGCAACTCCTGCCGGCACCGCCGGTGCATTAAAATTGGCTGAAGTCTTCTTAGAAGATTCGTTTTTAATGTTGAATGGAGATACTTTATTTGACTTGAACTATTTAGATTTAGCCCGCTTCCATTCGGAGCACCCCGACAGCATCGCGACCCTAGCTTTAAGGCAAGAAAGGGATTCAAAACGTTATGGCAATATCCATCTCCATGAAAATTTAATCACTTCATTCACTGAAAAACCGCAAGCCAATCACGAGCTGGCTCATATCAACTCCGGGGTTTACCTATTAAATAAGAAAATTCTTAAATACATACTTGAGATTCCAGCTTCGATTGAAAAAGATGTTTTTCCTGTTTTGGTCGAAGAAAAGAATTTGTTTGGAAAGGTTTATCCTGAAGATAATTTTTTCATTGATATCGGGTTGCTGGATGCATTGAGTTTGGCTAGAGAAAGGATACCGGAATGGAGAAGGAAATGCGCTCAGTGTCGCTAAACCTCTCTATATTATACAGAGTTTCTGTGAATGGTTCATCTTGTGAATTTACTAATGGAGCGGCAATTGAAGTTTCTCAAATAAAATTTTGTTTCGTTTTATAGCATCGCCTAACATCTTATCATAACTGATAACCTCAATATAGGCTTTGTGACTGTCAAAAAAACCGAACATACCTCTTTCATCAGGAGTAATTTTCATCGTTTTTCTTTTCAAAACAGTCTTCAGCTGTTCATCCAGTTCACAAACAACATAGCCAAAGAAATAAGTCGCTTGTGTTGCTTGAATAGGACGCCCTTTCTTAGTTTTTGCTTTTCCACATCGAATCAATTCAATGTATTCAAGAATTTGATCTACAGGATCATTTTCCCCTCTTACCGCTGATTCACCGGGTCTCTTGAATTCAACAACTACAATTGACTCAATACTCTCGGTTTCTGGGCGATCATTTAGCGCAAGCGGTCTATTAAAAATGATTATGTCAGGCTCTTTGCGACTAGAAGATTCAGCATCTGGAACAGTGGACAGTGGCTTATCAGATGCTAAATAATAATGATACGAAAGTCGCTCATCAATAATCCACAAATTCTGTTCTTCGTAACTCACATCATCTGAGGTGGTTCGCATGGGGAAAATAAATTTGTGTATTGCTTCTTCACGTGAAAATTTATCGTTTTGGCCAATTTCAATTTTTTTCTTGAGAAGATCTAAGATATATTTTCTCTTAACAATGTAACTGGCCAAGCTAGCTTTTCCAGATTCACTTAATTTGGACATCAATTCTTGGGATTGTTTGCCCCAATCATGCAGCGCATTTTCGTCTTTAGATTCAATTTTTTTAAGTAGTTCGCCAACTTGATTTCTAGTGTTTAAGTCCTCTTCAAATTGAATTTTTCTCAATGCCAAATCAATTTTTTTAGGATCCGTTTCCTGTATTTTTGAAATTTCTTCCTCGTGATGTTTTACAAGATAGCGATATTGTGGACCATCGTTTACCACAAAATTTTGGACGACTTTTTTATTGCCTTCCTTTTGCTTTAAAATTTCTTCTGCAAGTTCTGATTGAGCGATTTTTAACGCTTCCCCGACAATTTGGTCTTTGGCGATATTCAATCCAAGAGAATCTTGAGAAGGAAATCTAAATCCATCACGGTCATCATTAACGATTGAGTCCAGATATTCTGATTCGATGAAAATTTGGTAAGAGTAGCTTTGTAAAGTTTCTGGATCAAGAAACTGCTTGGAAAAGAAAGGTGAAGCATTTGCCAAGTAGACCTGTTCCGAAGCTCTCTTGTTCCCGCAAAGGTAAACGATATTCTTTTTTGATCCAAAATACTCTCTCAAACTTGTAGCCTTAAATTCACAGTTATTAATTTTGAATTGATGCGGAGAAATCGTCTTGCCAATACTTTTTTTGAAAAAATTAACGACGCTTTCTTTGACAGACCCATCGTAAACAATCAGTTCAGGCATCGATCCAGTAACCAAAAAAGAAATAAAATGCTCAATCAAAGCAACGATTATGTGATTATGATCTTTCTTCGTTTTTTGTTCAAAATCAGGTTTGATATTTTTTAATGTGACAATTGATCCTTGCTTACCATCAACGTTTTGAATTTTTTGATCCTCAACGCCAGATGTAGCAAAATTGAATGTGCGTTTTTGAATAGTTCCAAGATTATTAAAAACAGACTCTACGCTGACATCGCAAAAGAATTTTAACCAAGTAAATCTTCCAACACCTTTTCCGCCCTTATTCATCTTGTAAGTAGAATCACCTTGGCAAAATGACTCCATATTCGGATCGTGAAAGCCAATCCCATTGTCTGTAATGACAAAGCCAGTGATTGGCTTGATTTCGTTCTCGTTTAGAGATAATTGCTTGGGTTCTCGAATAATTTTAACTTCGATTTTTCCAGAACTAATCTCACCAGCTTCTTCAATGGCATGAACAGAATTGCTAATAGCTTCAAACAACGGAATGAGAAAATCTTGAGTTCTGATTTTTCTGACTCTTCCCTCAATATTAAGTCCAAAATTTCTATGTTGCATAGGTAATCTCCAAACTCAGCTGTTGATCAGACTTCCTCAAACTCCGATCTTTTAAATTTCAGCACATTGCAAATTTCTTTTACCGCGCGTTGAATGTCATCCAGAAAATGAATCATGAACGCTTGCAAACATTTAAAAAATAATCAATCTTCAAATAAAAGATCCTGCTAGATAAAAAGAGATAACGGAGAAAAGATCAACCCACCTCAAATGTGTGATTTATTTTTCTTCGTTATGAATAATGATGGTTAATAAATTCATGAAAGCATCTACATTAAAAAAAAATATATTATAAAACACCCATTCCTATTTTTTTTTAAAGCCTACTGATCTCATTATAAATAACAGCCTATCTCTTTAAGCTCTCTTGAGCACCCATCCTCTCCCAAAACATTACTTTAAAAAAAACAATTTAATGCTAGCTTTGCCTCATGCCAGAATCTCAACTTAGAATTCTTGCGGTGGCACCGAACCTCGCGAGTCTACTCGGCCATGATTATGAGTATCACCAATCGTTGCACGACGGTTTTGCCAAGCTAGGAGTGGATTATAAAGTATTAAGCCCGACTAAGACTGAATTTATTCC
>CAZQOW010000216.1:0-3974 GCA_964595045.1 uncultured Pseudomonadota bacterium
TCTCCTGAAACACCGAATCCTCTCGCTCCCGGAATCTCAGTAGTTTGACTTGCTGTAAACTCGTGAGCAATGGCTGAATGGGTCGAGAGGATAGGAGAGGTTGACGAATCAGGTCGTGTATAATGCATTTGAAATAAAACTTTTCCTTCCAAATTATATATTAGGATAAAGGCTCCCAATCGAGTCTGGATCCGGTAAAAATCAAGAAAATCGGATGGATCAATTGTCACGCCAGTATAAAGAAGTTCGGCGGTATGCGATTCATTTGGATTGAAATATGGATCATTCTGACAGGCAAGCTCATAAGCTAAACCTCTTAGAAGAGAACGGTGATTTCCTTTATATAAAAAATGGTGGCTTTGATCATGAATTCTTATCCATTCTGAAGTGACAGATAAGCTGCCAATCGTTTTGTCAGGGGGAGGAGGAGATTCTGAATATAAAAAGGATTTCAAATCAACTCTGCTCACCGATGCAGTTTCAACAGTTCCTAAAAGCTTTTCATGTGCCCGATAAAAAGCTCTGCGAATAATCCGTCTGATTTTTGACTTGTGAATAGTTGGAAAAAGTTTGGCGATTCTTGTTTCTTCGTGTCTTGCGTCATACGTTTCCATTCGAAATGCTTCAGGTACTCCCTCGGATAAATTTAACACTTCGATAATAGGGGTCGGGGTTCCTTCAGTTAAATTGGGAGGTTCTCCTTCCAAGCGGATGAGATCCGGAATGAGTAAGCCAGTTTCGGCCATTAACATTGGAGCCGATACCTTGCCTCGATTCATTGAAAGCGAAAGTGGCTCTTCTAAACCCATTTCACGAGGGAATGTTTCAAGGAGAACTGTTCGGTGTGGAATTATATCTGTTTTGTGAAAAACGACTACATGAGTTGCGACAGTTCCATCCCCTGGCAAAAAAACGTGATCGATGGGAGGGGTTTTGGCAGAAGGATCTACTGGAATGAGATGGGTATATGCAGATCCTATAGAGGTGTCAGATCTTTTACGGTGGGGGAGATTGGTGCTCGATTGTCTAGAGGAAGCTGCTCGTTGATCGATGGCATCTCCCTCCCCAATCGTAATCAAAAGATGGTCAAGTGGATTCCCTTCTGGAGTACTTGTCTGTGAATCGATTCCACGGGAAGTTACTCGGTATTTTCGATTGGTGCTCAGGGAGCTTAAGTGAGAGGGAAGTGCCTCTTTTAAAACAGTGGTCAAGATATCGATCCAAATTCCGGAAAGGTTGTCAGGGGTAATTCCTCGTCTTTCGGCTTGATTCTCGGTTCGAGGAAGATGGGGTGTCAATTTACTTCTAAGATCGGAGCTTCGTTGAAGCAGAATGTCGAGCATTTCTACAAACTGTTGATGGGTTTTTGAAAGTAGCAAAGGAGTTTTAAGCAGATCCGCCAAAAAAACACTTTGTCTATGTTCTTGAGTGATTTCTGGAAACACTTCCTGAATAATAGCTAATAATTGATCATGCCTTTCATGGGTAGTGACAAGATATGGATCAAGTTGCTCATTATGCACATCTTTTGTATTCAAAAAGTTGGCAAGTTCGTAAATTGCTGGTCCAAAAATCTTGCTTCCATCGGGAGAGTTTGAAGATTTCTTTTGAGACTCAGGTAATTGGAGGGGAGTGCGAGTCAAAATTCTTTTGACTCCTTTTCCGACGAGATAAAGCACTCCAGCCATTAAGCCTCCTTGTTCTCCGTTGCACCCAGCAAAAATGAGAGAGCTAGCGATTAAAAGATCGGTTTTATTTGCATATTGGAAGGAGGTAAGATTTTCACGAAATCTACTCATCTGTTTTCGAAAGCCGGATAGGCTTTTTTCTCCCACCTCCATTTGATAACCCAGTTCACATTTTGCATGAAGGATGGCTACCTGTGGAGTTGTGAGTTTGACAAAAGTTGCACTGCACTCCATCTGAATCGAGGTAACTTCAGCATGAAACATTTTTTCAATCCAACTCCCGGTTGTTTTTTCACTCAGTCCTGCTTGATAAGTAATTTGTTCAAGTCCCACCATGGCAGCATCTTGGGCGAAGTGAAGCATGACCAGATTAGGTGGAACTATTTTGCTCACCGCTTTACAGGCGATGATAGTGAGTGTGGAGTTTAAGCTGCCTGCAAATGCTCCTTCTTCAATCTTTCCGGTGCGGATTAGCTGGGTTCCGAGATGCATTCCGGTTCCCTCTACACCCAAAGAAATGGCAAGGGATGCATAATAGGAGATAAATTTTGCTGGAGAACTCTGTCCAAGCATTTGGCCAAAAAATTGAGCTGATCGAAAGCGAAAAAATGGGGCGATGATCTGTCCACATCCAATTCCAAACAGAGAAGAAAGACTGGTCACTTCGCTGCAAAAATTTTGAATGGTTTGGGATAAAAGAAGCTGAGAATCAGATAGAGTCAATGTTGACTCTGAAATCATTGCACAAACAGTTTCCGAATTGGAAATTGGCGAAATCATTTTAAGGATCCTCCCTCGAAATAGGTGAGAATACATTAACTATACAAAAAATATCGAACTGCCATTTAGATAGTTGCGAGATTTTTGAAAATAAAAAATTATTTGTAGTTTTTGGTAGTATGTCTATGAATTAACTCTTGAGTTTTCTTTTCTCTTGAGCTACCAAACAGCGGCTTGTATTTGGTTTCTCGCTATTGTACACTGGTTGCGTCCTTCGATTTGATGGAACGATTTCTTTAAAAAGCTTCTGCAAATCCTTTCTTCAAATCGAAGAATGATCAGCTTTCTTAATAGAAAGGAATTTATGTCATTCATTAAAAAGTTTGATTGGGTCACACTCCCCTTTTTCTCATTAACCTTATTAATTAGCGTAATTGGTTTGGCGGTCTATATTCCCCGTTTTGGAGTTCATCCGCTCGAACCGATTTTTTGTTTTACTTCTGTTTTTGTGATCGCCATGGTTGTTTCTGGCGGCTATCATCGCTATTTTTCTCATCGTACTTTTCAATGCCATCCGATTTTGAAAGTTTTTTATCTGGTAATAGGAGCAGCCGCTTTTGAACAGTCAGCGTTGATCTGGTCCGCAGATCATCGTCGACATCATCGCTATGTCGATACAGAAAAAGATCCCTATAATATTAAAAAAGGTTTTTGGTGGGCTCATATCGGCTGGATTTTAGCTAAAGCCCCTCCAGAAAGAGAAGATTTTTCAAATGTTCCTGATCTTCTTCGAGATAAATGGGTAATGTGGCAGCATCGCTATTTGATGTGGATTGCAATTCCCCTTGCGTTTGGTCTTCCTTTATTGATCGGTTTTTTAATTGGTCGCCCGATCGGAATGTTTCTTTGGGGTGCATTTTTAAGAATTGTCATTACACATCATACCACATCATTTATCAATTCGATTGCCCATAAGTTTGGAACTCAACCTTACACCGACAAAAATTCTGCGAAAGATGTCTGGTGGCTTGCCCCTTTTCTATGCGGAGAAACTTATCATAATTATCATCACTGTTTTCAGAATGATTACCGAAATGGAATCCGCTGGTATCATTGGGATCCTACCAAATGGGCCTTGTGGCTTTTATCGCATACCCCTCTCGTGACAAGGTTGCAAGTCACTCCAACTCCTCTTGTGATCAAAGCGCGGGTGGAAATGGATATAAAAAGGCTCGAGCAAAAATTGCAGAATTCTCCTTCCGGCTTCTGGTTTGATTTTCAGCAAAAGTTATCTGGAACAAGGCTGGCGGTTGAAGAAGCAGCAGAGTGTTATTTCAAGGCATATAGAACCTATCAAGATTTTCGACAAGGAATTACAGGTCGTTCGAAAGATTCTTTAGCGCACGCCAAGGCAATGTTGAGGGAAAGTAAAATCGTCTTTAAAAGAAATCTTTCCCAATGGAGAAATACTGTTCGTTGGATCTATCAAGGTCCTAATCCGATGGCAAATTAATCAATCTGGCAAAGCGAAAATCAAAAAAAGGAATTGAGTGAATCTAAAACTTT
>CAZQOW010000217.1:0-3939 GCA_964595045.1 uncultured Pseudomonadota bacterium
GCTTCTTGAATCAAAGAAAGAGAAGAATAAAACAAAAAACCGCTTTTTCTTCTTTTTTCAACCAAAACCAAAAGAGGAAGAAGCAGCAATAGCAAAAGAAAATAGGGGCTTTCAAAACGAAACATAGAATTCAATCTCTGACTTGTCTGACGCGTCAGACAAGTCAGACTAGTCAGAAACTGCTCAAAAACTTCTGCACACTCTGGCGCAACTCTACTACTTGGGCATTGGACGGAACTTTTCTCGCAAATTTCACCAAATCCATCTCTTTTAACAAGTTGTCGATAAAGTTTTGCTGATCAGATGTTAAGCGAGAGGTTGAAAGAAGCCTTGCGATCTCTTCGGTTGTTGAATCGATCGCCAAAATCTTTAATTCTTCTTCAAGAAAAGTTTTAACAATTTCACTAAAAACAAAGTAATATTTTCGATATTGCCCTCGTTCCAGAAGCCCAAGTTCTTCGAGGTTTTCTAAGGCACTCAACGCTTTTTCTTTCGGGGTAATTATTTTTTCAGGAATAATGATTTCAACCGGCTTCACCTCTTTTTTTCGTCTTTTCAAATAAAGACGAACCAGAAACGCGGCCAAAAGAAGAAACAAAACGGCAAGAGTCACCCAAAGCCAAAGAAGACTGAACCAGTAGATCGGCTTGAGATCGAGAATATCGGTCATCTGGTCAATGGTTGGAAGAACGAGAAGCATTTTATCCCCTCCGGGGACAGAGCCGGTCAAAAACCAAGTGGCTTGCCACGGAACCTTTTAGTCCAGGGCTTACCCTGGGGTTCATACCTTTTATACTTTTTTCTCCCTGGCACGAAAAAGCTTAAGAAGTGGGGTCACATAATCCTGATTGGTATCGATATAGCAGTAATCAACCCCAAGCGAAAGAAAGTTGGACAACACTTTCTCCCTCTTTTTATTTTTCATCTCTTCAAAATAAGATTGAAAAGATTTTTGCCGTGTATCGACCCAGCGATAGCTTTCTGTTTCAGGATCGTAAAATTGAATCCATCCCAATTTCGGAAATTTTTCTTCGGCCGGATCTCTCAAAACCAAACTAATCATGTCATGTTTTTTCGCGGCAACCCCAAGCTCAGGATAAAAATCAGGCGAAAAAAAATCGGAGATCAAAAAACAAATCACTCGACGATGGAGAACTTTCGCCAAAAACTGCAATGCATTTTGTAAGTCGGTTTTTTTCCCTTTGGGTTCAAAGGTGAGAATTTCTTTGATGACTCGCCACACATGCGAACTCCCTTTTTTAGGAGGGATATATTTTTCGATCCGGTCGGTAAACGTGATCAGTCCGACTTTGTCATTGCTTCGAACCGCCGCATACGCAAGTAGAGCCGCTACTTCCGCAGCGACTTCATTCTTAAACTTTTGACGGGTTCCAAATTTTTCAGAGGCAGAAGCATCGACTAAAAAAAGAACGGAAAGTTGTCTTTCTTCGCGAAACATTTTCACATACGGATGTCCAATTCGGGCAGTGACATTCCAGTCAATCGAACGGATATCATCCCCTAACTGATATTCCCGAACCTCTTCGAACTCCATCCCATGCCCACGAAACGCGCTCTCATATTCACCTGCAAAAACCTCGGTCGCAAGATATTTGCTTTTGATATCGATCAATTTGACTTTTTTAAGAATTTCTTTCGAGAGCATAAGATTTCCTCTCTTAAGAGGAAGAGATTATTTTAATTGATACTTTTTAATCTTTTCATAAGCTGTCTTCTGATCAGACCAGCCAAACGTTGTACTCTCAAGCCCTTCGAGACTTTTATAAACCGTAAAAAAATGTTCAATCTCTTTCAAAACATGCGGCTCAACATTTTCCAACTTCTTAAAATTTTGATAACGGGGATCAGAGTTCGCAACCGCCAAAACTTTTTCATCAATTCCCTTATTGTCTCTCATTTCAAGAACCCCGAGCGGACGAGCTTCTAACACGCATCCGGGAAAGGTTGGCCGGGAGATCAAAACCAGCACATCGAGCGGATCGCCATCTTGGGCCAGTGTATTCGGAATAAATCCATAATCTGCCGGATAATGAACCGGAGAATATAAAACCCGATCAAGACGAAAAACATTTAAATCAGGATCAAACTCATATTTATTACTCGACCCGGTCGGAATTTCGACCACTACATTTACTACCTTCGGAGCATGATCTCCCATCGGTAGCATTTTATAATTCAGCATGAATCATTCCTTTTCTTCCCCATTACTCAGAACCTACAACTCATAACCCTCTTAAGGCACTTCAATATGATCAAAAACTTTTTGGATAATCTGATCGGTATTCAACCCTTCCGCTTCCGCTTCATAGGTTCTCATAATTCGATGGCGAAGAACATCAAAGCCGATCGTTTTGACATCTTGCGGAGTCACATAACCTCTTCCTTGAAGAAAGGCATAAGCCTTCGACACCTGATAGAGGAAAATCGAGGCTCTGGGAGAGGCGCCAAACTGGATATAATTTTCCAAACCCAACCCAAGCTCTTTCGGTTCTCGAGTCGCAAAAACAATTTTCACAATATATTCTTTGATTTTAGGATCGAGGTAAATCGCATCAATGACGTCACGAATGGAAGAAAGTTCTTGCGGACCAAATTTTGGGACCAGTTCGATGGGGGTGCGATGAGAAACGACCGATTCAATAATCGCTGCCTCTTCACCACGGGTCGGATAATCAACATTCAGCTTGAGCATGAAACGATCGATCTGCGCTTCTGGAAGAGGATAGGTCCCTTCCTGCTCAATCGGGTTTTGCGTCGCCAAAACCACAAACGGCGGCGTCAGGTGGAATGTCTCTTCGCCGATAGTCACCTGTTTCTCTTGCATTGCTTCGAGTAGAGCGCTTTGGACTTTAGCAGGAGCACGATTGATTTCATCCGCTAAAACGATGTTGGTAAAAATAGGCCCTTTTTTCACCCCAAATTCTTGCGTTTTTGGATTGTAAATTTGGGTTCCGATCAAATCGGCTGGGAGCAGATCGGGAGTAAACTGAATTCTTTTAAAGGAGAGTTTTAAAATTTGAGCTAAAGTTTTAACAGCGGTCGTCTTGGCTAACCCAGGAACTCCTTCAATCAGCAGATGCCCTTCGAGAAGAAGCCCAATCACCATTCGTTCAAGGAGATAACGCTGACCGATAATCACTTTTCCCATCTCTTCAAAAATGCTGTTGAGAAGTGGATGAAACTTTTTCACCTTCTCGGTCACTTCTTGAACGGTCATCTGCATATTTATTTCTCCTTATTTTTTTCTATAATCCCCCTCTCCCTTGGAGGGAGAGGGGAAAAGAAAGATCAACTCCACGGAAATTTCTTTTTCTTCTTCTCTTTTCTTCCCCCTTTTTTCACTTCACCTTCTTCAGGTTCAATCGGAGCCTCTTCTTCAGCAAAAGCTTTTAACAATTCTTTCTGTTTCTCGGTTAATTTTTTCGGTGTTTTTAAAACTACTTGAAGAATCTGTTTTCCCCGTTTTCCCCCTTTGATTTCGGGGAATCCTTTTCCTTCGATCACAATGGTATCTCCGGCATCGATTCCCGCGGGGATTTCTATCTCTTCTTCTTCGCCTGTCAATGTAGCGACTTTCAATTTTCCACCTAAAGTCGCATGGACAAATGAAAGCGGAAGATCAACCCAGAGATCAAGTCCTTCGCGTTGAAAGCGATCATCTGGCTCTACGTTGACCACTACATAGAGATCTCCCATCGGACCGCCATGAGAGCCTGATCCCCCTTCTCCTTTGAGGACTAAACGATTTCCGGTATCAATACCGGCTGGAATTTTTACTTTAAGCTTTTTCTCTTTTCTAACAATTCCTTCCCCTTTGCAAGTGCCGCAAAAAACTTTGATGATTTTTCCTTCACCACGGCAGACAGAACAGGTACTCGAAATCGTGAAAAAACCTTGGGAGTGATAGACCTGTCCTTT
>CAZQOW010000218.1:0-3934 GCA_964595045.1 uncultured Pseudomonadota bacterium
TCCTCCCCACCCTTGTTCGACTCTTCCCCCCAAAATCTCCCCTTCTTTTAAAAACTTGGGGATGGAGTGAATGCCAGTCGCTTCAGCCAGACAGGCGGCTAAAGTCGATCCACCTTTTATCCAATATGCTTTTTGGGGATTTTGAATAAAGAGAGAGAGAACTTGAGAGCATTTGACTCTTGCGATGGAGGCGAACAGCGAGGCACCCATCATTCCACAAAGAGTGTAAATATCGGTCGCTTGAGTGCAGAAAGTCTGAAGCATCTGAGAAGTGGCCAACTGGCTTGAAGTGAGACGTTCTTCTTCCCTGAGATTGCAAGAGACAAGAGTTTCGGAAATGCCGATCGATTGAGACATGAAATCTCCTTATCTGTGAATAAAATTAGGTTTTTAAAGATAAAGAGCTCTCGAGAGAAGTGATAAAAAGTTGTCTGTTTTTATTGGGTTTTTTATCTTTTCTGACAAAACGAGGTTTACATTTTCAATATACATGTTATGAGCGATGAACTTAAATTTTGGAGGAAATAGATTATGATCAGACGTGGCAATGAAATTAAGCCTGCCCAGGGCAAACTGGGAATTGCAATGGTAGGACTCGGTGCCGTTTCAACGACATTTATTGCAGGAGTTGAACTCATCCGCAAAAAACTCTCAAAACCGATCGGCTCTCTCACCCAAATGGGGCATATCCGACTCGGAAAAAGAACCGATAAAAAAAATCCTTTGGTAAAAGATTTTGTTCCATTGGCAAATCTCGATGATTTGGTTTTTGGTGCTTGGGATGTTTTTCCAGACAATGCGAAAGATGCCGCCAAAAAAGCAGGGGTTTTAACGAGAGATCATATTGAACCAGTGGAAGGTTTTCTTGAAAATATCCAACCCTGGAAAGCGGTTTTTGACCAAAATTATGTAAAAAAACTGAACGGTACCAATGTCAAAACCGAAGTGAATAAAATGGATCTTGCCGAGGCGGTGATCAAAGATCTGCAAGAGTTTAAATCCAAAAACAATCTCGATCGAATTGTCATGATTTGGTGTGGTTCGACTGAAAGTTATATTGCCCCTTCTGAAATTCATCAATCACTCAAAAGTTTAGAAAAAGCGATGAAAGAGAATGATCCACTCATTCCCCCTAGCATGATTTACGCTTACGCTGCTCTGAAAAGTGGGGTTTCTTACGCGAATGGAGCTCCGAATTTAACCGTTGACACTCCTGCCCTTTTAGAACTGGCGATGGAAAATAATCTTCCTGTTTCTGGAAAAGATTTCAAAACCGGTCAAACGCTCATGAAAACAATTGTTGCGCCTGGTTTAAAAGAAAGATATCTCGGCCTTGACGGATGGTTTTCTACCAACATCTTGGGAAACCGAGATGGGGAAGTTTTAGATGACCCAGGTTCATTTAAAACAAAAGAAGAGAGTAAGTTAGGGGTTTTAGATACGATTCTTCAACCAGAACTTTATCCTGATCTCTACGGAAATATTTGTCATAAAGTTAAAATCAACTATTACCCTCCTCGCGGTGACAACAAAGAAGGTTGGGATAATATCGATCTTTTCGGCTGGCTCGGCTATCCGATGCAATTGAAGGTTGATTTTTTATGTCGTGATTCGATTCTTGCCGCTCCGTTGGTTCTTGATCTCGTTTTGTTTATGGATCTGGCTCAACGGGCCAATATGCGAGGAATTCAAGAGTGGCTTTCATTCTATTATAAATCCCCCATGACCGCAGCAGGGCTTTATCCAGAACACCATTTATTCATTCAGGAAACAAAGCTAAAAAACACGCTTCGATATTTGATGAATGAAGAGCAGATTACTCATTTAGGAATTGAATATTACGGTTGATCTTCATTTCTTCGAACCAAAATTAAAAGCGGGAATCAACCATTCAGTTGATTCCCGCTAATTTTTTCTGCCATCCTCTAAACTTTAGAAGCTATCCAAAATAATAATTCTAACGACTATAAACTACTTTTCCCATCACATAAGTTTTATCGACGACTCTCTCATCCCCCATCGTCATCATACCGAAAGTTTTATCTTCGAGATCTTTCAGATCTTTGGCGGTCCCAGTTTGATTTCTATAGGCAAGCTCCGGGATAGCCATCCAGTCCAAAACGACGAAATCTGCTTCTTTGCCAGGATTGAAGTTTCCTAACTTGTCATCCAAGTAAAGAGCATTGGCTCCTCCAAGAGTAGCAAGGAAGAGACCTTTAAAAGAAGAGATCTTGGAATCTTGAAGCATTCCCACTTTATAAGCGTCATTTAAAACTCTCAAGATCGAGAAATAATTGCCGGCACCTGTATCACTTCCCATACAAACTCGAACTGGAGTTTGGGTCGATTTCGCCTTTTGAATTTTAAAAAGCCCACTTCCCAAAAATAGATTCGAAGAGGGGCAAAAACCGATCGAGGCATTTGCTTTTGACATTCTTTCAAACATCGACTCATCCAAATGAATCGAATGACCTGCGGTAAATCGAGGGCCAACAAATCCTGCCTGCTCATAAACATTGAGATAATCTTTGCTGTTCGGAAAAAGTTTTGCGACTTCCGCAATCTCTTTTGTATTTTCTGACATGTGAGTATTGACGTAAACCCCAGGGAATTCTTTATAGAGTTTTCCGGTAAGATTCAGCTGTTCTTGAGTGCTTCCAACGGCAAAACGAGGAGTCAACGCGTAAAGATTACGCCCTTTTCCGTGCCATTTTTGAATCAATTTTTTACTGTTGTCATAAAAGGATTGCGCGGTATCTCGATAATCATCGGGTGCTTTTCCGGCACGATCAATTCCGGTGAGTCCGGCAATCATACGAAGATTCATGCGGCTCGACTCTTCAAAGAAGGCATCGACAGAATCAGGAAAAGTGGTCGTATAAACTTGGGCTGTGGTCGTTCCGGCTCGAAGTAAATCGTTCAAAAAAACTTTGGCCACTTCTGTTGCATATCCCTTATTTTTGAATTTAATTTCTTCTGGGAAGATATATTGAGAGAGCCAATCGAGAAGCTGATTTCCATATTTAGCGATTACTTTTGTCTGCGGATAGTGAATATGGCAGTCGACAAATCCCGGCATAATAAGGCGATTTGAATAAGTGGTAATTTTTAAAGCAGGATATTTGTTTTTCAGATCAGAATAAGAACCAAAATCTTTGATTTTTCCATCTTCCATGACGAGCAATCCATCGGGAAGATAGCGGGCGGCATCTTTGTCTTCTTTGGTATAGAAAGGGTCTTTTGTAAAATCGAGGAAAGCTCCCCGAACACCAGAAAGAGAACCGGCAAAAGTTGAATTCTCACCGACCCAACCGACTAATCCGATCACCAAAGAAAAGAGGAAGAGGCTGGAAATAACCGTTCGAACGGTTTTCATAATAGCTCCTTTGTGTTTTTAGTTTGTGGGGGATAATGAGTGATTATTGTAAGGAGATTTGGAGAGGCGGTCAATTGAAAGAAATGTAAAATGAGGATCGATCGATCAAAATCTGTTATTTTAAAAGATATTTTTTTATCTTCTGAGATTCATCGAAAATTTTATGGACGGAGTTAGAAAATTTATTTAGAGTTTCGGAATTCCAATTCAAAAACTAAAAATAAATTTTAAAAAATCGATCTTGTAGGGAGGTTATCTGAACGCTCTTCTCATGCGTCCTATAGTCAAAGTTTTGATCGTAATCTCGTTCTGCTTCATCGCGCTGAACGGGTTCTCTGCGGAATCTTCAAAGCCGGTTGCGACGGATCAAGAGAGTTCTTCTCCTTCGCAAACTAAATCCAAAAACGCAGAACCAGCAGAAATGTCCAAAACTTCTTCGGATCGTCCTTCTATTCCACCCGATCAATCGAATCTCGGAATCAGTTCAAACCCAGGTGCCGTTGATATTTCAGTTGGCTCTGGAAGAGCGCAGAAATTTTTTTTAGAAAAAGCGGGAGT
>CAZQOW010000219.1:0-3887 GCA_964595045.1 uncultured Pseudomonadota bacterium
TTCCCTTCCCAAGTTCCATCATAAGTAATATTAAATTTTGAATCATTTTGCATAAAAAATTAGATGTTGATTATGAGTGTAAATCGTTTCCTGGACAAAATTTTTTAAATAAAAAGCAGAGAAAGTGAAAAATGATTCTTTGAAAGGTTGATCATCCGTCGTTGAAAGTAGAAGATCTTTTTTGGAATGGAATTTTGTAATAGAAAATAAGCGACCTCACGATTTTGAAAAAAAGTTCTCACCTCATTTTCCAAACTTTTCTTTAATTATTCTTATCAATCTTTAACTTATTATATTAAAATTTAATAATAATTTCATATATTTATGTAATCGTTTTGATTGATTACCTTCGCGCAAAGCGTATAATTTTATCTATTACTATTTCTTAAAATAATTTTTGAATCATCTTAATGAAGGAGATTTGTCATGAAAAAAAGTGCGCAAAGATGGTTAATTGGCTCTTTTCTTTTTTCGTTTTTGGCTTTTAGTTTCGCTTTATCAGGGCGAATAGAAAAAGCTTCTCTACTTCATCCGCTTTTTGAAAAAAGTGCAGTGGCCGCGGACGATGGAAAACAGATGATTTATTCTACTTTTTTTTCTGCCGATAATGCGAAGCCGTTCGATTTTGGAGGGATACTAGCGGTAGATAGTGCTGGCAATACTTATCTGTTGGGACGAACCTGTACACTAGACCCAAGTGATCCTGCAAATATTCCTCTTCCCAACGTTGATCCCAATTTTGGTCGTTTTTGCGGTAAGAATCCAAATAATGACGATATTGGAGATGCGTATGTGGTAAAAATCGATTCAGCTGGAAAGCTGGTCTATAAAACCATCTTAAAGAGTAATAGCAGTAAAGGAGAAACCACCGGTTTAGGAATCGCGATTGACTCTTCTGGTAATGCTTATGTTGCGGGAGGGACACGCGCATTTGATTTACCAAAAGCCACTTCAGTTCCGACGAATAACTTTCCTTTAGCCCATGCTTTTGTCACAAAAATAGATTCGAGTGGAGCTGTAGTTTATACAACTTATTTAAGTGGAACGGCTATCATTGGAAATAATTTCGCTTCGGGAGTTGCGGTTGATACTTCCGGAAACGTGTATGTCACTGGATCGACAAATGCGAGAAATTTTCCTATAGTCGGAACTCCTTTACAAGCAACTTCATTTAAACAAGCTGCAAATCCCATTACTGATTTAACAGATGCGTTTTTTGTTAAGTTGGATAACAACGGAACAGTTGTCTATAGCAGTTTTCTTGGAGGAAATAGTTCTGATGCTGGCGAAAGCATCGGAGTAGATAGTTCAGGAAATATTTATATCGGTGGAACTACAAGCTCAACCGCCGCGATCGTTAAAGCAGGGGTTGTCGAGACAAAAGTTGGCCCTGGAGGCATGGCAGATGTATTCGTTACAAAAATTAGTGCCGATGGTTCTAAGATGATCTATTTTACTAAATTAGGAGGAACAGCGGTAGAAACTACAGGACTGTTCGCCTTCGATGCTTCTTACAATGTGTATGTAACCGGTATTACTTTTTCAGCTGATTTTTTAACGGGAGCAAATCCTCCTCCCACTATTCAAAAAAATCTGAATGGAACCTCCGACGGTTTCATTGCAAAGCTTGATACCAATGGGGCTCTCGTCTATTCAACTTATCTAGGAGGTAGCGGGGATGAGAAAACAAGTGGAGTCAAGGTAGATGTGAGCGGAAATGCCTATTTAATTGGACATACTACCTCGGCTAACTTTCCAGTGACTCTGGCACCTTTTCAAGAAACTTTAAAAGGAACTTCTGATGCTTTTCTCACTAAAATAGATCCGACCGCTTCTAAGATTCTCTATTCCACCTATTTTGGAGGAAGCAACATTGAATTCGGGGGTAAAGTAGGTTTAGACACAGCCGGTAATGTGCATATAGGAGGGTATACCCGTTCTCAGGATCTTCCAACTAGAAATCCTTTACAACCAGCTTTCCTCGGAAGTTCCGATCTGTTCTTAGCCCGATTTGCAGTCGGTGAAGCGGGGGGAGAAGCAGGGCAAGTGACTGGAAAAGGCCCAGAAAAAAATGATGGATCGGGTGGCGGGGGTGATTCTGGAGGCAATAGCGGTGGTTGTTCTCTTGGTAGTATGAATTCTTCTCCCAGTGGAATGCTCTGCTTGTTAGGATTCATTCCATTAATTTATTTGAGAGGGAGAAGAGCTTATAAATAATTTGATTGAATAAATAGTAGTAATACAAAAAGGTGATTCTCTTCAGAGAATCACCTTTTTATTTTGAATGAATGTTTGTCGACATCAGTTTTAAAAAAAATCCGATTAAAAATTTAAGTTGAATGATTGACTTTTAGAGAAAGAAATCACATTTCAGTCATTATAGATAAAATTTTTCGTTTTTAATCCACAGGAGTTCTATGCGACTCGATAAATTCACCGTCAAAGCCCAAGAGGCTTTTGTCGATGCCCAAAATTTGGCGACCCAATATGGAAATCAGCAAATAGAACCTGAACATCTACTCCTCTCTCTTCTCAATCAAGCGGATGGGATTACCATTCCGATCTTTCAGAAATTAGGAGTCGATCCAAGCCGACTGCGAGAAGAAGTGATTCAAACGATTGAAAAACTTCCAAAAGTTTCCGGAGCAGGGGGAGAATACCTCTCCAATACCTTCAAAAAAGTTCTCGATGCTGCGCAAAATGAGGCGACACAACTAAAAGACGATTATGTGAGCACCGAGCATCTTTTGCTCGCGGTTGCTGGTTCGAAAGAATCAAAAGCTTTTCAGATTCTTAAAGATAAAAAAATTACTCGAGATTCACTTCTCAAAGCACTGGTCGATATTCGTGGTTCTCATCGGGTCACCGATCAAAATCCGGAAGCAAAATATCAGGCACTCAAGCGCTATTCGCGCGATTTAACTGATTTGGCCAAGCGTGGGAAAATGGATCCGGTCATTGGTCGTGATGATGAAGTCCGCCGCGTCGTACAGGTCCTATCCCGCCGGACAAAAAATAACCCTGTGTTAATCGGTGAACCTGGCGTTGGAAAAACAGCGATTGTTGAAGGATTAGCCCAGCGAATTGCAAACGGCGACGTTCCCGAATCACTCCGTGACAAAACCTTGATTTCACTCGATCTCGGAAGTCTGCTTGCTGGCACCAAATATCGCGGTGAATTTGAAGATCGTTTGAAAGCACTATTGAAAGAAATCACTGAGTCTGAGGGAAAAATCATTCTTTTCATCGATGAGCTTCACACCTTGGTGGGAGCAGGTGCGGCGGAGGGGGCGATGGATGCCTCCAATATGCTGAAACCGGCTTTGGCACGCGGAGAACTTCGCTGCGTTGGCGCAACCACACTCGATGAATATCGAAAACATATTGAAAAAGATCCTGCACTTGAAAGACGTTTCCAGCCGGTGATCGTCGATCAACCGAGCGTCGAAGATACGATTGCAATTCTCCGAGGTCTCAAAGAAAAATATGAGGTTCATCACGGCGTGCGAATCAAAGATGAAGCGATTGTCGCGGCGGTGCAACTCTCCAATCGATATATCACAGCGAGATTCCTCCCGGATAAAGCGATCGATCTGATTGACGAAGCGGCGAGTAAACTTCGAATCGAGATTGATAGCTTGCCGACTGAAATTGATGAGATTGAAAGAAAAATCACTCAGCTTGAAATTGAAAAACAGGCGTTGAAAAAAGAAAAAGATTCCGCTTCACAAGAACGATTATCAAAAATGGAAAAAGAACTTTCTGGATTGAAGGAGCAGAGTCAGAAGCTGAAAGCGCATTGGCAAAATGAGCGTGACACGATCAAAAAAATCCGCGAAGTAAAAGAAAAACTTGAACAGACTAAAATCGATGCCGAGCGAGCCGAG
>CAZQOW010000220.1:0-3869 GCA_964595045.1 uncultured Pseudomonadota bacterium
TCCCAAAAGTTCAGCGGGCTTTTGAAAGAATCGCATTTGCCAAAGTGGCTACCAGTGCCAAAGAGGCGATCGATTTTGATTATTTAAAACGAACAGATCAAGTGACGCTTAATAAAGATAATCACCTCAATGATGCAAAACAAGATGTTCTGACTTTAGCTAAAAATTATGTCCAACCGGTTCCACGCGAAGATATTTTAGTTCCAGGGGTCGGTGGAAAAATGGCAATGCTTTCCGGAATTCTCGGATTTTTATCCCAAGGAATGATCTCAGAACATGATGCCTTAATCGCCGGAAAAATTGCGCATGTTCTCTGTGGTGGAGATGCGCCAACCCAACGATTGGTTTCTGAACAACATATTCTTGATTTAGAGCGCGAAGCTTTCTTGCAACTTGCCGGTGAAGAAAAAACTCAGGCAAGAATGCAGGCAATGCTGATGACCGGAAAACCGCTTCGGAATTAATCGGTACTTGAGAGTATCTGATTTTTATCGATGGTAGACTGTTTCAGTTGTACGAGTTTTGAAACGGTCACATATTTAGTTTTTTGAATGTTGTCATTCCTACGCAGGTGGGAATTCCCTTAATCCGATCATGGAAGAGAAAGATCCCCGAACCCGAAGGAATCCCTATCAGACAATGCACACGGAGATAAAGGTAACTTAAAATTTTAAATTTGTGATTGTTTTAAATTATATCTGATTATCTTCTTTTTTCCTGACCTGCTTATCATTTCCAAAAAAATAATTCGGTTTTCCTTCGATAGAATTTTCTCTTCAACAGACTCATTCTTCGCAAATCGTTGTCTCTTAAGCATTTTATGACGCGAAATGTTAAAAATAATTTCGATAGTTCTATTCTTTTTTCTATCCTTTTTTTTTTAATTATGTTTTTTTGAAATCAGCCAAAAAATTTTTAATCATCTTTTTCAAATTTAGCAACTTTCGGCCATCGGTCATTCGATAAGCTAAATATAACAATAAAAAGATAAAATTTTTAAAATTCATTTTTAAAAATAGGGGGTTTTTATGCGCGTAAAACTCTTCGGGCTTCTCTTCACCCTTTTTTTATTGGCAACGGGAGCTTTTGCTTCTGCAGCCGATCTTTTTGATCCAACCTTTAATAATACCGGAAAATTGTTTAGCCCCCTTGGTGGTATCAGTCAGATTAACGCGCTCATTCTCTTGCCGGATGGTGGAACCGTGGCAGGGGGATTTTTAAAAACCTCCAGTGGAGAGAAGAACGGTTTCTTGATTCGCTCTGATTCGAAAGGACAACCGGTTCTCAGCTTTGGAAATAATGGAATCAAAATTTTTGATTTCGCTCCAGGCCTTGATGATGAAATTACGGCAATTATTCTATCAGAAGATAAGATTTTGATCGGCGGATATGCAGTCGTTTCAAATAACGGAATTCAGCGCAAAGATTTTACGCTCAGTCGTTTGAAGTTGGCAGATGCCTCGTTTGATGAAACATTCAACAACGGAAGTCCGCTTATCCGAAACCTTTTAAGTCAGGCCGAAAGTTTGCCAAGCGTTTTCGTAAGAAATCTCGCTCTCCAATCGAATGGAAAAATTATCGTCGGTTTGAATATGGTTCAAAGAACTGTTGTATTAGATTTGAATGAGTTCAGAAGTAGTGATGATGAAAATCTGATGAATGCAATAGTGATTGCACGCTTTAATTCTTTAGGAATTCTCGATGAAGATTTTGGAAATAAATTTGATGTTGATGGGAAAGGAGTGCGATTCTTAAATGGATTCTTTTTTGATGCCAGTTCTCTTGCTCTTAAATCGCTTGCAGTTCAGCAAGACAATAAAATCATTATCGGTGGATCGATCGAAGCCGATAAATATGCTGCTTTGGTCCGTTTTGATTCGGAAGGAGCCGCTTTTGATCCTGATTTTTCCGATCGCGGAGTCTGGAAGTATGATTTGAGCAATGGAAATCAAAGTAGTCAGCTTGCTTTTATCCAAATTCAACCTGATCGAAAGATTCTGATTGCAGGAACTGCTCAGGGAGATTTTGCCATTGCGCGATGTGAAGTTGATTGTAAATCCGCGAATAATGGTCTTGATAGCAGCTTTGGAAACAACGGGATTCAATTAACTGATATGGGACAAGGAGATAAAGATATTCTTTCAACGATTGCCCTCCAATCGAATGGAAAGATCGTTGCAGTAGGTGCGAGCCGACAAAGTAATGCCACTCCAGAGTCACTTCTCTCCATTGTTCGTTATGATTCGAATGGAAACCGTGACACCAATTTTAATGGAAATGGAATTCTAACGACTCGTTTTACAGAAAATAAAAATAGTCGTGCCGAGGTTGTCGCTATTCAATCCGATCAAAAAATTGTGGTTGCTGGAGAGGTGGCAACTGACTTTGGTACGGATAACCGATTTGTGATAGCCCGGTTTCTAGAAAAACCTGCCTCAGATTCTTTAATTGGGGATCCATCTCCTGCAACTCCCGCTAAGTCGGAAGATTCTTCTGAAAAAAAAGAACCATCTTCTGGAGGTTGTCAGTTGACTTCTGAAAACGGAGGTGCGTTTTTCCTCTTTTTTCTTTCATTAATTCCATTTCTTTATCTGAGATATCGTCCTTTGAAAGTGTGATTTTGATTCTTTTTTTCTTTTAAAGAAAAAGTTGCCTCTTTTCTTTTCAATTGCTACTCTCCCCTGATTGTAGCGGTCATTATTATTTAATAAAATTTTACAAAGGAGTCTTTATATATGAGAAGAATTTCTCTTCTATTCTTGGTTCTAGCTTTATTTGCCTGTCAGCAACCAAAAAAAGCAGCGAACACAAGAGCCGATTGTCCTCCGGTTGCTTTGACGGATGGATTGGCGACTAGTAGTAAAGGAAATGTAGTTGCTGAAATCAATGGGGAAGCAATTACCGAACAAGATATTGCAGCCTTAATCAAATCAAGAATTTCAAGAATCGAAAATCAGCTTTACGATATTAAACGAGATGCCATTGATCAAATCGTCGAAGATAAATTGCTCAATGAAGAAGCAAAGAAAAGAAATATTTCCGTCCAAGATCTTCTGAAAAAAGAGGTTCAAGACAAAGTCGGAGAAATTTCTCCTAAAGAAGTTGAGAAGTTTTATAACGATAACAAAGCACGGGTTGGAAATAAAACTCTCGAAGAGTTGAAAACCCCGATTGAAGCTCAACTGAAAGCGACCAAGTCAAATACTTATCGAAATAATTTTATCAATCGTTTGATGGCATCTGCGAATGTCGATGTTTATGTCAAACGGCCTTCGGTGGAAGTGCCAACCGGAAATAGCCCTTCCAGAGGTGGACCGGCAACCGCCCCTGTCACGATTGTTGAGTTTACCGATTTTCAATGTCCGTTTTGCAGTAAAGCAAGGCCAACTCTTAATGAAATTCTCAATCTTTACAAAAATGATGTTCACTACGTGATGAGAAATTTCCCGCTTGAATTTCATTCTTTTGCCAAAAAAGCTGGTGCGGCGGCTCTATGCGCCAACGATCAAAACAAGTACTGGGAATATAGTGACAAGTTGTGGGCTAATCAGGGATCTCTGGATGCAGCAAGTTTAAAGAAGTATGCAGTTGATTTAAAGTTCGATACGAAGCAGTTTGATGAATGTTTAGATAGCGATAAATATATTAGCCAAGTCAACAAAGACCAACAAGATGGCGCAAAAATAGGGGTGAGTGGAACCCCCTCCTTCTTCGTGAACGGAAAAATGTTAACTGGAGCTCAACCTCTCGATGCCTTTAAAAAGTTGATTGAGGAAGAACTTCGCGACGCGAAAAAAAAGAAGAGTTAGTCCTCCTTTAATTACCTCCCCTTAAGATAAGGGGAGGTTGGGAGGGGATATGAAACGTTG
>CAZQOW010000221.1:0-3847 GCA_964595045.1 uncultured Pseudomonadota bacterium
AGAATATGCCGAAACGATTTTGGAGAAGCAAGAAGAAAGTAATTATGATAGATTTACTTTCTATGTTTTCTGCTTCAAAAATTCAATGGGTTGGATTAATTGCCTCGATCATTCTTCCATTTTTTAATATTCCGTTAATGATTCGAATCGTGAAACGAAAATCTTCTGAAGATTTGAGTCTAGTTTGGCTCTTCGGAGTTTATATCTGTCTCATTTTAATTACTCCAACCGGATGGGTTTCGACTGATTTTGTTTTCAAGATTTTTACGTTGATGAATGTCACTCTTTTTTCGGGGGTAGTGTTTTTGGTGGTTTATTTTCGGTTGAATCGAAAAAGATGAATGAAAGAATATTCGTGGGAAACGGTCTTCGTGTAGGGGCGACCTGCGGGGTCGCCTTGACTGTTCAAGTTGTCATCAACGTTTGCGTTGTTACCAACATTTTTAGGGCGACCGAACCGGTCGCCCCTACGGATGGTTTCTTTCAAATAAAATCGGGTAATGTCAGTTATTTAATATTAAGGCGCAAAAGCCCCTTTTCCAAATTCCGTTAAAACTTCAGCAGCCGTTAAGGTACGATTCAAAATTTTCATCTGACTGATTTCTCCTTCATAATTTGCATCCGGTTTTCCTCCGTATGACATAGCTCCTAATCGTAGATAAGATTTTGTCCCCGTACCGAAAAGAGGGGTGGAAGTGTTTTGAGTCCCGAACAATTGACCATTGAGATAAACAGAAATTTGGGAGCCGCTATCAACAACCGTCAGTTGCGTCCACTGATTTTCATCAACGGTTTTGGTTCCTGCGGGAATCGTTCCGTAAGACGATTGAAAATAGGGGGAATAAATATCAGTTTTTGAAATCAAAAATCTCCAAGCATCATAATCTCTGGGACCTCCACTGATCAACACATTCCAGCCATTTTGTCCTGTGCCAGGTTTGAACCATAAAAGCAAGGTCGACGGAGAAGGGAGATTGACGCTTTGATGCCCTCGCATCAACATTTGGCTGGAAGTTCCCGGAAAATGAAAAACATTATTTCCATCGACAGTTGTAATCGTTACGTTTTGTCTCACGGCATGATTTCCATGCCCTGAAGAATCCAATACCGTTTTTGCCACATCTCCAATAGAATTGGAGGGTTTCCATTCTAACAATTTTGTGGAGCTTGGAGCTCCAACCGTGGTGAGAGGTTTGGGTGAGTTATTCAGAGGAGGAGTCACTGGATTCGCAACGGTAATCGGACGAATCAAAAAATTATCAAACCATGCTCGCCCTGATCCGCTCAAATGTAGAGAAAAATCGACTGTATGGATCGGTTCTTCCGGTCGAGCGACAAATCCGATCTGCTGCCAATCATGGGTTCCGGCAATTCCGGGATAATAAGGATGTCCGCTGAAGACGATTCCTGGCCCTTCTCCTTGTACGTTCTCCGTTTTTACCCAGGCGGAGATTTCATAATCGGTAGTCGGTTCGAAATCTTCGGTCATTTGGGATCCCCCTGCCGTAGTTTGAACAAAAACGGGTCCGTCAAGTCGAAGAGAAGTGGTGTCGTCTTTTCCAACAGTTTCATCCTGAAAAGTGGATTCTCCCCAAACAAATTCTCCAAAGGGGGATGCCTTTAAAACAGTCTTGTCAAATTTTTCGACATATCCAACTCCGCCTGTATAAACTAGCCATTTAGAAGTGAGATCTCCCGGAAATGCATAATCAGCAGTCGCTAAACGACTATTGGCCTCACTTCCTGGGAGAGAAGTAAGGCGCCAATTGACCTTATAGCTTCCGGCGCTCAAAGTGGTCGGCGAACCATCCCCCGGAAACCAGTTAAAATGCAAGTCGTAGCCCCACCAACACATGAGAGCACTAAATTCTTTGCGTGTAGAAGATTCGAGCCATTGTAAAACAGGATTTGCAATTGGATCTCCAATCACCGCCCAAGAACCGTTATCTGGCTTCATGTAATTCATGAGAGCGTTCCACCATTCGAGAGTTCCATAACCTGGGTACCAAGAGAAATGATTCAATGGTTCTTTATAATAATTTCCATCGATGTTTTGATAAACGCTCCATTGGTGAGTGATCGGCCATTGGCGCCCTTGGGTACTAGCGGAAGGAGTGATTTTATTAAACAACGGATCCGAAATGTCGATGGCTGCATTCACATTTAAAGTGGCGCCGGTGGGAATAATCAGCTCACTTTCGTGATCATATTGATAAACATTTTTATCTGGAAGATAGCTGACCGTGATCTTGGTATGATTGATGAGATCTTTTCTCCAGAGTTTATCTTTTGTCGTGAGAGTGAATTCTAACTGATTTCCTGTTTTTGTCGGCGGTGAGATAGAATCAATTTGGTCGGTTCGAAAAGGTTCGTCGACCCAGTTTTGCATATACCAGGGAATTGTGAGTTGTGCTTCATATCCTGGAACCAATTTTACTTCAGTGGCAAAAGCATTTTTTCCAGGGAGAGCAAAGATTGGTTCATCATTATCAAATCCCCATTTTACCCCTTTCCAGGTTCGAATCGAAAAATTGGGCTGATGAACAGGGGGGGGGAGTGGGGCTCCCAATCCCCAAACTCTTAAAGGACCAAAATAGGTGCTTCCCTCTTTGATCGCAACCCCCAAGGAGTCAGGAGCGATTGGAGCGGTAGTATTATAAAAATCGAGAATTTTTTGATGGTTCACATAGACTTGAAGTTGCGTTCCTCGAACGGCGAAGAGCACTCGGTAACTTTGACCGACATTCAAAGGATAAGGGGTGACAGCAAGAATTCCCCCTTTGCTTGACCAAACTAAAACCTCTTGCCATTTACTAGAAAACATCACTCGATATCGATCGGTTGTTCCACTTTTTTTTGCAACGAGTGCAGATTCATACCCACCAATATTTTCCTGGTTATTATAAACGACATTCGACTCTCCTTGTTGAATCGGATAATCCTGCGTTGCTGGAGAATCGATTCGCATCCAGCAATCAAAGGCAAACTCAGGATTTGGTACCGGTTGATCCATTGAATAATTCCAAGAATCTTGATTGTCGGTTCCGATCGTATTGAACAGTTCTGTTTGTTGAAAATGTTCGTCGTAAGATAAAATCGATTGAAAAGAAATTTGCTGCATGGATTGTCCGACAAACGGACTAAAAATTATTTTTTTTGAGGAGTTATTTTCAGTAATGTTTGAAGATGAATTACTGCATTGCACCAGCAAAAAAATGATACTTAAAAAAACCAAAGCACGAAAAATTTTTGGAGTTTTCATGATCCCCTCTCTGATTTGATTGATAGTCTCCACTCTCAAGAGGAAGTGGAGAATAAGATTTTAAGATGATAGCGTTTGCGATTGTAAGAGGGGAAATTTCGAGAAGTCAAGAATCAACTAATTTTAATCTCTAATTTCAAATTCGTTTGAAGTGATCGAATCAGGCATTTTAGTCGGTTCTTTTTTGCAGAAAGAAATCTGCAGACGATATTTTCCCGTTGGTAATTTCTCTTTTGGAGTGAGTTCTAAATTTTTTACTTTTTTTCTCTCGGATAAACTTTCACAATCCCCAAAATTTTTTGCTCGAAATGGATCGATTTTTGCGGAGGTTGTTTTTTTCCATTCCGACCCAGTCTGTTTTTCCAGAATCACTTCTCCTGCAGTATTGATCGGGTAATCAGAGATTCGTGCGAAATCAAAATGGATCTTATCCTTTGAAGAATAGATGTCTTTGTCGGTCATCGCGATAATTTTTTCATTTTCTTGAGGCTCTTTTTTCTCGGTTCCGCTCGTTTTCTCATCCCAAAAACGTTTTGGACCGGTATCTAAATGAACATGACGACCATGATAATAACCGACGCCACA
>CAZQOW010000222.1:0-1367 GCA_964595045.1 uncultured Pseudomonadota bacterium
ACCGCAGTGGGATTTCAATCCAAAAGTGATCAAGAGAGCGGTGGAGAAAAGCAATGTCAGTTCATTTGCAATAGAAGCGGTGTCGGCATTTAGTCCTTGGCTAAAAAAATGAATGGTTCCCTGATAGAGCGATTCAAGTCCGGCGATCGTACCGATGAAAGGGGGTTGAAAATCAAAAATCCCTTTGACAAAGTCTGTGCCGAGTTGGGTGAGTGCAGAAAAAACTCCTTTTCCAATTTCTGTTATACAAAGAGAATCTTCTGTCAAAGAAGGGGCTGGGGGATTTTGTAGATTGATTGATCCGAAAAAAACATCTCTGTTGATCGGTGGGGATAGAAAGATGAAATATGGTTCAGGAGTAAGAGTAAAAAGATCTATTTTTTTTGGAACTTGAAAGAAATGAGTATCGAGTGAATCTGTCTCTGTCCAGTCGTATGCAGATTGAATAATATTTATACGACTCATTTTTTTCACTCTCTTCGATAGAAAATTTATACGATTTTATTAGCTGAGTTTTGTGAAGAAGTATAAACGCTAGCTCCCAATCCCAGAACTCCCGCCACTTTCAATGCGACTCGAGCTCTAGATCCTAGAATAGGAATTTGTTCAGCATGTTGTTGGACAAAGTAGGCGATCGTCAAAAGTGAAGCTCCTGCTCCAGCTAGGGTCCAACTTGTTTCTAATCCTTTTGAACTTCCCATCAAAGGTTGAAAAAGGGGAGGGATCTTGATTGATTGAATAGAAGTAAGTAAAGCGGCGAGTTCGACAGCAATATAATGGGATTGTTGGCCTTTATTTTCTTTTGCTTCTTTGGCTTCTTGATGTGCTCTGGCTGCAGCTTCTTGAGCTTCCAGCTCTTCCGGCTTCGGCTCAACAATATGAGGTTCAACAAGTTCCCTGATTCCTGGTGGATATAAGCGGGGTTGTGTATTTCCATGACCAATGGGTGGAAAAAGACTTTCTATTAAACTCATTTTTTTAGGCATTTTAATCCCCCTTCATTAAAATTTTTAAGTTGTCATTGAACCGTTTCGTATCCGATATTATACGAATCGCTTTGCTCTCAATAGAGTTGCTAAGATTTTAGGAATGGTAATAAAAATATGAACTCTTTCAAGCTAATTTCTGAATATAAACCGTGCGGAGATCAACCCCAGGCAATTGAAAAGCTGGTCAAAGAAATCAATTCTGGAAGAAAACATCAAACCTTACTTGGGGTTACCGGTTCCGGTAAGACTTTCACGATGGCGAATGTGATTGCCCAAGTTCAGAAACCAACTTTGGTGATGGCTCCCAATAAAACTTTGGCGGCTCAGCTTTATGGGGAGTTTAAAGAACTTTTTCCCGAAAATGCGGTCGAATATTTT
>CAZQOW010000222.1:1377-3829 GCA_964595045.1 uncultured Pseudomonadota bacterium
GTTAGTTACTATGATTATTATCAGCCGGAAGCGTATGTTCCTTCGCGGGATTTGTATATTGAAAAAGATTCGGCGATTAATGAAGAGATCGATAAAATGCGGCATTCGGCGACCCGTTCTCTCCTTGAACGCAACGATGTCATTATTGTCTCCAGTGTTTCTTGTATCTATGGATTAGGTTCTCCTGAGGCGTATCACGGACTTCTCGTCTTTATTGAAAAAGGTCAAACGATTGATCGAAATGAAATCCTTAAAAATCTGATTAAAATCCAATACGAACGAAACGATTACGATTTTCATCGTGGAACCTTTCGGGTTCGAGGAGATGTTGTCGAGGTTTTTCCTGCACATGAAGAGGAGAAGGCGATTCGGATTTATTTTTTTGGGGATGAAATTGACAAAATTTGTGAAGTTGATCCACTGCGAGGAGAAATCCTCCAAGAACTCGATAAGATCGCGATTTACCCGGCGAGTCATTATGTGACCTGGGATCATGTGATGAAAAAAGCGACGGTGAATATTCGTGAAGAGTTGGAAGAAAGATCCAAATGGTTTTATCAGCAGAATCAACTTTTAGAGCAGCAGAGAATTGAACAACGAACGAAGTTTGATCTGGAGATGATGGAAGAGATCGGGTTTTGCAAAGGGATTGAAAACTATTCACGTCATTTAACGGGGCGTCCTCCCGGCGCGGCTCCTCCGACTTTGATCGATTATTTCCCAAAAGATTATTTGATTATTCTGGATGAATCGCATCTGACAATTCCGCAGATTAACGGAATGTATAAAGGGGATCGTGCCAGAAAAGAAACACTCGTTTCGTATGGATTTCGTTTGCCATCGGCGCTGGATAATCGTCCACTCCGATTTGATGAATTTGAATCGCTCGTTTCTCAGGCGGTCTACGTTTCTGCAACACCTGCTGAATATGAACTGACAAAATCAGGAGGTGAGGTAGTTGAACAGATTATTCGACCGACTGGACTGATCGATCCTCAAATCTCAATTCGGCCGATCAAACATCAAGTAGATGATCTGCTGGGAGAGATCCAGAAGAGAGTGGAGAGGAAAGAGCGAGTTTTAATTACAACCCTTACTAAGCGAATGGCAGAAGATTTGACCAAATATTATCATGAGCTTGGCATTCGGATTCGTTATCTTCATTCGGAGGTTGAGACATTAGATAGAATAGAAATCCTCCGTGAATTAAGAATGGGTGGATTTGATGTTTTAGTTGGAATTAATTTACTGCGAGAAGGATTGGATCTTCCTGAAGTTTCATTGGTTGCCATTCTAGATGCCGATAAAGAAGGGTTTTTGCGTTCGCAACGTTCGTTGATACAGACGTTTGGTCGGGCGGCAAGAAATGTTGAAGGACAGGTAATTCTCTATGCCGATAAAATGACCGATTCGATGAAATTGGCCATTCAAGAAACTGATCGAAGAAGAGCGGTTCAACTAGAATATAATCAGAAAAATAAAATCACTCCCCAGACGATTCAGAAAAAGATTTCGCACATTTTAGAAACAATTCCTGAACAAGATTATTTTACCGTTCCAATTGAAATTGAAACGAAAAACAAAAAGAAAATCGCTCCTCATGAAATTCCAGCTCTTGTGGCAACGCTGAAAAAAGAGATGCAGAAAGCGGCGAAGAATTTGGAGTTTGAGAGAGCGGCGGAATTGCGTGATCAGATTCGGGATCTTGAGATGGCGGAGTTGGCGGTGGGAATAAAGACTTAGCTAAATGTCGAAATAAAATGTCTACACTTCACTCTAAAATTCTACAATTTCCCCAGTCTCCTGGCGTGTATCTTATGAAAGAATCCTCCGGAGAAATTCTCTACATCGGCAAAGCAAAAAATCTAAAATCGAGAGTTCTTTCCTATTTCTCTTCTGAAAAAGATGGAAGATATCAGATTCAATTTCTAATGAAGAAGGTTTCTGAGATTGAGCCGATTCTGACAGCGAATGAGAAAGAGGCGTTACTTTTAGAGAATACGCTGATCAAGAAACATCAGCCAAGATATAATCTTTTTTTGAAAGATGACAAAACCTATCTTTCCTTAAAATTGAATATTCAACATTCTTATCCGCGATTAATCGTTACACGTTATCTAGAAAAAGATGGTTCGCTTTATTTTGGGCCCTATCCATCTGGATTCAAGGCGAGAGAAGTTGCTGATTTTATTGAAGAGCATTTCAAACTTCGAACTTGCACAGAAAAAGAATTCTCCAATCGGGTTCGGCCATGTTTGCAATATCAGATTAAACGGTGTGATGCGCCTTGCGTCGATTATATTTCGAAAGAAAATTATTCAAAATTAATTCAGCAAGTTCGACTTTTTTTAGAAGGGAAAAATCACGATCTGATTCAATCGCTCAAAAAACAGATGGATCAATTCTCTGAAAATCTTCAATTTGAAGAGGCGGCGCGAGTTCGAGATTTGAT
>CAZQOW010000223.1:0-3810 GCA_964595045.1 uncultured Pseudomonadota bacterium
GCGAGCGAATGGCAAAAACCGGGCGAAATCCAAAAACCTGGAGAAATTCAAAAGGCCGGGGAGATTCAACAGCCTCGTGGTATTGAGGCGATTAAAGTCCAAAAAACACAATGTGAAGAAAGATATTCTGTCGGTGCTGATGTCCTTTTCGAATTCAACAAATACAATCTTTCAAAAATTGCAGAAGAAACTCTAGCAGCACTTGGCCCGATGCTTCAAAAGGCTGGGACCCATCCGATTGTTGTAGAAGGACACACTGATGGAATCGGTTCTGATCCTTATAATCAGCGTTTGAGTGAAAGACGGGCCAATAGTGTGAAAGGATGGCTGGTTGGTCATCAATTTGTTCCCGCTTCCACCACGATTAAAGGATATGGCAAGAAAAAACCGATTGCTCCGAATAAGAATGCTGACGGGACCGATAATCCCGAGGGACGCCAGAAAAACCGAAGAGTCGAGATCGTGGTCGATATCTGCCATTAATTTTGTTGAATGAAACCGACTCCATCCCAAAAATCAAAAAGAGCGATTCTTCTGATCGTTTGTCAGGATCGACCTGGCGTTGTCTCGACTATTTCAAATTTTATTTTTCAACATCAGGGAAATATCGTTGACTCTGATCAGCATACGGATCTTGAAACCAATATTTTTTTCATGCGGATTGAATGGGAACTTAAAAATTTCACGCTGATTCGAAAAGAGTTGCAGAAAAAAATAGAAACGATCTCCAAAAAATATCAGATGGAATGGAAACTGTTTTTTAATGATGTTCCTGGGCGTTTGGCAATTTTTGTCTCGAAATATGAACATTGTCTTTATGATTTGCTAGTTCGATATCGGGCGAAAGAGATTGAAGCAGAAATTCCGCTGATTGTTAGCAATCACGCCGATCTCAAAAAGGTCGCCGAGCATTTTAAAATTCCATTTTACGAGATTCCGATTCGTTCCGATCATAAGCTAGAAGACGAAAAGAAGCAGCTTCGTCTTCTTCAAAAACATAAAATCGATCTGATTGTTTTAGCGCGTTACATGCAGGTTTTAAGTGCCGATTTTGTGAACTGTTATCCGAATCAGATTATCAATATTCATCACTCCTTTCTCCCTGCCTTTGTTGGTGCAAAACCTTATCATCGGGCGTATGCGCGTGGAGTGAAAATTATTGGGGCAACCAGTCATTATGTGACTGACGAAGTTGATGAAGGGCCGATTATTGAACAGTGCGTTTCACGAGTTTCTCACCGCGATCGAATTGAAGATTTGATTCGCAAAGGGCGTGATCAAGAAAAAGTGGCACTTGCCTATGCAGTGCGTATGCACCTCGAACATCGAATTTTGACGTATGGGAATAAGACGGTGGTGTTTGAATAAAAAAAGGGGCAATCATTAAGATCGCCCCTCAGTTTTGTTTGACTATCAGATTTAAGGTAATGGAACTGTAATAAGTGCGCCATAATCCATTCCAGGATTTCTTCCGGTGTTTCCTCCACCAGTCGCGTTTTCTACCGCAGATCTCGTAGCAAGAGGAATCAGTCCACCTAAAATTCCTCCAACAACTGCTCCTGCAATATCAGGCAGAAGTGACCTTGCTGGTGTCCAAGGCTTGTTCGGTTGTAACCTTCCGATAAGGAGGCTAGTCCCTCTTCCGGCAAGCCCACCTAATCCAAAACCTAGTACTGCTCCACCTGAGTGGGTAAATGCTGGATTGCCAACCCCTACAACTCCTTGATCGGGGCTCGCCGAACCATTATTTGCAGCGGCCAATAAAACAGAACCTGCTACCACAGCGGCAGCTTCAATTGCGAACGCGCTCCAATGAATTGCGGAAGTTGTTTTGGCTGAGGGGGTAGAGGGTGTCGGAACCAAAGGTACTCCACTCGGAGGTGGCTCTCCTGCGGGCGCTGGAGTAGGAACGGGTGGTCCAACAGGTGCTAATTGTGCTGTTGCTGGGACTTTTCCTGTCGGAGGAACTTTTGTCTCTGCTTTTTCAGTCGAGGCAGGAGGAGTTGTTACAACCAACGGAACTCCTAAAATTCCTCTCCAACTTCCAATGGTTGCTGGATAGCTGGAAGCAAAAGAGTGTCCATTTCCTGCAAATGCAATATCTTTAAATTCTTTTGCATTAGGATCCCAAGCGCGAATGAAACTGTTCGGTTTAGTTTCATTCCCTAACAAAATCCGAGCGATACTGATTGCGGCTAAATGAGCTCCTCGTTGATTCATGGTCGCGGTAAGTTGATTGGACTCCCCAGGATTTAGTTGAATCACCAAAGAGGCTACTGAACTGGTTGCTTGACCTAGATTGACAAAGATTTTTCCTTCTTTTGTATCGAATTTAATTCCTTCAGAGACTGCTTTTATCACTCTTCTATAATTTTCTTCTCTCACCCCTCTCACGAAAGGGTTGGCATTTAACCAAGCTTCCCAATCTGCTTTAACAAAGTGATAATTCGGATCGGCTAACTCTCTTGCGACCGAACTGACTACTTGATCAGCCGAGCTAATTTGGGCATTCACAGAAGCTTTAAAAGCTTCTTCGGGAGCTAGTGTAATATAATCAATCCTTCTTTCTTTTGGATTTTCTTTGCTTGCAGCCTTTTTCAAAAACTCAAGAGAATCTGCCAATATTTTCCCTGGACCGGTTTGTGTATTTGCATAAGCAAGCTCCGTTTTTAATCGGCTCAGACGATCAAACAAGAACTGATAAGGATCAATCGTTTCTTCTTTGGGAGGTGTGCCAGCAATCAGTATAGTAACTCCTTTGGCATGTGCCTTTGCAAAATCGTCAAATTTTGATTTTAAGAAATCTAAAGGAGGTTCTTTCCTATCAAACGATAATCCTGAAATCGTAGTAGCAATCATAGAACGGGCTAGTGGAGTAATGTAATCAGCTTTTACTCCTTTTGTCTCTTTACTCAGAGCTTCTTCTGTTTTGCTAGCTAAGGTGAGTTGAGTGATTAAAGATTCTACTCTCGCTTTTTGGGCTTGATGATCTGGATCCGTCGTTTTTCCAGCCTGGTCTTTTAAATTTTCCAAAACTTTCAAAACCAAATCTCTCTTATCTGACTGCATCAAGTCGACGGCGATTTCCCGACCGGATGTTGGAGATGCCGAACCCAAAACCACAAAGTTGATCACCTTGTCAGAAAGATCAGTTCCAAGGAGTAAACCGCTAAGAACTTCTGCTTTTTTTTGTTTTTTTTCGGCTTTATCACCTTTTTCAGGAGTTGTTAGAGCTGTTCCAACCGGTTTTTTCCATGCAGCGACATAACCAAGGACATCCCCAAAGCGTTTGGCCATTTCTTCTTTTTTTGCATCGGCCAAGAATTTTTTTCCTTCGGGTGAAACTGTGACTGCTTTCACTTTTCCATCTGCTCCAATATCAAAACTCCCTTTGGCAACTTTACTGGATTCCTTGGGATATTGTATGTAATAGGAAAAGCTTTCTTTACAAGTTCCTGCTGCTCTTAGTTTTTTCTCTTTTGTATCTTTTTTTGCCGCACCTGCTACTTCCTCTTTTGGAAGACAAGCGGGCAGAAGAGCAGTTGAATAATTGGTAATGACAAGCCCTTGAGCTACTCCAGCCGCCGGGGATGTTGGTTTTTCTGCCATAAAAGCCTCCTCTCAAAGATCCACTAAAAGGGGGAGTTTTAAGGATCTCTAAATTAAATAGTTTATTTTAAATTGACTATAGAAGAGCTCGAGTTTTTATAAAAATAGTTGCGTATTTTTTTAGGAAAAAATCATTTTTTTCTAAAATTTGACGGCTGATAGCAAGTTGGGTTACAGAAACCGAAAATTATGTTTAATCAA
>CAZQOW010000224.1:0-3794 GCA_964595045.1 uncultured Pseudomonadota bacterium
GAATACATCGGGTGCAAGCAAGAATATGTTTCACTTTTTCTTTAATCTTTGCTTTTACCTTTTGTAAGTTTGGAAAATTTCTAACATGAGTTTTATTGTTTGCATGACTTACCCGGTTTCCAGCAAGGGGTGTTTTACCACAAACATAGCATTGACGAGACATTGAAACCTCCTAAAAACAGTGATGAGTTATGGGCGACGAGTCGATAACTGGCAATTCACCCTCATTATAACAATTGACAGACCAGCAAGCTTGCTATCACAAACCGATTTGGAGAATCAAGCTTTGAATAAAGAAAAATACTCCTCTACAGCTTTGGAGCTTTCTAGCCTCTTTCAGGGGCAGAAAGGGGAAAAGCAGGCGGCAGAGCACCTCTCAAAACTTGGCTATTCCGTGATAGCAAAAAACTGGAAATCCCGTCTTGGAGAAATCGATTTAATTGTAAAAAAGAAGGAGGTCTACTTTTTTGTAGAGGTGAAATTCAGGAAATCAAAAGCTTATGGTTCTGGAGCTGAGGCAATCCATCCTCTTAAACAGAAGAAGATGACAAGTGCAGTGCTTGATTATATCCAGAAAAACAGGCTGAAAAATATTGATCTGCGCCTTGCCGCTTTGATCATTGAAGAAGAGAATAAAACATATTCCTTCGATTTTTATGAATTTCCACTAGACCTTCCGACCCGATACTATTAAAGAGTAAAACCGTTATGTTAAATGAAAATATTTTATCTCTTTTTATCAAAAAAGAACGAGAGCTCAAAAATCAAATCTGTTTAAGATACAAATCCAAAAAAAATTGGAAAGTTTTAAGCTGGTCTGATGTAAAAGAGAAAATTGTGCGTTTAGCTTCTGCCTTGGAAAAGCTCGGGGTCAAATCGCAGGATAAAGTGGCGATTTTATCCAATACGCGCTATGAATGGACCTTGGCTGACCTTGCCATTCTTTCACTTGGAGCAGTGACCGTTCCGATCTATCATTCCACACTCCCCAAAGATGTTCGATATGTTCTTGAACATTCCGAATCGAAAGTTATTTTTGTAGAAAACCGTCAGCAACTGAAAAAGATTGAAGAAATCCAAAAAGAACTCCCCTTATTAAAGAAAGTTATTTTGATTGAAAGTGTGAATGGAGATGAATTTGTCACATTCAAAAAAATGATTGAGCAAAATGAAAATCGGGCGGAATGGTTTGAGAAAAAAGTAGCTTCTATTGAAAATGCCTCTCTTGCGACGATTGTTTATACCAGTGGAACCACCGGAGAACCAAAAGGGGTGATGCTGACCCATCAAAACTTTGCCTCTGCCATGGATGCAATCCATCAGATTGTGGAAATTTCTCCAGATGAAGAAGGGCTTTTATTTTTACCTCTTGCCCATATTTTGGCACGAGAAATTCAATTTTTTCAGCTGACGAAAGGATTTATTCATTCCTATGCGGAGAATATTGACAAGCTGATTGATAATATCAAAGAGATAAAACCGCATTTCATGGTTTGTGTTCCAAGAATCTTCGAGAAGATTTACAGCAAAATTTTAAATGATGTTGAGAACTCAAATATCCTTAAGAAGAAGCTTTTTTATTGGGCGTTAGAAGTGGGAACTGCTGTCAGTGAAGCAAAAAGAAAGAACCTATCAATTCCAATCTTGACTTCAATTCAGTATCAAATTGCCCATAAGCTTGTTTTCTCGAAATTGCAAGAAAAGTTGGGGGGAAGAGTTCGTTTTTTTATTTCAGGAGGAGCTCCACTTTCCGCCGAGGTTGCACAGTTTTTTCACGCAGCCGATGTGCTAATTTTAGAAGGTTATGGTCTTACAGAAACGATTGCGGCGATCAATATTAATCGTCCTGACCATTATCGCTTTGGAACTGTCGGTCCGATGGTCAAAAATATCGAAGAGAAGATAGCCGAAGATGGGGAAGTCTTAGTTCGCGGAGGGCATGTTTTTACAGGCTATTATAGAAATGAACAACTCACCAAAGAGGCGTTCACATCGGATGGATATTTTCATACAGGTGATATCGGTGAATTTGATCAAGATGGTTTTTTAAAAATCACCGATCGTAAAAAAGACCTCATCGTCACAGCGGCGGGTAAGAATGTTGCTCCACAATATATAGAAAATATTTTAAAGACCGATCCTCTTTTCAGTAATGTTATGGTGCATGGTGATCGAAGAAAGTTTTTGAGTGCTCTAGTCACCTTGAACCCCGATGAGTTGATGAGGTTAGCTCAAAGTCATCAAGTAAAGCCTGCCCCTTTTGAAGAATTGATTGTTAATCCCAAAATTTCAAGCCTTGTTCACAAAAGAATTGAAGAAAAAAACAGGCAGCTGGCAAGTTTTGAAGGGATCAAACGTTTCGCGATTCTTCCTAAAGAGTTTACTGTTGAAGGAGGAGAATTGACACCCACGTTAAAGATAAAAAGAAAGTTGGTCACAGAAAAGTATAAGCATATTCTCGACTCTTTTTATAAAGAATAAAATAAATCTGTAAAATTTGTTTTTCTTTCGATGACTTTTAAGATAAAAAGAAGAACGATATTGAATTCTTAATCAACCCATTTAAAAAGGAGAATAAATAATGGCAGAACAAACTTCATCCGGAAGTGGTGGAAGTTCAGGACTGGCTCCCAATGTTGCAGCTCTTCTCAGCTATCTTTGCGTTCCTATTACAGGAATTATTTTTCTTTTGATTGAGAAGAACAATCAAGATGTAAGATTTCATGCAGCGCAAGGAATTGTTCTCGGTATTGCAGGGGTTGTCTTGTGGATCGTCATCTTCATTCTTACCATGATTATCCCATTTTTTGCCTTTTTAAGTTGGATTATATGGCTTGGTTTCTTGGCAATTACAATTGTTGCAATGGTAAAGGGATATCAGATGGAAAGATGGAAAATTCCTGTATTAGGAGATTTTGCTGAAAAATTGATTAAATAAATAAAGCGACACCATTTTTTTTGAACTATGTCATCTCAATAGCGCTGAAGTGAATGAAAAAGTGAGAAATTTTTGGGCGGTCTTTTTTATAGCTGCCATTTTTTTATTTTCATTTGTAGCGAATGTAAAAGTGGTAGAGGGAATACCTCTCTGTTTGTTTAAAGCGGTTACTAATCTAGGCTGCCCTGGTTGTGGTCTTCTGCGTTCCTTTGTGTCGATCTCCCATGGAGAGTTTTTAAAGGCCGTTTCCTATAACCTGCTTGGTCCCGTCGCTTATGTTTTACTTTTTCTCTATTGGATGAAAAATCTCTCAGAATTATTGGGAAAAAGGTTGTTTCCCACTTTTTTTATTATGAAAAAGGAGAGTTTATCTTCAAAAATTTTGTTTTTTCTTTTTATGGGTCAATGGTCTTATAAGTTTTTGAGGCAAGTATATAGTCTCTGGTTTTGAGATAATTTTTTTATCGACGAGCTCAATTTTGATAAACAGTTAAAATTTTTAGTAGAAATTCTTTATTTAGCCTTGACAAGGTCTTCAAATATACTTATAAACTGTCGGCTTTTTTCCTAAGTTTTCAACTAAAATCAAAATTCAAATCTAAAGTAAGTTGTCATGTATTTCATAGTTAAAATTTAGACTGGGTTTTAAGTGGTTGAGAGGATTGATTTTTTTATTTTTTTTTTGAAGGTGCCAGCGTAGCTCAGCTGGTAGAGCAACTGATTTGTAATCAGTAGGTCACCGGTTCGATTCCGGTCGCTGGCTCTGAAGGCGGTTATGGGTAATGAGTTATGAGTAATATTAGGGTGATGGTTTTTTTATAACCCATAACTCATTACTCATAACCGTCATTATTAG
>CAZQOW010000225.1:0-3789 GCA_964595045.1 uncultured Pseudomonadota bacterium
CATCCACTACAAACCTTGCTTGCATCATTACAATCCATGTCTTTTTCACATTGCTCTCCGGCTGCCATTTGAACTTCACCATCACCACAAGAGGTACAACTTCCCGCACGGCAGGCACCGCTAAAATCGTTTGGATTTGGGCTATTCATCGCGCCATTATCGCACTTCTCCGAGCCTTGTTTGTTTCCATCACCGCAACAGCTACACTCATCGACGGCTGCCGGAAGACGACAGCTTCCTACAGGGCAGACTGTTAATGCAGTCCCATCACAGGTTTCATTTGGAAGGTTAAGCTTGTTATCACCACATTTGGGAGGAGGAGGAATGACAATACACTCACATGCACTATTACACTCTTCTCCGACTAAACAGCCTGTGGGAGGCTTTTTGGGATCGGCACTATCGCACTTTTCAGAACCATTTTTTAACGTGTCTCCACAAAACGTACAATCTTTTCGGCATGGCCAACCGGGTGTTCCGTTCTTAGGCCCATCATCGCACGTCTCCCCAGGGTCTGAAAGCCCGTTTCCACAAAGCACCTCGCATTTACAGTTATCGGTGCATTTGCCATCTTGGCCACCTTTCTTACAAGCAGTCCCAAATCCATCGCACTCTTCTCCCGGCTCAATTATTCCGTTATTACAGGTTGCGCAGGTACAACTATCAGTGCACGTTGATCCTACAGGACATGAGCCGTTGCTTGGTGGAGCATTAGGATCACACATCTCACCAGGATCCACTTTTCCATCCCCGCAACAGTGGCAAGCTCCCGCTCCTGTCGTATAGCAGGTTCCTGCTTTACACAGGATCCCAGTCGCAAATTTTTCAGCTTTAGTCACCGGATCCACTTCGCATGTTTCACCCGGTTCATCGAGTAAACCATTGGGACAGATATGGTCATAACAACTAGCACGGCAGTCAGGATCATAATCGGGTCCCATTAAAACCCCTTGGCACTTTGGTCCTGTTGCTGTACTTCCGGGACAACAACCATCTTCCTTCATTGGATTCATAGGATCTTTTAATCCACATACGGTTGTTTCATTACAAGTCAGAGAACGCCCAGCACAATCTTGCCCAGGCCCCGCGCAGTTATTGAGCTCATTTCGATCCGGCTGACAAATTCCGTTACCGCATCCACAAGTAGGAGCTATAGCTGAAATCGCAAGCTTCGGTTGTAAATAGAAAGTAGTTAGAAGTAATAAAAAGAAAGCCGCTTTACCCAAACACGAAAAAATTTTGATAGGGAATTTCATAAGCTCAAATCTCCTGCATGAATCGATGATTATATTTATTAAATTAAAACTGAAGATAACCACACTTTATTATCGTACCGCCAAAATGGCTAAGTTGCCAGCCCCCCTATCAAAAAAACGGTAGAATAGGAACACCCAAATAGACAAAAATTACTAATTTTTGACTTTTTTTACAGATAGATCAGAAAAAAGAGGCTTATTACTTTTCAATGATTTTGACTGATTTGATAGGATCGCCTTTTTGAATTTTCGAAACCACATCCATTCCAGCCTTTGTCAGCCCAAAAACCGTATAAGCACCATCCAAAAACGGAGTCGCTTCTAAGGTGATATAAAACTGCGATCCACTCGATCTTCTCTCCGGATTGACCTGATCTGAGGTTCTCGCCCAGGCTAATGCTCCTTTGGTGTGCGGTAGACCTATTTCGGCTTTTACGGTGTATCCTGGACCGCCAGTGCCTGTTCCTTGTGGGTCCCCCCCTTGTACGACAAACCCTGGCTCCACTCGATGAAAAGTCAATCCATTATAAAAGCCTGCTTTTGCGAGATAGACAAAATTGTTGACCGACCAAGGAGCTTTTTCGGCATTGAGCGAAACAGTGATATCCCCTTTATCAGTCGAAATGACCGCTTCATAATGTTTCTTGGGATCGATGGTTAAACTCTTCGGTTCTTGAACTGACACTGATTTACTCATGATTTCTCCTGTTTGAAATAGGGTTAAAACGACCGCTGCAACGATCAAAATTTTTTTCATATTTTCTCCTTGGATTGAACCTCTCCCCAACCCTCTCCTTCGTAGGAAGAAGGAGGAAAAATCACCCCTCATTACAAAGGAGGGGGCTAGGAAGAGGTCGGTTTTACCATCACCTGTACCATCTCTTTCACTGACTCTGATAAACCTTTTAAATCGTATCCCCCCTCTAAAGCATAAAGCACCGGGATCTTCGAGAGTTTTTTTCTAATCTCTTCAATTTTTTCTGCCATCATTTTGAAACCTTGGCTGGAAACTTTCATTCCACCGAGAGGATCCAGCTGATGCGCATCAAATCCGGCAGAAACAATTAACAGCTCCGGTTGATAATTTAACAACGCAGGAACCACTCTCTCTTCAAATATTTGGTGATAATCCGCATCGTCGCATCCGGCGGGCATAGGAAGATTTAACGTATATCCTTCTCCAGCCCCTTTTCCTATTTCGTTCGCGGCACCGGTTCCGGGGTAAAAGGGATATTGATGGGTTGAAACAAAAAAAACATCAGGCCGATCTTCAAAGATATGCTGGGTACCGTTTCCATGATGAACATCGAAATCGAGAATCGCTACTTTTTTGATTTGTTTTTTTTGGATCGCATATTCTGTCGCGATCGCAACGTTATTGAAAAGGCAAAATCCCATCGCATGATCACGCTCCGCATGATGACCGGGAGGGCGTGGAAAAGCGAAAACCTCTTCAATCTTTCCGTCGAACAACTCATCGACTCCGATTAAAAGCCCACCCGCTGCAAGTTTCGCAGCTTCAAAAGAATTTCGGGAAGCATGAGTGTCGGGATCTAAATATGTGGAACCATGATGACTACTTTTTTCAACCTGTTCAAACAACTCAACTGTGTGAACCAGCGAAATCTCTTCTTTCGTCGCCTCTCTCGGCTCCAGTGAAATTGCCTGCTTGACCAAACCGCTTTCTTCAAGCATTTGATGAATACTTTGGAGCCGTTCGGGTCTTTCAGGATGCATTGAACCGGTGAGGTGGTCGAGATAACGTTTGTCTTGAATGAGTGCGATTTTATTCATAACTATTTTAAAATAAATTAGAACGTCAGAATAAAGGAGAAAAAATGCCTCTTGTTTTATTTGAAAAAAAAGAATCGGTCGGAAAAATCATCTTGAATAATCCCGATCAACTCAATGCAATGACCGAAGAGATGGGAAGTGAATTAGCAGCTCTTGTCATCCAAATCAATCAGGATCCTGAAATCCGGGTCGTTTTAATCACTGGCTCTGGAAAGGCATTTTCTGCCGGAGGAAATCTCCAGTTTATTCTCAATCGAACGAAAAAAACTCCGGAGCAAAATAAAAAAGAGATGATCGAATTTTATTCGAAATTCTTGAGCCTGAAAAAAATCGAAGTTCCCACCCTAGCAGTCATTAACGGGCATGCTATCGGCGCCGGATTTTGCATTGCGCTCGCTTGTGACCTCAGACTCGCTTCCAAAGAGGCAAAGATGGGGGTTAATTTTTCTAAAATTGGGCTCAGCTCCGGCATGGGGGCACTTTTCTCCCTGACTCAACTGGGAGGAAGTGCCATCGCGGCAGAGCTTTTATTTACCGGAAAAACCATTACAGCCGAGGAAGCCTTTCAAATGAAACTGGTGAATCAAGTGGTAGAGTCATCTCATTTGGAAGAAGCAGCTGAAAGCCTTGCCAAAACAATTTCTGCCAATGCACCGGTCGCCCTGAAAATCATGAAGAAAGGGCTTCAGAAAGCGGCGACGGCAACACTTGATGAGGTTTTTGATTATGAATCAGGCGG
>CAZQOW010000226.1:0-3770 GCA_964595045.1 uncultured Pseudomonadota bacterium
AAACGGCAACTTTAACTTTGACGGTCACAGGAAATGGAAATGTTAAAGAGGCGCAGGTGGCAGAAAATTTCAAGATTCCTAACTTGAAAGTCTATGATGATAAGCCGACGGTTGATTTGAGAAAAAGTCCTTCTGGCGTTTCAGGGAGCAAGATTTTTAAATTTGCTCTAGTTCCAGAAGCTCCGGGGCAGATGCAGATCCCAGCGCTAACGTTTTCGTATTTTAATCCGAAAAGCGGAGCTTATGAGCAGTTGAGTAGCAAAGCATTTGATCTATTGGCAATTCCAGGATCCGAATCCAATAAAGTTCGAAAGTCAGAATCGAACAAGATTCAAGGTTCCGAGGTTACCCCATCGGCCGAAGATATTGCGACGATTCATCCAGAATTGAAAAATAGTCATGAAGAAACTGGCTCTTATTTTATCGATGCGATGGTTTTCCTCTTTTTACTCCCTCCATTTTCCTTTTTGATTGTTTTTGTTTTTCTTCGTCGAAAACGGTGGATGAGTGAAAACAGTCAGCTGGTTCGCAAACAGAATGCACTTTCAGAGACGATTCAACGGTTGAAAGATATTCAGAAAGAAAAATCGACTCTCGATGTGCCGACTGAGGTTAATTATCTCGTGAAAAAATATCTGGGAGATAAAGTCGGGAAAGTCGGAACTGCGTTGACTCCTGCGGAAGTCAAACAGATCTTCCTGAAAAAATCGAAAGAAAGTCTGATTGGTGACTCGTTCGTCCAGTTTTTACAAGAGCTGGAGAGCTGGCAATACGGAGGATTTACGAAAGAGCCAGGTTGGGAAGATCGAGTCTGTGCGAAGGCGATTGAATTGATCAAGGGAGCGGAAAAAGAGTTAAGATAGTTTTTTGGATCAAATCTTTCACTCTTTGTGATCCTGATTTTCTGTTCATTAAAAAGCTTTCGAGTACTTACCGGCCCAAAGAGTGAAAGATTTGATCCAAAAAACTTATTTGGGTAGAGAGATAAAATTATGAAAAAGTTTCTCCTCATTTTTTTTCTGTTGGTTGTTTCTTCGGTAAATTTATTTGCCGCGGTCGATTCAAACGTTCAAACCATTTTTCATCAGGCAAATGAGGCGTATCTTGCCCGTGATTTCAAAAAAGCGGTGGAACTCTATACCGATCTGCAGAAGAAAGGGATTCAGTCGGGTGATCTTTTTTATAATCTCGGAAATACATACTATCGAACCGGCCGAGTCGGTTGGGCGGTTTATTATTATATGAAAGCACTTCAACTCGAGCCGAGAGATCGCGATCTGGTTGCAAATTTTCAGGCGGTGACCAGCAAGCGGGTCGATCAGTTTGAGCTTTCGGTTTCGAGCAAGATTTTTCAGACTTTTTTCTTCCTCAATGATTTCGTCACTTTCAAAGAGTTGGCTTTGATGACTTTAATGATCCATTTCGTTTTTTTTGGATTGCTTGCACTTTATTTTTTTAAAGAAAAACATTCGCTGATTATTCCACTCTTTATTTTTGGAGTTTTAAATCTGATTCTCATTTCCTCGGGAGTTGCCAAGTTTTATACCGAGCAGGTTCAAGATCTGGGTGTGATTGTGGAATCGAATGTTCCTGTTTATTCTGAGCCGACTGATAAATCGATTAAGCTCTTTGATTTGCATGAGGGAACGATTGGAGAAATCAACGATCAGATTAAAGATTTTTTGAAAATTCACCTTCCCGATGGAAAGGTTGGATGGATGAAAGCGGGTGATATTCAACAGGTGAAATAGAGTTTAATATTCTCCCTTTTTTCGTTTAGAGAGAATGGTATTTTAATAGGATAAAAATTATGAATCTTCAAAACCCAAAAGAAACTCTAAGAAAACTTCTTCTTGAAAAATCGTATGAAAAAAAAGAGGTACTACTTGCCTCGGGTCGAAAATCTGATTTTTATTTCGATGGAAAGCAGACCTCTTTAAATCCGCTCGGTTCTTTCTTGATCGGTTCTCTTTTTTTCGAGATGATTCAAAATTCGGGTAGAAAAATAGAGGCGATCGGCGGGCCGACTCTGGGAGCTGATCCGATCGTCACGGCTGTCAGCCTGTTCAGCCAACTGAAAGAAAACCCGGTTCCCGCCTTTATCATTCGCAAAGAACCGAAAAAACATGGAACCTCTGCCTGGATCGAAGGAGAAAAAAACCTGAGGCCGGGAATGCAGGTAGCCCTAGTCGAAGATGTCGTTACTTCCGGAGGCTCTGTGCTCAAGGCAGCGGAGAAGGTTGAAAAAGCGGGATATTTTGTCAGCCTCATTCTGACCCTCGTCGATCGGGAAGAGGGGGGAAGAGAGAAGATTGAAGAGAAGGGATATCGTTTTCAGGCGATTTTTACCAAACGTGAACTTTTGGCTTCTGAGTAGATCAATTCATCACTTCTCAACGAATATCGATTTTCGAGTATTCAACCCTTGTTATAGGTTTATCATTTTCCTCTTAACGCCTCGGAGTCAGTGATCACCCGTGCCGCCCAAAGACTATTACCGATATCTCCCCCATGGCTTTCACCCCATTCCCCAACCTCTTGCAGTACTTTATCTTTCATCATTTGAACTATCTCTTTGGGCATTTGCTTCAACATCTCGTGCGCTTTGGGATCTCCAACCCCGTTACTCCCTCCGCCGGCCAAAATCATTCCGGTGATTATTTTTCTGACGACGTTATTCGCAATATCGCCGGATAAACTGGAGAGATAATTTTTCGTGTCATCCCATTGGCCGGTTTTGGTTGCTTCTGCAATCTTATCGGCAAAGGTTTGAGCCTCTTCAGTACTGTAGCTTCCGGGAAGAAAAGATTTCATTCGGATTGCCCAATCGGCTGCTGCAGGCTTGTGACCGATGGTGATTTTTCCTCGAAGGATCGACAATGGGTTGTTAGGATTTTTCGAATCCGATAAACCCCCCTGCCAATTTACCTGTGAGTCAGTGGTTTGAATGACGATTTTTGAAGCGAGTTTCGCATCGACTGTAAAGATTTCAGTCGGACCTCCTCCATTTTTATGGATAGAAATTTTATATTCCATTTTGGAACTGTCATAATTCACCTCCACCTTGTCTGCGACAGAAGTGGGGGTAAGAGTGATGATCCCTGAAGTGATTATTTTGTGATGAGAGATTGAATCATCAAAGTTTGGATGGAGGTTAATATCGGGTGAATCAGCGGTTCCGACGTAGTTTGCAATCGGCTCACCATCCACCGTTTCAACATGATTTATTGCTGTATCCCCATCAACCAACGCTTCGCCTGCTGGATCGATATCCTGAACAGTTGCAGCAAGTTTTTTTCCATTTCCGCTTGTATTCAAGGTGTGCTGATCTCTCCCCTTTAGCTCACCGATAAATTCGATTCGGCTCGGGTCGATCTCTAAATCTAAATGATTGATTAATTCTGAATCTACTTCGATTGTTTCTTTTTCGACTCCGTTCTCTAAGTCACTTTTGTTTGCATAGACATGAACAAGATAATTTTTGCTGTTGTCATTATATTCGACTTTGAAATATTCACTATTCGAATTGGGATTGAGAGTAACGGTGCCGCTCGCACGAACGATTGTTTTTTTGTTTGATCCTTCTGGGATTGGGGAAATGCTGAAATCTTTTCCATCATAAAACGGAGATCCATTTTCTAATCCTGTTGATGAGTCCCCGGCTCGCTCATTGGTGAGCTGGCTGGCAGAATCCAGATTGCTATCTCCATTTCCTACAGGATCCCATCGGCTGCTTTCAGGAAATTCTTCATGAAGCATCTCGAATGCCT
>CAZQOW010000227.1:0-3764 GCA_964595045.1 uncultured Pseudomonadota bacterium
TCGAAAGCGAGTATACCTTAACGGGTATCGCGGGTTCGAATCCCGCCCTCTCCGTGTTTTTATGATCTAAAGACGTCCAAAGAAATCCAATTCTTATAAATACATATAAAATCTAGTTATAGTTTGATGAATAGCGTTGTTTTATGTCCAAATTTTAGTAAGCAACTTAATTTAAATACTTCCGATAACGATAACCATAAAGTTTTCAATTACAAATTTCATATTTTCTTCTGGAGGAAATATTTATGGTTTTCAGTCCTAAAAACTCGGGTGAAAAATTTGTCCATCAGACGGTTTTAGACGGCGCATTCCTTCCCGGAACCTTAGCTGACGCTGAATCTGAAAGTTTACAAGCTTTGGTTCTCCTTTCTCAGAGTACAGCTGAACAGCGGCAAGAGTTTGAAGTCGCAGCTTGCCATGAATTAACCCACTTAAGTTTAGCAAGAAGTTTATGGTTGTTGGGAGCTCGTCAGCTTTCATTTTTTGAGAAGTATGAAAAACCAAATTGTAATGATTCTAGCAGTAGACAAAGAATGATGTTCAATTTGCTTGACTATCGCTTTGCTAAAGCTTTGCCGATAGGAGTTTTCCGTGGTCCAGAATTGGAACGGATGAGGTCTCTTTATCTTACTGGGAAGGATGTTGACCCCGAAACATCTCGATATGCTTGGGATGGGAGAATTCCAGATTTTAGAAGCGGAACCGCTCGAGGTTTGCCGTTAGTATTGATCCCTTTGACCATGGAAGTTCCGGTTATAGGGGCACTTCTTTCAGGATTCGGAATCGGATTAGGAGCAGGAGCGATTCAGAAATCGAAAATAGAACTCCAAAATGCTCAAACCGATAAAGTTCGAAATGAGGCGATTCGAGAAGATCAACGGGGGAAAACTACTGTTATTTTGTCGATCGTAAGCTTGGTCGCTGGCTTTTTGAGGATTTTTAATGCGACACCTAAAGCTGCTCCCACTCCAGTGCAAGAAGCTGAAGCTGCAGCTGCGAAAGTGCTTCCTTTTGACTCAGCAGCCAGAACGACTGCACTTCCACCGCCTCCTGTTAATCCTGGAGAAGAGATCATCGACTTGGCAGCTGTTCGTGCTGCGTTAAAAACTTCATTTCCATCTGTAAATCAGGGGAAACTTACAGAGTCTCCTGTCGGTTTTCCGCAAGGACCTAAAGTCTCTCCAGTAACTGGAGTAGAAACGATAAACAATTTTTCCGCTCAAACAATAGGGACGACTGTAGAGTGTAATTCTCCAACTGCAGCAAACATGTCAACAGCTACGGGTGTAGCGACAGAAGAGGTAATGCAAAGTTTACCTTATCGATTCGAAGGGGCTGTTGCCTTGGCGAGACCAAAGCCGGTAGAGGTTCTACCTATCCGCCCAGTTTCGCTTCCGGGAGAATTAAATGACGGTCCCATTCAGTCAGTTCAAAACCCTTTAGCTTTGGTCGATCGAGATGGAAATCATGTTTCTCACGCTTCAATTTTGAATAGTTTGTTTGAAGAAGGTTCTAAACTATTCCCTTCTCTCTTTTCCACACTTTCTACGATCATGAGCGCAGGAGAAGGGGAAGGCAATGGCAAGAATGGAACAGAGAAAACTTCGACAAAAAAGGATTCGGAATCTCCTACTGTGCTTCCCATCGGAACATTTGTTTTTAATCCCTCAATTGATGAAGAGTTCTTTAATAGGATGGGCTTTGGTTCAGGTTCTGATGGAATCAGAAAATATCAATCTCAATATGGCAGATATTGGAAAGAGCATATTGAAAATAACGGCCGTATCATCCTTGAGGCTGTTAATATGCTTCCTAAGAAAGGAACAGTAGAGGTTTTGGGAACTGGCAGGGCCTTCGATATTCCACTAAGAGCATTAACTGAGCAGTTTGATAAAGTGATTATTGTTGATGTTGATCACCGAGCACTTATAGATGCCAGAAAATCATTGCCTAAAAATTTACAAAACAAAGTTGAAATCAGACGAATGGACGTTACAGGAGTCACTTTTCAGTATGCGAGAGCAATCGATAAAATTATCGGTGAAGAAAAAGATCCTCAAAATGCTCTTAGGAGGATTGCAGAGTTAACCGCTAATTTCCATTTGGAAGGAGAGGTCAACTTTCTTAAGCCGGGAGAACATGCCGATTTGATGATTTCAGGTATGACGGTAACACAGATCGGATTTTTTCCGGCGATGTATGTTACTGAAGCATTTCGCAAGAAATTTTCGATTAATTTAATGCGTGAGATGGAATGGTTAAAAGCTATTTCGAAATTTGCTTTTCAATTGCATACGGATCATATAGCGAATTTGGGGAATAATGCGGACTTAGTTGTTTTGACTTCAGATATCGGAGAAGTAGATATCAGAAATTCAATGGGACAGATAGTGGTTGCTTCACAACCAAGGCCGTTAACTAGATTCGCACATGACTTTAGAGAGGGTCTTTTTGCCAATAAATATCAAATTTTAGATGAAAGAAATTGGACATGGACTCAACTTGTTCCACCTGATTCTAGAACCGTTGGGAGAGCCTTTCCTGTGATGGGTTATATCTTAAAGCCTTTGAAAGAATCTCTTCCAGTCGACCTTTCAACCATAATGAGCGAAGAAGGAGTAAGTGCAATTGAACGAGTTCACGACGCAACCGCGGCTGACTTGGAAAAACAGGTCGAGGCAAGTTTCAGAAAGTTGATTGCAAAGCCTGGCAGTGAAGAGTTCGTTTTTAATAGAACGACTTATCAAATAGGGGTGGGAGATATTAACGCAGTAGTGAATGATGCACTAGAAGCTAGTGGCTCTAAGATGCGTATTTTTGTGGCGAGTGCTAATGCTTATCAGTCTAGGGTTGTAGGGGTAGTGGGCATTCTAAAGTCGGAAGAAAAGAATGTTTTTGATGGAAAGATGGTTAGATTTATCTCTTTAGATAAACCAATGTTTAATATAGGAATTGATTCGAGTAATCTTGCTATTGATGATCAAAATTCTACCGTAGTGACTATGGAGGATGATCTACGCGAACATCTCAAAAGTCGTCAGGACTCCCCTCGTTATAGTCAGCATTATCAATTGTCAGTTCATAAACGGATTTACGAGGAGTTTCTATCAAGAATGGGAGGAGTCAATGAGGTGAATTTAGATACTTTAGCTCTTCTTGTTTTAAATCATGAAAGAGGACGCCTTGAAGCTCGTGAAAAATATGGAGTGGAGTATAATTACCTAGCCCATGATCTGCAGTCTCATGGTGACTCTACTATCACCGTTCTCGATCAAATATATTCGGATTTAACGACTCTGCAATTCATTGTGAATCGCTCTAGAAGTGATGCTGAGTCTGCATTGCGTGCTTTTATTATCTGGAGTGTCATAAGGAACCCTCAAATATCTGGCCAACCTACTACAGTTGCTCAGGAGGTAATTTCAAATCTTCTTTTATCGGCTGCTCGAGTAGAAAATGGAAGAGTGGTTGTAGACTGGAAGAAGCTAGAATCAAACTTAAATTCTATTCGATCGGTAATGGATGATATTTTTGCTGAAATTACGCACCATATCCGAGTCGATTTATTAAAAGAAACAGGAAGAAAGGCTCGGGATTTAGAAGATGAAAATACACAATATTCTCAATTGAGAAAAGAGCCTATCCATGAAAAACACTTATCTTTTTTAGTTTGTTTATTAGCAGTTTATTCCTCTATATGGGGAGTCTTAAACTATTTTAAAATAGAGCCTTATCACTGGTTCAATCTGAAGATTTTTATAAAC
>CAZQOW010000228.1:0-3759 GCA_964595045.1 uncultured Pseudomonadota bacterium
GTTCGCTTTCCTCTTTGAGAACTCTATTCAATAAAAATGAGGAAGCAACGAGAGAAGATTGAATATTATGATGATAAGCAATCAAGACATTTTCTTCGACGGAGAGGTTTTGAAAAAGTCGAATATTTTGAAATGTTCTCGCGACTCCAGATTGGTTAATTTCGTGAGGAGAAAGTTTTAGAGTCGATCTGTTTTTGAGTAAAATTTCTCCTTCATCCGGTTTGTAAATTCCTGTGAGAAGGTTAAAGAGAGTTGTCTTACCGGCACCATTCGGTCCGATAATTCCCAGAAATTCTTCTTCCTGCAACGTCGTATGAAAACGTTGAATCGCCTTGATTCCTCCGAAAGAGAGAGAGCAGTGGTTGATTTGAAGAAGCATAAAAGTATAAAAATTCATTTCCCCCTCTTAAGGTAAGAGGGGGGAGGGGGTGTTATGAATATGCGAGTGATACAAAGTTTTTCATAACCCCTCCCAACCTCCCCTTATCTTAAGGGGAGGAGAAAATAAAACATCCGAGTTATTTTTTAAATATCCGAAACTCTTTCATTCCAAAAATTCCTTGAGGTTTTATCCGCATAATCAAAATCAGCAAAAGAGCATAAACAATCATTCTCCACTCGACAGCAACTCGGAGTGCTTCGGGAAGAATCGTGAGCAGAATTGCTGCCACGATCGATCCGGTAATTGAACCAAGTCCACCCAAAACGACCATCATAATAAAATCGATCGATTTCAAAAAGGTGAATGAGTTCGTATGAAGATAAATCATTAGATGAGCAAAAAGACCGCCTCCAATTCCAGCGAAAAAGGCTCCGGTCGTAAAAGCGATGATTTTATAACGGGTGACGTTGATTCCAATCGACTCTGCCGCAATCTCATCCTCGCGAATCGCCAGAAGTGCTTTACCTTTCGCCGAATAAACCAAATGGGAAATGATCGACAGGGTGATAAAGACAAAAAGGTAAATCCAGAAAAAATTGCTGTATTCATGAATTCCGGTAAATCCTCTTGCGCCGCCGACGCTTTCAAAATTCAAAATGACCACGCGAATAATTTCACCAAACCCGAGCGTGGCGATTGCGAGATAATCTCCTTTTAAGCGCAAGGTTGGAATTCCGACAATCAATCCGGCGAGTGCGGCAAAAATTCCGCCGATTAATAAAGCGGTGAAGAAAAAAAGATTTTCGGCTGCATAAGGAGGGAGAAATGAAAGCAAAGAAATAATTTTGTCATGCTGATAAAAAGTGAAATAGGCGGATGAGTAGGCGCCGACCGCCATAAAACCAGCATGTCCGAGGGAGAATTGGCCGGTATGTCCATTGATCAGGTTTAAGCTGACCGCCATGATAATATTAATTCCGATCAGATTTAGAATTTGAAGATAATAGGGAAATTCGGGAATGTAATTGTTGATTTGAGGAAATAAAAAATTCAATCCGTAGAGAATTCCGATGAGTAAGAAGATTTTAATGAGGCGATTAAATGTCATAGAGTTTGTTTTTGTAGGGGCGCACGGCCGTGCGCCCCTACGGAGATCTACACTTTTTCTTTTATTGTCTTTCCAAGTAATCCAGTTGGCTTTACCAACAAAATCAAAATCAAAATCACAAACGTCAACGCATCTCGATAAGTTGAAGAGAGATAGGCAACGACAAAAGTTTCTGCGAAGCCGATTAAAAATCCTCCTAAAAGCGCACCCGGAATGCTTCCAATTCCTCCCAAGACCGCCGCAACAAAAGCTTTCAGGCCTGGCATGATTCCCATGAGAGGATCGATTTTTGGATTGGAAAGGCTCACTAAAACCCCCGCTGCACCCGCGAGAACCGATCCGATAAAAAAAGTGGCACTGATCACCGCGTTAATATTGATTCCAACAAACTGGCTGGCAGTGTGGGAAAAAGAGACTGCCCGCATTGCTTTTCCCATTTTGGTTTTTAAGACGATAAATCTTAGGAGAATCATCAATGCTATACTGACACCAATGACGAGCAGTTGAACATTACTCATCACACTTCCGTCGATTTTTAAGATCGGTTTGCTTTTAATCAGTTCAGGAAAAAATTTTGGATCTGCGCCAAAGAGAAGCTGTCCGCCATATTCGAGAAATAGAGAAACCCCGATAGCGGTAATCAAAGCGGTAATTCGAGGAGCTTTTCGGAGTGGTTTATACGCCAGCTTTTCTATTAACAGTCCAAGCAATCCACAGATCATCATGGAAGCCAAAAGAACAATAAAAAAATCGAAAGAAGAATGAGTGAGATGGATTTGTCGCGCGATGTAATAACCGGTCATGGAGCCGATCATGTAAATGTCACCATGGGCGAAATTGATCAGGCGCAAAACTCCGTACACCATTGTGTAGCCGAGGGCGATCAGGGCGTAGATGGATCCCCAAGAGAGACCGTTAATCAGTTGTTGGGTAAGCTCGCTCAATAGTTATGGGTTATGGGTGATGAGTTATAGGTGATTTTTTTTTATGACTCATTACCCATAACTCATCACTCATAACTGTCTTTAGGGGTTTACCGATTCTGTAAATTGAATTTTGTCATTTTCAATTTTCAAAACGACTATTTTCTTTTCAGCGTTTCGGTTTTTATCCATCGTGATTTCACCGGTGACCGCTGGAAAATTTTTAGTTTTCGCGAGTGCATCACGGATTTTTATTGGGTCATCTGAACCAGCTCTTTTAATCGCATCAAATAAAAGATGAGCACTATCATAACCTAAAACAGCCATGGCATCCGGTGTATTTCCATATTTTTTTCTATATTTTTCAATGAAGTTTTGAACTGTGGGAGAAGGATCGTCCGCTGCATAATGGTTAGTAAAATAACAACCGTTGATTGCGGTTCCACCAATTTCAAGAGTTTTAGGAGAGTCCCAACCATCTCCTCCGAGTAGTGGAATCGTTAGCCCTAACTCGCGAGTCTGACGAGCGATCAATCCAACTTCGGTGTAGTAGCCGGGAACATAAATCGCCTCTGGCTCTTTTGCTTTGATCGCAGTGAGTTGAGCTCTAAAATCGATATCCCCCTCAGAATAAGATTCGATGGAGATAATTTCTCCCCCCAAACTTTTAAAAGTTTTTTCAAAAAAATCGGCAAGACCGACGGAGTAATCATTTTTTACATCTTTAAGAATTGCGATCTTTTTTAGTTTAAGATTATTTCTGGCGAACTTTGCCATCGTACGACCCTGAAAACTGTCGATGAAACAGGTTCGAAAAATATAATCACCAATTTCAGTGACTTTTGGATTAGTCGAAGCAGGTGAAAGCATCGGAATTTTTGATCGTTGGCATTCGGGGGCTGCGGCTAGACTTCGGGAAGAGGCGACCTCTCCGATCACCGCTTTTACTCCATTTTGTTTAATCAATTTCAAAACCGCATTTTTTGCTTCTTCCGGCTTGCTTTGATCATCTTCCGTGATGATTTTGATTTTTTTTCCGAGGATTCCCCCTTGATTATTGATTTCTTCGAAGGCGAGCATCACCCCATCATGGGTCGATTGGCCGAAAGTGGCGGTATTGCCGGTCAGACTTCCATACTCTCCAATTAAAATAACATTAGGATCTTTTTTACACGAAAGAAGTGAAAGAGAGAGAAGTGCACAAGTGAAAAGAGTAATCCAACGTTTCATGAAAATTCCTTTTTTTAGTGAGTGAGAGAGAAGTGATAACTAATTGTTTTTTATGTGAAATAGAATATGCCGAAACGATTTTGGAGAAGCAAGAAGAAAGTAATTATGATAGATTT
>CAZQOW010000229.1:0-3749 GCA_964595045.1 uncultured Pseudomonadota bacterium
TCTCAATGAGAGAGATGGAAAAATCAAAGCCATTTGGAGAACCACTATTTCCATTCGCTTTACAATTTCCTCCTCTCGGAACCTCAACCTTTAAGGGAATACGAGCCCACTGCTTTGAAGGAATCGGAGAACCGACTACACTACTTTTCAGAGGACAGGAAGTTCCGACCCCTTCGACCTGAATCGTGTAGTCTTTCGAGGCATCCCCTGTTCCAATATTTTTGACGTAAACATCGAGATTAAAGCTGTCACCAAGCGTGCTGTCAATTCTTCCGTTAAATGGGGTAGCAAGTGATTTACAACTTTTATCTGCACCGCAATCTGAAAACCCCAATCCGTAAATGACCAGGTCAGGCGCCGTTATATTTATCGGAATTTCTGCACTGTTATTCTTCTTTCCGGCCCGAGGGTCTCGACTTGCCTCATAAACATCGGTTCCATCCGGGTCTATCTTGGCGCTCAACTTCAAATTTTGACCCATCGGAAAATTATCAGGATCTGAAATCGAAATTTTAGATTTCACAATCACTGGAGCAGGAGGTGGAGCACCATTTTTAAAACCTTCCATCGCCAACAGTGGCTGATCTCCCAAATTTTTATCTTCGACTGAAACTCGAATCTTGGTTGGGGTACTTTTCAGATTCCCAATATTGTCAATTAACATGCTCGTTTCAAAAGTGGCGGGAAAAGCAGGATTCTTTAAAACAATCGTCGTAGGGGTAGATTGAAGATTGCTGATTCTGAGATCAGCCGCTGCAGCGATGATTGGAATCATCACAATATTATCAAAAGGATTATTATCCAAGAGAGGAGTTGAGTTTTCCCCTCCAGAATAGATCAACTCAAATTTCTCAGCACGCTCAGCAGGCAAAGCTCCACAATAATCAATATCGCCGTTTGTGTCTCTTGCCTGAATCGAGGCGATTTTTTTTGGATCGAGCTGTATGACCTCAGCGACTAAAAATAAATATCCTGCCCCCGGTAAGAGGTTCGCTTGATCGAGAGAAAATTTAAGATCGAGCTTATCAGTCTGAATAGACTCTTGAGTTGACAAGCGATTAAAACAACATTCTTTTGTTTCGCAGGGGAGGGGGTGATCGATCAAGTCCCCTCTCTCTGCATACGCAATACTCGGAACAAATTTTTCATCGACCGAATAGTAGGGATGAATAACTACCGGATATCCCATTCGTTCATTAATTAAACTGACCTCATCCACCATCTGTTGAGCAGACAATCGTTGCAGATCAATAGTAGAATCGCCATAGTTTTTAGAAGTAACGATACTTTTTGCTTTCAGATAACTTTCGCCGAGTGTGTTCAGAGGATCTTTTGAGTATTCAGGTGCTGAATACTTTTGGGTGTCCGGAACATACTGCACATTTTTAGGATCGTCTTTTAAACGAATCAACGGAAAGCTTCCATGATTGAACAACTTTCCAACAGAAAGATTCAACGAAGCAGATTTAAAAAGTTCAAGCGATTGTGCTCCATCAGCCGGTTTTACTTTTGTGTAATTAGTATTCTCCACAACCTCTAGGGAAAGATCTTTAGAGTTAAATTGAATTTTATCGATTCGTCTTCCAGATCCATCCCTTAAAAAATCTAGATCGACTGAATGAATAAAAGTATTGTGATCGGCTGCACGACTGTTGTTGACTTCATCTTGCTCAATGACATTATTTCCCCCTCCAAAAATACCGCCCGAAAGAGGATCTGCCTCTGCTTTAAAAAGAATCGATCCAAGATAAGGATCTTTTCCAGGACGGATCAATTTCGAAATGAAAAAATTATTTTTGGCGTGGATTAATCCCCCTTTGGGAACAACAGAATTAATCTGTGGAATACGACCGTTTGAAGACCTTCCCCAATCAAGAGAACCTGGAAAAATCTCCCGATCTTCCCCCTCCGGTTCTTGAGAAATAATATCAACATGTGGAGAGTGCGCCACCACTGAGGAGATATAAGTGTCATGGAAGAAGAGACTATTTTCAACAGCCCGAAGACCTTGATTGACAAGATGAATATCAAAAGAGGTCACTTGCCCTAAGAGCAGAACAAACGGAACATCGACAAGAGTAATATACAAATCAGGATCATTTCTACCGCTGTTTTGAATCACGATCACATCCTGATTTTTAGGGCAAATACCATAAGATTCGATATTCGGTGTTTTTGTATGAAGATATGGAAATCCGCTAATCGCCTCTGCTGGAATTCTTGCCACCAACTCCACCGTTTTCGAACTTCTACCCGATACAGTCACATCGGTTGATTGGACAAATCCACCATTTACCTTCGGAAAGAAAACCTCGTTTTGTGATGCGTTGAAACTAATCCCCTCTCCTTCGAAAATTGCGTAGCCATTGCCTGCGACTGGGTCTTTTCCGGGAACCGATCCGCACTGCACCATTTTGATCGGCTGATATTGGATAGAGAGGATTGCACCGTTGCCACTTTTGTCGTCTATGGTTCCAAGATCGGGGTTTTGATCATCGGAAAGTTTGGAAGCAGGAATAATCGCAATCCGTTCATCTTTTTCGGCATTTTTCAGGTTCACTTCAAAGCTTCCGTCGATGCGAGAATTGAAACTGATTCGTTCAGCGACCGATCCATCTTTACGATAATGAATCAGGATAAATTTAGTGCCCGATTGAACTGAGCGTGGATCACCAATAATCGTTACATTCCCCTGATCATCAGGAGAGGTTGAACCGATTCTCTTCGATGCTAAAACTGCCTTGTCACTTGGATGACTGTTCGGATCTTTCGGATTAGTCTGTTCTAGAACCCAGAAACTATTGTCTCCGTTTCCGTTGTCATCTGCTGAGTAATAACCATTCGTAATCTCGGCAATATTAGTATAGCGATCCTGATCATCATCATATTCATAATTCCAGCTCGATTGGGAAAAATCGGCTGCTGTATCTCGACCATTTTGTATATTTGCTTTTGCCTCGATAGAAGCGATCAGAACCTTCTCTGTCGGACTCCATTGGTGGTTCAGCAAAATCTTGAAGAGATAATCTCCCTGTTTGAGATGGTCGATTTTCAATCCATCAGGAGGGATTACTTGAACAATCTTCGGAGAATCGGAGCGGTCAGGATTTCTGGGCACCCATTCAACCTGAAGATCCAACTCACGCTCCAAATTTGGATTTCCATTTTTATCCAAACGAAAGAGCTCTAATTTACCGGTTAATCGAAGAATATCTTCAAGATCGGCAGAGCTCGAACCACTGCTCAGAAGAAGCGGTGTATTAAAACTAGGGGTATTCCCGCTGAAGCTACTTTTCTCATCATTGCAACCGAAAGGGGCAGAAAAAAGAATGAGAATCCAGAGACAGGAATAAAAAGTAAAAGATAAAAAACGACGCATAAAAAGCTCCTCAAATATTACAGGCGATGAAGATTTATCGTCCTGTTTGGTTCCTGAAAATAGTTGCGACAAAAACTTCTTTTTTTTCATTATTCAAAAAGACTCTGTTTTCAAACTCTTAGAGATTCGCATCACGCTTTTATGGTTGAGGCGGTTTTCCAAAGCTGAGAGATCCAGGAGAAGGCCTCGTCAACACCACCGCAGCCCCCGCCGCTCCCCCCGCCACCAACACACTCATCAACGTCAAAAAAGGCCACTTCTTGTAAAACGGCTTATGCTTCTCAAAACTAGCAAGGTAATATCCACCTTTTCCTTCGACCGCGATTCGAGTTGGCCAATCGGAAACCGGCTTACTCACCTGCATGTCGGC
>CAZQOW010000230.1:0-3736 GCA_964595045.1 uncultured Pseudomonadota bacterium
CCCGATCATTGATATGCTGAAGCGGCATATCGACATATTTCACGATATGTTCACTCTCTTTTAAAGTTTCAATCAGACGATCAGTAAATTCGAGTGGATACATATAATGAGGTCTGAGCCAAAAATCCCCTTTGACTTGATTGAGTGCTGTCAAAAGTTTGGCGAGATCGGATCCATTTCTTAAATCTTTTCCATACTCATTTAAATCTTGGGCGATCAGATTAAATTCTTTCACTCCGCGACCAACTAAAGTTTCAACTTCTTTGACGATCGATTCCATCGGACGACTTTTTAAATCTCCCCGAATATGGGGAATGATGCAAAAGGAACAGCGATGTGAACAACCTTCCGAAATTTTTAAATAGCTGTAATGTTTAGGGGTTGCGAGAATTCGCGGTAGATCAGGATCGGGAAGAATCTGCTCTTGATTGACTTTGATGCGATTTTCTAAAGAATTGTTTTCAGGACTGTTTTTTAATTTTTCTTTCAAAAATTCCGCGATTTTATTGAACTCTCCAGTTCCGACGAAAAGATCGACTTCGGGCATTTCTTTGGCTAGATCTTGGCTGTAGCGTTGCGATAAACAACCGGTGGCGACGAGCAGTTTACAATTGCCATTCTTTTTATAATTTGCCATCTCCAGAATTTGCTCGATCGATTCTTTTTTGGAAGCTTCGATAAAGCCACAAGTGTTGACGACGATAATTTCAGCTTCGGACGGCTGAGTGGTAAATCCAAAACCGTCTTTGGCCAAAAATCCGAGCATCATTTCGGCATCGACCAGGTTTTTGGGGCATCCGAGAGAAATAAGAGATATTTTTTTAGAAGAAGCTTGAATCATGAAACCGCATCCTTTATACATCCTCCAAGGAATGTAAATAGGTTAGTTCATACAGTTTTTTGTCAATTTGGGGGCGTAGCTCAGTTGGGAGAGCGTCTGGTTCGCAATCAGAAGGTCAGGGGTTCGATCCCCTTCGCCTCCATTTATAAAAAGTTGTTAATTATGTTTCACTAAAGATCCGATAATTCAAATTCCCATCAAAAAAATAGATAGAGGATGCTGCTTAAAATATTTTTATATTACTTCTAAAGTTGCTTCTTCTAAAGTTATTAAAATGTGTAGGTAAACAACCTTTTTTATTTGATTTCTTTAGACCAAGGTGAAACGACTTTATTTGCGAATGGACCTTTACAGGATCATATAGGTTTTATCAGTATATATTAAAATCAGCATGCTTATTAATCGATTGATAAGATTTGCAATGAAGAAAGCAAAGCTTAATGGATCTTTAGATAACAAATTACTTTAAAAATTTACCTAACTTAAACCAATAACTTTAAAAGATGACTCATCTAAAATGCTTTTATTAATTATTAAGCAAATTGTTTGCTCTTTGAGTTTGCTTGGTATTTAGTTTATCAACTAAACGATCATTTATAGTTTCTTGACTTTTAACTTCAGCTTTTTTCAATGCGATTTCTGTTTCCCACTGTTTTCTTTGTATGGGATTTTTTGGAGGATTCTTTGTTAAATGATCTAATTCTTCCCTCAACTTAATCAATTTTCTCTCTGCAGCTACAAAAACTTTTACTGGATCTATTGTTAATGCTTTTCTCGGTTGCGGAGCATGAACAACTTTTGAATATGCAGTGGATCGAGTAGCCGTTTTTAGTTGCCTGTCAACAATATCTGCTGGGGTTTTATCTTTTGGCAACCTAGCTAGCATTCTATCTAAAGCGGCTCTTTCCTTTGCAGAAGCTTTGTTATCAAGTAAATTGCCTGGTTTTTCTACACTCTGTTCATGTCCATTTTTAAAAGCTAGGAGCTCCTCACGCTCTTCAACTGCTTTAGGATTTTGTCTCTGACGAGTTAACATTAATTGCGCTTGAACTGTGGTATATATTTTTCCTTCTAAAACAACTTCATCGCGTGTTTTAGGATGAGCTACTTCATCCCTTTTCTTCCATGCTTGTACTCCTACTAATTCCGCTTTGGCAGCAGTTTTAACTCCCCCTTTTGCACCTAAAGCAAGCAATTTTTTCCCTGCGGCGGCGGCTTCAGTGGTATCTCCACGAGCAATATTTCCCAATGCGGAAACAGCGGAACTTCTTTGATCTGCAAGCAAATGAGATTCTTCACCCTTTTTTGCCTTGGGTCTATCAGGAGCTTTTTGAGCAATTTTTTCTAACTGAGCCAATGCGAGTTTTTTATCACTATCATTTCCGACTACTGCAATTCTTTGAAGAGCGTTTACATTCCAAGTACCACTTCTTTTATCAAAAGCCATATTTACTAATCCTGAGGGGGTGGAATCGACAGTAGGGTAAGTATTAGGATCTCTATGAATAACTTCTCCTGTTTTAGGAGTTTCTCTATCATTTTTTTGATTAGATCTAAAAAATCCTTCAGAAGTTGGGGGCCCTTGAAGTGGTCTGTAAGTGTTATTTTCTGCTCTTGACATATATTTCTCCTTTTATTTGCCTATTACTCTCAATGCCTGGACTTATTTGAATTCCAACACATTTATTAGTTAAAGCAATAACGGTGCCAGTTTGGCTATATTGTTCACTTTTAATATATTTTATTGAGATGATTTGTTTTTTTAGAACTAGGTTAAAAGTATAAAGATGAGAAAAATAAGAAAAGGAACAAAATTACTCAAAAGAGCTGAAATGTCTGAGGAGAAAAGTACTCAATTTTATAGAAGGCTGTTGATTAATTTTATAATTATTTAGTTGAAAGACCGCTTTATATTGAAGTTGAATGGCATAAGGTTTATGAGCTACCTTTTATTCCTTACCAACAAAAAATAGCAAAGTTGACACAGATTTACAAAAATGAGAATTGACTGAATAGTTGAAATGATTATCGTCTTATTTTGTTATATTTGACTGGAGAGCTTTTAAAATTGACAGAAGGCCGAGAGTCCAATCCCCTTTCTCTATTCATAAGTAAGAGATATAGATTTTGCGGGTTTTTACCTTCCTCAAATTAATTTCTTAATAAGATAGGAATTTATTAAATTATTATAATTAATATATAAATATGATAAATTTATATATAATATTTGTTAAAATTTAATAAAAATTTAAACAATACTTGCTCACGATTATCTTTTCAGGTAGGGTGATTTCCGAATTTGATTTTCAAAAGATAAATTAACAAAAACATTAATTATTTTGCTAGGATAGAAGATATGCCCAACGATTCAAAGCCTAAAGAGTTGGTGAAGAATTTCGTTCAGAAATTCCGAGAAGAGCTTCTAGTCAGCAAAGCCGAGCTCGCTAGAAAAGCAGGTCTTTCAGCCTTGACGATCGATCGTATTGAAGCGGGAATGAGTTGCCGAATGGATACCAAACGAAAGATTATTCTGGCTTTAGGTCTTAAACTCACTGACAAAGAAAAGGTTTTTCCAGAATAAGTGAAGAAAGAATACAGGAGACAGAATACAGAAATCAGAAGAAGGTATTTTTTCTTTTATTTGTTTTTTGTTTACTAAATTCTGTCTTCTGAATTCTGTCTCCTATATTCTTCCCCCATCATGTCTCTTCGATATCTCACAAGTGGTGAATCTCACGGACAAGCATTAACCGTTATTCTTGATGGAATGCCATCGGGAGTTTCTGTTTCGTCCGACTACATCAATTATCAACTTTATCGCCGTCAGCAAGGTTATGGCCGAGGTGGCCGAATGACGATTGAAAAAGATCAGGTGCAAATTCTTTCTGGGGTTCG
>CAZQOW010000231.1:0-1238 GCA_964595045.1 uncultured Pseudomonadota bacterium
ATCATTTAAAAATTTTAGTAGTGGGAGATCTTCAGGTTATTGCTCCTCAGTTGAAAAATTGGGGAGAGTTGCAGAAGATTCCATTGACTGAATAGGGATTAAGTTTGATCAAAAACTTCCTTTATATCCTTTAGAAAACAATCAGAATCAATTTATTACAAGCAGGATAAAAAATGGCAGTTTGAATTGGATAAAAAATATGCGTGAACAAATTTTAAAAATCCTTCAAGAAACTTTGAATGATTGTATTCAAAAAAAAGAGATTTCTTTAGAAGAAATTCCTGCGATCGAAGTTACAAAAACTTCCCATAAAGAGCATGGGGATTTTGCCACAAATCTTGCGTTGGTTCTCGCTTCTGCTTTGAAGAAAAAACCGCGAGAAATTGCCGAAGTGATAGTAAAACATTTGAAAGATCCAGAAAAAAAGATTCAAAAAGTGGCGGTGGCCGGCCCCGGATTTATTAATTTTACATTTTCTCCCGAAGCATATCAGCAGGTGCTCGCCAGGATTTTAAATCAGAAAGAAAATTTCGGAAAAGTCGATTTTGGTCAAAACAAAAAAATCCTCATCGAGTATGTTAGTGCCAATCCAACCGGGCCGATGCATGTCGGTCATGGGAGAAGTGCGGTGGTGGGCGATGTGCTCGCAAGAGTTCTGAATGCTTCTGGTTATCAGGTGAGTAAAGAGTTTTATGTCAACGATCATGGAGTTCAAATTCGAACCTTGGGAAATTCCGTCCTCTATTATCTGAAAAAGTTTGATCCTTCGCAAACCTCTGTTCCTCCTCCACCTGCCGATTCCTATCAGGGAGAATATCTTGAAACGATTGTCAAAAATCATGCAAAAGAGCTTCAAGGCTTTGGTGAAGATGCCATGCGGATTGGGAAAGAGGTCGGGAAAGAACTGCTCGATGAAATCAAAAAAGATCTCGCTTCACTCAATATTTATTTTGATCATTTCTTTCATGAATCGAGTTTGTACGAGTCGGGTGAAATTGATCGGGCACTCCATGAGTTGAAAGAAGAAGGTTATATTTATTTGAAAGAAAATGCGACCTGGTTTCGATCGACCGCCTTTGGAGATGATAAAGATCGTGTTTTGATCAAGAAAGATGGAAGTTATACCTATTTCACTCCCGATCTCGCCTATCATCGAAATAAATATGAACGCCGGTTTGATGAATATATCAATATCTGGGGAGCAGATCATGGCGGTTATATCCCGCGAATCAAGGCAG
>CAZQOW010000231.1:1338-3710 GCA_964595045.1 uncultured Pseudomonadota bacterium
CCAGTTTATTATATTCAATACGCGCATGCGAGAATCTGCAGTATTTTTCAAAAGGCGAAAGAGTCTGGAATTGATCTGAATTCAATTTCAACCGCCGATCTTTCCCATTTAACTTTGCCTGAAGAGTTTGATCTAATTCATGAGTTAGTTCGATATCCCGAAGTTCTTGAAGAGGTGGCGATAAGCTTAGAACCACATTCGATTGCCTTTTATCTGATCAATCTTGCCAAGTTGTTTCAGAATTATTATAGCCGTGCAAAAAACAGTGATCGTTATCGAGTGATTTCTGCAGACCCTAAGATTACTTTGGCGAAACTCGCTTTTTTGACTGCATTAAAAATTGTTTTTCAGTGTGGACTCGAGATTTTAGGGGTGAGTGCGCCAGAGTTCATGGCGCAGTCGGTTGAAGAAGAGCCCTCTCCTTTGTAGAAGAGGGAGATTAAAGAAAGGATAACTTTCAAATGTCAGATCATCAAAATAATCAGAAAAAAATTCAGTTTAGTTTGCTTGAATTGGTGGTTTTAGTGGTTCTCCAAATTTCATTACTTTCAGGTGCCTTTTATGTAGGAACAAAATTTGGAAGTTCTTCTCCCCGTATCAGCACCAAGGGGCCTATTCAGGATCAGGAGGTAGCACGACTACTTCCACAGGTAGAGAGTTCCTCTCCTGATTTGAAAAAAGAAGGTGAAGAGATAAAACAGGAAAAAGTGGAAGGAGAAGGAGAGAGAAAAAGTTTCACCGCTTTTGACAAATCGGCTGCTACCGTTTTTAGAATTAAATCGAGTGCGAACTCTGAATATACTTTGCAAATCTCTTCTTATCCGGATGAAATAGCTGCAGTGCAAGTGGTTGAAGAGTGGAAGAGAAAAGGATATATGGCATTTCTGTCCGTAGAAGATATTCCAGACAAGGGAAAATGGTATCGGGTAAACGTCGGAAATTTTGGAGATGAAAAATCGGCGGAAGAGTTTGCAAAGAAACTCCAGGAAAAAGAAAATGTAGAACCACGAGTGGTGGTGAATCAATAAGCTGTTAGCGTTCAACAGTCAGCTTGTCACAAACAGAGTTGACAGTAGACTGCTGAATACTGATCGCTGAGAGCATTCAAGTCAATGGATCCCAAAAAAATCAGAAATTTTTCAATTATCGCCCATATTGATCATGGCAAATCAACCCTGGCAGATCGTCTGCTCGAATTTACCGGCGCTCTATCCGATCGTGAAAAACAGGCTCAATTTTTAGACAAGATGGATCTTGAAAGAGAACGCGGTATCACGATCAAAGCCCAAACGGTTCGTCTGAATTACAAGGCAGAAGACGGTCAATCTTATGAGCTGAATTTGATTGATACTCCCGGTCATGTCGATTTTCATTATGAGGTTTCCAGATCTCTCGCGGCATGCGAAGGGGCGATTCTGGTTGTCGATGCCTCGCAAGGTGTACAGGCGCAAACACTTGCCAACGTTTATCTGGCACTTGATCATAATCTCGAAATTTTTTGTGTATTGAATAAGATTGATCTTCCTAGTGCTGATCCAGCCAGGGTGAGAAAAGAGGTAGAAGATGTGATTGGCTTGCCGACTTCGAATGCGGTCGATGCTTCGGCGAAATTGGGTGTCGGTATCAAAGAAATTCTTGAGAATGTGGTTCGGTTTGTTCCACCTCCCAAAGGAAATCCTGACGCTCCACTCAAAGCATTGGTCTTTGATAGCTGGTTTGATGCGTATCAAGGAGTTGTAATTATTATCCGAATTTTTGACGGTTCGATTAAAAAAGGGAAAAAAATCCGTTTTATGTCGACTGGAAAAGATTATCTGGTCGATAAAATAGGGGTAATTGATCCGCATTTCAAAGAGATCTCAGAGCTTTCCGTGGGTGAAGTCGGCTTTGTCATCTCCGGAATTAAGGAGGTTCGAGAGGTTCATATTGGCGATACCTTGACCGACGCTGATTTGCCGACCGAAGAAGCGCTGCCAGGTTTTAAAGAAGCGAAGTCGATGGTCTTTTGCGGAATTTATCCAGTCGAGTCGCATCAATACGATAATTTACGGGCAGCACTTGAAAAATTGAAATTGAATGATGCCTCGTTTAGTTATGAACCTGAAACTTCTCTTGCGCTCGGGTTTGGTTTCCGTTGTGGTTTTCTCGGTCTCCTCCATATGGAGATTATTCAGGAGCGGCTCGAAAGAGAATATAATTTGAAACTCATTTCGACGGCTCCCAGCGTTATCTATCAGGTGAAGAAGCTGGATGGATCAACGATTACCGTTGATAATCCAGCCAATCTTCCTCCTCTACAAGAAATTGAATCGATTGACGAACCTTATATTCGGGCGACGATTCATCTTCCGCAAGAATTTTTGGGAGCGGTG
>CAZQOW010000232.1:0-3707 GCA_964595045.1 uncultured Pseudomonadota bacterium
TCTTTGTGACATTTGGGGCAAGGGTAATTAAGACCTGACTTAAACTCTTCTTCTTTCCCGATATAGGCGCATCTATAATGATGAAGCATCTCAACCGTTTTTAGTTGGGCGCTTTTGCAACTCAGACAGGTATCTCGCAAATTGATATTGTAATTTTTGCAAAAGGGACAAAGCAAAACCTTATCGAAGAATTTTTTTTCTAAGCAGTCTCGTTTTGATAAAATTTGTAGATCTAAAATTTCAACCCCATGCTCTTTTTCAAGAAATTTCCCGGCAAAAGGATAGTGATAACCATTTTGCGATAAAATATCGTAGGTCGGTTCAAGTTTGGATATTTTGGCTTTTTTCATCTCTTTGAGCAGGTTCAGCCGCTTTTGATCTTCTGCAGATAAAACGGTGTTTCTAGAATTTTGCTGAGCAATCAAAGATGGTTTTGATCTCCTGAGAACCGATTCAATTCTAGCAACCAATTCATCTGCATCGTACGGCTTCGTGATGTAATCATCGATTCCCATGGTAAGAGCCTTGATTTTATCACTTTGGGACTGTTTTGCAGTGAGCATGATGATCGGAACCGTTGAAAACCGTTCTGAATTCATCAATTTTTTTGAGACCTCATAACCATCCATATCTGGCATCATCACATCGAGTAAAATCAAATCAGGCCTATGTTTTGAGGTATATTCTAATGCAGAAGAACCATTTAAAACATAATGAGTTTGGTAACCAGAGGCTTGAAGTCGATCTTGAATCACTTCACAAACATCCGGTTCGTCATCGACAATCAAAATATGGGAAGAGCTTGTCATATTTCTTCCACCTTTAAGAGTACGACATTAGTAATAGATCAGTGATTATAAATGATTGTTCTCAGAATTTTCACATAAATTTTTTATAGTTTCACTAAAAAACTTAATTTTTCTTTTTAAAATCTAAATTTTATTGGGCAGCTTTTCTGTTTGCGGAGTCGGTTTCATTGGGTCCCATCTTGTTCAGAAGTTGCTTGAACAAAATTTTTTTATTTCGGTGATTGATAATCTTTTAACTGGAAGAAAAGAGAATATTGCTCCTTTTCTCGAAAATCCAAATTTTCAATTTTGCCATGATTCTATCTTCAATTATCCTCTTCTAGATTCCCTGATTGCTAAAACTAATCTGGTTTTTCATCTTGCTGCCGCAGTTGGGGTCAAGCTGATCGTGGAAGATCCGATTCGTACCATTGAGACAAATATTTTAGGGACTGAAGCGGTTTTGAAATCTTCCTTGAAACATTGTAAAAAATCTTGATTGCCTCGACTTCTGAAGTCTATGGAAAATCAAAACAGATCCCTTTTAGGGAAGAAAATTATGTGGTATAGGGTCCAACCACAAAAAGTCGATGGGCCTACGCTGCCTCGAAAATGATCGATGATTTTTTGGCACTTGCCTATTTCAGACAAAGACAGCTTTCGGTGGTGTTGATGAGATTTTTTAATACGATTGGCCCGCGTCAGGCTGCGCAATATGGAATGGTGGTTCCCCGATTTGTAGAACAGGCGATTCGAAATGAGAAGCTGACGGTTTATGGCGATGGAGAGCAAAGTCGTTGCTTTTGTGATGTAGAAGATGTCGTCGAGGTGATGATCAAGCTGATGGAATCTGATCAGGTGATTGGTTAGGTTTTTAATATCGGTTCAAAAGAAGAGATCTCGATTAATCAGTTGGCAAGAAAAGTGATTCATCTTGTTTATCCAGCAAAGAACAAGGAAGCGATCGAACAGCAGATTAAGCATTTATCTTATCAAGAGGTTTATTCAGAGGGATTTGAGAGATCAGAACTCGAAGACTTGACGTCCAAAAAATCAAAAAATTTATAGGATGGGAATCTAAAACCTCGTTGGAAGAGACTATCCAAAGAATCATCAAAAGTAAAAACACTACATTCTAATCTTTTTTATTTTGTTTTCATGGGAGTTCTCAAAGGCTTGGGCAAGAAGCTTTTCTGGGTCTTTACCATCTGCTGGATAAGTCACAGTTCCGATAGAAAAGCAGGGGATAATACTCAAATTTTCTTTCTGACATCGTAGTTTTTCAAGCTCTTTTGCCACTCGTTCTTGAATCGATTTTGTCTTCTCTGCCGCGATCCCAGAAAGTAAAATAATATATTCGCTTGGAGAAGAAGAGAAAAGTCCATCCTCTTTTCTAAGAATATGGTTTCGTAATTTTTTTTCTGTTTCATCAAAAAGAATTTTTAGGGATTCGACTCCGAGTTGTTTTTGAATCATCGCTTCATTTACTAACGATAAAACCAGTATACTAAAAATCGATCCGTTTTTTTCCGCTTCATGAATCATCTCAATGAGATTCGTCCGTATATTGATTTCATCCTGGTATTGGGGAAGTGTGAAAAAGAACGAAATGCCGTTTTCTCCCTTATTTTCAACCCCGATTTTACCGTGATGTTGTTCTAGAATCGCTTTGCAGATTGCCAGGCCGAGCCCTGTTCCCTTGTATCCGGCTCCTCCAATCGGGCGATCAAGTTGTTCGAATTTATTAAATATCTTTGCCATCGACTCTTTTGGAATCGGCGGCCCATCATTTTCAATCGAAAAACGGAGATAAGGGGGAGAGTTAGGTAAAATATTTTTCGAATCTTTTTCAGACGAAGTCGGAGGTGTGATCGAGACGCTGATCTGAATTTCACTTTTGGCAAAACGGATCGCATTATTGAGCAAATTGTTGAAAAGTTGGGCGAATAGATCCGGGTTGACGTAAATGTCCGGTAGTTTTTCAGGTAGTTGATTAATGATTGAGAGTTTGTGGCTTTTGGCAACAATTTCAAAACCATGAATCAGTTCTTGTAGAAGTGAAATAGGATTGAAACGAATTCTGTGAATTTTGGCTCTTCCGGATTCGAGTCTCGAAAGGTCAAGGAGATCATCGATCAAATGGGAAAGTCTTTCGACATTACGATTTGCGGTTTCGATTACTTTTGACTGTTTCTCTGAAAGATTGCCAATTACCCCATCTTTCAAATTGCTCAACGATCCTTTTAAAATGGAGAGAGGAGTTCTTAGTTCATGGGAGACGGTGCTGACAAAATCATCTTTCAGTTTTTCCAGATGTTTGCGATCGCTGATATCGTGAATGAAGGCATTGAGCCGGTAATCATTTCCGAAAGGCAATGCCCATAGAGTCAGCTCGACAGCAAACTCTTCTCCACCATGACGAAGAGCGGTCATTTCAATCCTTTTTTTGAACATCGGACTTTCACCAGTCTGGATGAAGTGTTGAATTCCCTCCTGATAAAAATCTCTGAAGCGGGGTGAAATAATCAATTCGATAAAAGATTGACCGATCGCTTTTTCTTTGGTCCAGCCGAAAAGATTTTCGGCCTGGCGATTCCAATCTGTAATCCATCCTTTTGAGCTGATTCCGACAAACGCATCGTTTGCCGTTTCAATAATCAAGCGGCTTTGCTCTCGGGTGATGCGAAGAACTTCTTCAGTTTTTACTCTTTTAAAATTGAACAGAGGTTGCACGATGTTAGGGCGGAGATCTTTCTGCATGTCATGAAAGAAGAAGAGATGCCATCCGATAAAAACGGTTAAAGTAAGCAATATCAACAAGATTTCAACCAGAAGGGGCATCGGGGACAAATCCTTTTAAATGAGGTTTTTCTCAGATATTTTATATTATTTCCTCTTGCTATTCTATAGAGAGTTCGA
>CAZQOW010000233.1:0-3682 GCA_964595045.1 uncultured Pseudomonadota bacterium
AATCGAGATCGATATGATCGACGCCGGTCGAACGGGTCGCAATCATTTTCAATCGGGGTAATTTTTCAAGCAGTGACTGATCTAAAGAGGAAAAAACAAATGAAGAAAGAATTTCACACTCTTGAATTTTCTGAGTTGGATAATCCTGAATGTGACCTTCAAAAAGAAGACAATGCGCCTTGGAAAAATCTCTTTTAATGATCTCTTTTTCCCAAGACTCTACTTCAAAAAAATAGAGGTTGGATAAACTCATTGAACCGTCGCGGTACTTTTCGGTTTTGGAACCAGAAAATCGGCGGGGCGATGGGCCGCATGACAACCAAAACAGGTATGACTTAATTTTCCGAAACTATCATAAATTTTCTTATTTTTTTCCTGACTCTGTTTTTTGAGATCGGTCAACTGACTGCTGAGGAGTTCTGTATAAGCTTTGTAAGCGCCGGTTTTATCGGCCAATTGCATATCATTCAGCGTTTTTGTCATTTCATTCAAGGTGATTTCAATCGTATCCCAATCAATCTGCTGTTTTTCTTTGATTCTTAAGATCTCCACCCCTGCCATTAAAGTTCCGAATTTTGACATATATTGCTTGAGTGAAATAGCGGTTTGCGGATCAACGGGATTTGCTGGCTTCCCGCCTGCATGAAGAGAAAATGAGGAGAGAAGAATTAATAAAAACATCTGACTGAAGAAAATGATTTTTTTATACAAAGCAGACTCCTTTCAAAAATTGTATCTAACTTAAAATTAAGAGGATGACGCGTATCGCTATCAAATTTTAATAAATTAAAAAATGATTAAAAAGATAGGAGAAAATTAATGCTCATAAAATGCATCATGTCGAACTTTTAAAAGCTTCAATGAGTACGATTCAACCACATTTTTATCATTAAAAACTAATGAGAGAGAAACAGGTTTTTTATTATTTTTTAATCTTAATCCTTGATGATCCATCAAGATTAAAGTGGTATCAGGATTTTTAGTATTATTGTAAGACCAAATCCAGTGATAAACCCAAGTCTCTTTTTCTTGATCAGAGCGGGTAATAATATTGGGGGCTGAAAAAAGTCGAAGAATCGTCAGCTGATCAGTGACCCCTTCTTGGATCGCCGATAATAAATATTTCAAAGGAACACGCCCATCCCATCCCACAATTGAAAGGTGCGGATCTTCAAAAGGAACTTCTACTGGTTTTGTATTTGAAATATTCGACTCTTTCACTTTCTCTTGGGATGAAAGATTAGAATCTGCATCGGAAATCGGATTGGAAGTGGAAGCAGTTTTTTGAGCAGTCGCCGGTTGATTACCTATAATGTCATAATAGTCCTGACTTTTTGAATCATAGGAGAAAAAAACCAAAGAAAAAAGCAAGGTTAAGAAAATTATCTTTTTAAAAGGCATCCTTGAAAGATTAACAGAACGGTTGGAGAGGTGTCAAAAAGTTTTTCGGATCTCACAGAGTTTAGATAAATTCAACGCACTCAACTCCACGGAACTGTTGTCATGCCAGAACGTTTTAATGGGATCTCCCTATTCAGTCATTGGATCAGGAGAAATTCCCGCTCAAAGACTCGCGGGAATGATAGCGAGTCAAATCATACATATTTTTTCAAACTAGTTCTGTCTCTCCCATCAAAAAGAGATCAATTCCTTTGGCACATTTTCTCCCCTCGGCAATTGCCCAAACAATTAATGAAGCGCCTCGGTGGACATCTCCTGCCGCAAAAACACCACTCGTAGAGGTCATGTAATTTTCATCTACCGTTATATTTCCGCGGGGATCGAGATTCACTTTTAACTTTTCAAGAAATTGCTTTTTCTCAGGACCGACAAATCCCATGGCGAGAAAAATTAAATCTGCTTCGATTTCTGTTTCTGTTCCTGGAACCTCTTTTGGTTTGGAAGGATTTTCTTTCGATCCTGCACTCCACTCAAGTTTCACCGTGTGAAGCTTTTTGAGGATCCCATTTTCTCCTGAAAGCTTTTTGGTCAAAATAGAATAATCTCTGACATCTCGGGATAATTGTTGAGCCGCTTCTTCATGTGCCGGGGAAGTTCGGAAAACAAGTGGCCATTCGGGCCATGGGTTATTGGGGTTTCTAGATTCAGGAGGACGAGAAAGCAGTTCAAACTGATGAATCGATTTGGCCCCCTGACGAATTGCGGTCCCGAGACAATCTGCACCGGTATCTCCGCCGCCCAGGATCACCACATTTTTCCCTTTGGCATTGATTTGATTTTCTATTTTATCTCCAGCATTCGATTTATTTTGCTGAGTCAAATAATCCATCGCGAGATAAATTCCTTTGAGTTCGCGCCCTGGAACATCGAGATCTCTCGCTTGCGTCGCTCCATTACAAAGCGCAATCGCATCAAAATTTCTTTTCAATTCTTCGATTGAAATATCTTTTCCAACTTCAATCCCTGGTTTAAAAACAACCCCTTCTTCGGTCATCTGCTGCAATCGGCGATCGATTCTCTCTTTCACCATTTTGAAGTCGGGAATTCCGTATCGAAGCAACCCGCCAATTCGATCGGATCGTTCAAAAACAACCACTTCGTGACCGACTCTTCGGAGTTGTTGGGCACAAGCAAGTCCGGCAGGGCCTGATCCAATCACCGCCACTTTTTTACCGGTCAATTTTTGAGGAGGTTCAGAGACGACCCATCCTTCTTTGAAGGCATGTTCTATAATGTTGAATTCGATATATTTAATCGTCACCGGTTTGTCGTTAATCCCTAAAACACACGCTCCTTCACAAGGTGCGGGGCAGAGAAGACCGGTGAATTCCGGAAAATTATTTGTCGCATGAAGCCGATCGATCGCCTCTTTCCATCTCCCTTTGTAAACCAGGTCATTCCAGTCGGGGATGTAATTTCCTAGAGGACAACCTTGATGGCAGAAAGGAATTCCGCAATCCATACACCTTGCCCCTTGGGCTTTCAGCTTTTCGACAGGAAATTCTTCGTAAATCTCTCGGTAATCCTGAACTCTATTTTCGATCGGACGCTCGGGGTATTTATCCCGCGCAATCTCCATAAATCCGGTGATTTTACCCATACATCGCCGCCTCCTCGGAAATCCCTTGCTCTTGCATTTTTCGGCGGACCTCGACGAGCGCCTTTTTGTAATCTTTTGGCATCACTTTCACAAAGTTTGAGAGTTCCGTTTCAAAATTCTTTAAAATTTTTGCCGCCGGTTGACTGCCGGTATATTTCTGGTGATTGCTGATCAAGATTTGCAGAGTATTAATCTCTTCATCTTCGACCACTGTTTCAAGATCGACCATCGCCAAATTGCAATTCTGTTTAAAATTTTGGGAAGGATCGTAAATATAAGCAACCCCACCACTCATTCCTGCGGCGAAATTTCGGCCAGTTTTTCCGAGAATGACGACTCGCCCGCCAGTCATGTATTCGCACCCATGATCTCCCACTCCTTCAACGACTGTGCTTACACCGCTGTTTCGAACGCAGAAACGCTCTCCCGCAATCCCTCTAAAATAGGCCTCTCCACGGGTTGCGCCGTAAAGGACGACATTTCCAATCAAAATATTTTCTTCAGCCACAAAAGTCGATTCTTGAGGAGGATAGACAATCAGTTTCCCACCCGAAAGCCCTTTACCAACATAATCGTTCGCATCCCCTTCGAGCGTGAGGGTCATTCCTTTTGGAACGAAAG
>CAZQOW010000234.1:0-3674 GCA_964595045.1 uncultured Pseudomonadota bacterium
GGTGGGTTTTTATATCTTTATTATATTCCTAAAAATATATTCCTTCTTCTTTTAGCCGTGCTGACAGGTCTCTACCTATCCGTCGAAATTATTCGTAAATTGAATCCTCATTTTCACAAAGAACTGATTCAAAATTGGAAATGGTTTTTGAGAGATTCGGAAATGGAAGGGGTCAACACAGGACTTTATTATAATCTCTCCTGCTTTATCACCATTGCCTTCTTTCCAAAAACCATTGCGGTATTAAGTATTTTCTATCTTGCTTTGGCGGATCCCCTGGCAGCCTTTGTCGGAACGCTCTGGGGAAAAAAATCAATTCAGATTATTTCTGGAAAATCTTTGATTGGAAGTTTCGCTGCATTCCTAGTCTGTTTTCTCGTCACAATTGTTTTTTTAAGAGATTCAATTCCCTTCAATCAACTTTTACTCATCTCTTTCATTGGTGGAATGGGCGGATCTCTCTCAGAATCTCTTCCTTTAAAAATAGATGACAATTTAACCATCCCCATCATTTCAGGACTAATCTTATGGGGAACTTCTCTCTTCTTTAAAATTCCAATTTTCTAATGATTTGACTTCTTCATTCACTCAAGTCATTTTATAAAATTATTTTAAACTTTTTATTAGATTTGTTGCATAAATCATTTCGGTTAACCCTTCGACAAGCTCAGGGTGCCCCGAATGGGACATGGTGAGTGAAGTCGAACCATCTATTTAGCCCAATCTAGATTAATGCAAAGAAGTCTATTCCATGAGGCAAAAATGAAAAAAATATTTTTATTCTCTTTATTTGTTTTTCTATTTTGTAAAATAGCCACTCCTCAAACCTCTGCTTCTTGGTCATCTGAAGTCACTAAGTTTATTGAAAATGGAGGAGTTTACGTCGAAAGCGCCGACGGCAAACCTCTTTTCAATTATCATGGAAACAATACTTTTATACCTGCTTCCACTCTCAAATTAGTCACCGGATTAACCGCACTCGAAACACTAGGAAAAGATTATCGGTTCAAAACAGACTTTTATATCGATTCGTCGAATAATTTTTACATTAAAGGATATGGTGATCCATATCTCGTTTCTGAAGAGTTAAGTAAAATCGCCAAAATTCTCAAAGGGAAAGGACTGAAAGGAATTAATCAGATTATTCTGGATGCTACCTATTTTGAACCGATTAAAGTTCCCGGAGTTTCTGCATCGCTCAATCCCTACGATGCTTTAAACTCAGCTCTTTCCGCGAACTTTAACACGATCTTTATTCAGAAAAATAAAAATGGAGAAATTGTTTCCGCAGAATCTCAAACCCCGATGACAGAGTTGACACGGACTTTGGCAGCTCGTGCTCCTTACGGAAAAAGCAGAATTAATCTGGCAGATCATCCGGATGAATCGTTGTTATATGTTGGCTACCTCTTCAAAGCTTTTTTGGATCAAGAAGGGGTATCAACTAGCGGAAAAATTTTAAAAGGGACTGTTAGCTCAAACGCTAAACTTTTCTATCAGCATCAATCTTCAAAAAATTTGGATGAGGTGGTGCAAGCGATGATGAAATTCTCAACCAACTTCATTGCGAATCAACTCTTTTTAATTTTAGGAGCCGAAAAAATTGGTCCCCCTGCGAATCTTGCCAAAGGAAAACAGATCGTAACCAACTTTCTAAAAACCAACCTTCATCTCTCCCAATTCAATGTCGAAGAAGGCTCAGGAATTTCTCGCGAAAACAAAATCACCCCCGCCGATCTGGTAAAGATTCTCAAGGCATTTGAGAAATATCGATCCCTGCTTCCAGAAAAACTCGACAATATTCAGGCTAAGACAGGAACTTTGACAGGAGTTGCATCACTGGCTGGCTATTTTAATTCGTCTCAATATCAAACGGTTTATTTTGCGATTATTTTAAACCAGGCAGGAAACAATCGAGAAGCGATTGCGAAAGTACTTTACCGGTATTTACATTAAATTTACTGACAAATACTTTTATCTTGGTTTAAGGGCTGACCATCAAAATGGACATGAACCTGCTTACTAGCAACCGCTTCGGTCAGGTAAACAGGACAAAAACGTTTCGATTGGGCAATGCATTCGGCAGAAGAATCGGCAAATGAGGTATAACTTTCAGAGGTTTTACACGATTTATCAGGTTGACAAACCCGCTTTACAAAAGTTGTACAAACCGCAGCAGAGGCGGGAGAGACGTATAGTCCAATAATTAAAATGAGAAGAAATCGTTTCATAAAAGTGAACTTGCTTAGAGCTAAACGACAACCGATGCATTTAGGTTCTTAATATGAATTAAAATCGATTTTTTATCCTCTAACCAAAATAGTAAAATTGTCTAGTTTATTTTCTTTTTGAAAAACCAATTTGACTTTACGGAGGAAGAGAATATTCTTACTTAGATGAATCAATTCAGATACTTTTCAGCCATTTTTCTCTTCCTATTTTTCACTGGAACAATGAGTTATTCTCAAACACTCATAGCCAAAAAACCTGCGCCTACTGCTATTCCGAGCTCCTCAGATAGCTGGAGAGTTTTAAAGCAAAAGGTTTTCCCTCTCTATAAAGTTGAAATTTTGACCAAAGACAATTCAAACTCCCCACTCGGAATTGAAGGAACGAAAGCGGTAATTTCAGACCTAACTGGAAAGCAGAAAGCTGAAGTGAAAAATTTTCTAATCGAACCCGATCCAAAAATTAACGTTGAAGGTTGGATTCCAGGAACCAAGCTCGATCTAGATAAAGATGGCTATGAAGACTTACTTCTACGGGTTTTTACCGGCGGCTCCCATTGCTGCTATAATTACGAAATCTATTCTCTCGGAAATACATTCAAAAAAATGGGAGATCTCAAATTCAAAGACTGTGGAGAAACCATCAAGCTACAGGATTTAAATGGGGATGGAATCTGGGAAATTGTCACCTGTAACTCCTCTTTTAACACTTTTATAGGAATTCCTTATTCGGATAGTCCGTTTCCTCCGATGATCTTCGGTCTCGAAAATGGAAAGTATGTCAATCAGGATAAAAAATATTCCCAAATTTTTGACCAAGATATCGCCGCTGAGAAAAAAAGTTTAAATGAAAAAGGTTATTCGAACGGAAATGTGATTCAAATCGTGTTCGATTATTTATTAACCAATCGGGAAAGCGATGCCTGGAGAGAATTTGATCAGCTCTACATCTCTCCGAATAAAGAGGCAATCCGGGCTGAAATCCAAGAAAAATGGAGACGTTATCTAGGGCTTCCTCCTGAAAGTCAACCCGCAACCCAACCAATCGCCCCTCTTTCACCTGAATCGAAACCGAGACCTCTCCCCTTATGATTACTCCTTCTCAAACGCAACGACGGATTTTCATCTATTTTCTTTTAGGGCTCTTTGTTCTGATTGTTTTTATTTTTAAACCGTTTTTGATTTCTCTCACCCTAGGCACCATTCTAGTGGTTCTGTTTTATCCTCTCTATGAATGGCTACTGAAAAAATTTCGAAATCGTCGTTATCTTGCCAGTTTTACATCTACTTTTCTGGTAGTAATCTTTATTTTCTTACCGATCAGCCTCATCGGATCTTTAGTCGCTAGTCAACTCTCAAGTATTGTTGAAAATCAGGTGATTCCTTTTATCAATCGAGGCGATTTAATTGATCTTCTCCAAAAATGGAATTGGAATATTAAAAGTC
>CAZQOW010000235.1:0-3646 GCA_964595045.1 uncultured Pseudomonadota bacterium
GGCTGTCACTCATTCGATACAGCTAAAGCGTTTAATCAATTTGTAGAAGCGATTCGAGATAATTTCCCCTACAAAAAAGGAATTACAATTTTCCCGCAATGGTTTCTACCCGATAAGCCTCAATCACATCTCCCACTTTAATATCATTGAAATTTTCTAGCGTAATGCCACATTCATATCCTTGAGCGACCTCTTTTGCATCATCTTTAAATCTTTTCAGTGAGGAAAGCTTGCCGTTGTATACAACGACGTTATCTCGAAGCAGACGAACTTTAGATCCACGAGGGATCATTCCATCCTGCACAAACGATCCCGCGACCGCTCCAACTTTTGAAATCGTAAAAACATTTCTGACCTCGGCACGACCTAAATATTTTTCCTCATAGGTCGGTTCGAGTAACCCTTCCATCCCCTTTTTAATCTCTTCAATGGCGTTGTAAATAATATCGTAGGTTTTGATTTCTACCTTTTCAGAGGCGGCAGTATCTTTTGCTTTTACATCGGGACGAACGTTAAAACCAATGACAATCGCCTGCGAAGCAGAAGCAAGCATGACATCGGACTCGGTAATTCCGCCTGCTCCACTATGAAGAATATTCACCCGAACTTTATCATTCGAAAGCTTGGTGAGAGAATCTTTTAATGCCTCGATCGAGCCCTGAACATCCCCTTTTAAAACGATTCGAAGTTCTCGAACTTCCCCTTTTTGAATTTGGTTAAAAAGATCTTCCAGTTTAATTCGATGAGAAGAGGCAAGTTTAACATTTCTCTCTTTTTCTTCGCGAACCTCTGCAATCTTTTTAGTCATTTTCTCTTCGCTCATCACATAAAAAACTTCTCCAGCATTCGGAACTCCTGAAAGCCCAATCACTTCAACTGGATCAGACGGGCCAGCACTCTGAATCTCTTTTCTTTGATCATTGACCATTGCACGGACACGACCAAAATGGGATCCGGCGATAATCGAATCTCCCGTTTTTAAAGTTCCTTCTTGAATGAGAACCGTTGCAATGGGACCTTTACCGCGATCAAGTTTTGATTCGATCACAATTCCGCGGGCCTGTTTTTTTGGATTTGCTTTTAATTCTAAAACTTCGGCTTGGAGAAGAATTAATTCAAGAAGTTCATTGGTTCCTTGTAAAGTCTTGGCAGAAACCGGCGCAAAAATGGTATCCCCTCCCCACTCTTCAGGAACGAGTTGATTTTCAGCCAGTTGACGTTTTACTTTTTCAGGATCACATCCCGGTTTATCAATTTTATTCAAAGCAACGATAATTGGGACTTCTGCTGCTTTTGCATGATGGATCGCCTCCACCGTTTGAGGCATTACCCCATCATCGGCTGCAACCACGAGAATGACAATATCAGTGACCGATGCTCCGCGAGCACGCATCGAAGTAAAAGCCGCATGACCTGGTGTATCTAAAAAGGTAATCGAACCCTTCGGGACTTTTACCCGATAAGCTCCAATATGCTGTGTAATCCCACCTGCTTCACCGGCAGCCACCTGTGTTTTACGAATCGCATCTAAAAGAGACGTTTTCCCATGATCGACATGCCCCATAACTGTAACCACAGGAGGACGAGGAATTAAATCTTCCGGTTTATCTTCGGCGGAAAGTAAAGCATCAGACTCTTCAAAAGTGGTTTTTTTAACTTCATATCCAAATTCTTGAGCAATGATTAGAGCAGTATCGTAATCAATCGACTGATTGAGAGTGACCATACTTCCCATCCCCATCAACTTTTTGATTAACTCAGTCGATTTAATCCCCATTTCATGGGCAAGATCACTGATAACGATGGTGTCATCCATTTTGATAATTCGTTTAGAGGCTTTTTTAGTAGTAATTTCAGTTTGCCGAACATCTCTCCGCATATGGGATTTTTTCTTGCGGCCGGAACGGGTCGGTTCAAAAACTCTTTCTCTCTCAACTCTCTCAGGAGTCACCACTGAAGCAAGACGAGTAAGTTGGGTTAAAGTCGCTACTTTTCCAATTCCATCTATATCGACTTCGAGCTCTTCTTTTTTCCCTTTTTTAACAACCTTCTTTAATTTTGATTTTTTGTTTTCTTCTTCTTTTAAGGCAAGCTCTGACAAAGTGAGCGGCGTCGCAGGGATAAATGGTTTCAATTTCGATGCTTCTGTAGATGGTGTTTGTTTCGCTCCACTTCTTGCGGCCAAGGCATTTTTCGTCGATTGTGGAAGTTCCATTCGTCCGACAATTTTCAGACCAAACTTTGGGCGATCATCTTCTGAATCAACAGGTTTTGGTTGTATCGTAGCTTTGGAAGGTATTTTCTGCTCTGGAATAGATGGAGCAACCGATTTTGCATCTTCCTCTTTTTTGGAAGTTTTATCTTTTTTTATCTCTACTACTTCTTCTTTAGAAACAACGGAAGATGGTTCTGCCGAAGCTAAAACCTCTTCCTGTTTGGAAGGTTCTTCAATCGGCTTTTCTTCTACCTTCGCCCTTCTACGAATAATGGTAGATTTAACACGTTTTTCTACAATTTCTGTTTTTGATTCCATTTTTGAATTTTTATCCACTTTTCTCTGTATATCGATGTTCTTAATGAAAGACAATCATCTTCCTTAACTGAAAAACTCTTTAAACTAATTATCAGCACTTTTCTCTTCATCTTTTATCTCTTCAGTCGGAGAGAAAATCTCTTTCTCTGCTTCAACAATCTCTCCTGTACTTTCGATTCCCTTTTCAATCACCTCTACCGCTCTTGCATGCATTTTTCTTAGAAGATCGGGATTAATTCCAGGTAACTCTAAAAGTTCTTCGACCGGCGAACCTGCAATTTCACGGGTTGATCGGAAAGCATGACTATAGAGTAGTCCTGCCATACTCTCTTCGATTTGCAAATCAGCAGCGAGTGCTCTTTTGGCTTTTTTCTGGATTTCTTCCATTTTGCTCTCACTGAAAATATCAATATTCCAACCGGTGAGTTGGGCTGCCAAGCGGACATTCTGCCCTTTTTTACCAATCGCTAAAGATAGCTGATCATCGGGAACCACAATTTCCATGGAGTGATCTTTGTCATGAAGAATGACTTTCGAAACTTCAGCAGGCGCAATCGCATTACAGACAAACCTTGCCGGTTCTTCATCATAATTTACAATATCAATTTTCTCACCTTTTAATTCTTGAACCACCCCTTGAACACGCGAGCCTTTCATTCCAACACAGGCTCCGACAGGATCTACATCACTATCTCTTGAATAAACCGCAATCTTTGCTCTGGATCCTGGTTCTCGCGCAGCTGCCTTGATTTCAACAATCCCTTCCGAAATTTCTGGAACTTCCATGGTAAAAAGAGCTTTGATAAGACCAGGATGTCTTCTAGATAAAATTACCTGCGGTCCACGAGTATCTTTTTTCACATCGACTAAATAGCATTGAACCCGATCATTCATTTTATAGGTTTCAGATTGAACTTGTTCTTTCAATGGCATCAACGCTTCTGTTCGTCCAAGGTCGACAATGATATTTCCTTTTTCAAAACGACGGACAATGCCGGTGACTAATTCTCCGATTCGATCTTTATATTCGTTATAAACGATGTCTCTCTCGGCATCTCGCACCCGCTGTATAATGACCTGTTTGGCGGTTTGGGCGGCAATTCTTCCAAATTG
>CAZQOW010000236.1:0-3559 GCA_964595045.1 uncultured Pseudomonadota bacterium
GATGAACCAAGGTTTGTCACTCATGTTTTTTAGATGAGCATACCAGGCAAAAGTCATGAAGAGGTTCGAGCAAATCAAAAGAAAGATTGTTTTAATCATTATTAATCTCAAAAAAATCTAAATTAGCAACTCATATAGAGGAGTACCGATAACTAATAATGAAAAGATTTAAAATACAATATTTCCTTTGATGGATTACATCACGTAATGGAAAGGATGAAACAATGGGTAATGTCTCTGAGGTTTGTCAATCGGTGATGAGAACGTGTCTAGGTAGTTTAACTTCTAAACCAAAAAGTATTCTCTGCCCAATTAATAATGAAAAATGTGATGATAAAGAATTAAAAGCATATCAATTTCAATATTCTTTTAAATCCAAAGGATGGGAACAATTAATTAATGGATCTTCAGTTATAATTAAAAGATATAAAGTTCCACAAGTGAGAGAACGTCCTTTAGATATTCGAGAAGATAAAAATCCTCAGCTTCCTTCACTTTCCCCATTACCTTCTAAAGGGGAAAATTATTGTGAAAAAGAAATTTGTTAGGTTCAAACGAATTTAAATGAATAAAAATTTTTAAGAATGGAGATGCTTATGAATTTATCTCAATATATTTCTCAACAAAAACCTTTAATCGAAAAAGCCCCCTCTCAATTAAAAGATATTTTATTGAGAGAAACTATTGCAGAAGCATTAAGAATAGCAAATCAAGATCAAGATGTGGTTAAAGGAGTTTCACATCATATTACTCAAGAGGAATTTTCTGCTATTCGAAAGTTAGTTCCACCTTTAAGTAGTTTTTCATTTCCTAATTATCAATACTTAAATGTTGACGGATATATAAAAAGTTTAAAATTTTCAACAGCGATTAAAAGAGCAGAAGCGGGATTAGTCGTCGAAGTCGATTCAGTCGCTATGGCTCAAGAAATTAGTCGTTTATATAAACCGAACCATGTGATGTTTGAAGTTTATGCAGATTGGTGCAAGCCGTGTAAGTTTATTGAAAAAGATATTTTGAATAATCCAGCACGACTAAGCCAATTAACGCAAAACAGAGGAATTGTTTTTAAATTAGATCGAACAAAAATGTCGAAAGATGAACAAGAGAAACTTTCAGCTGAAACTCTTCCACAACTAATTTTTTTGAATGTAAAAGTAAATGAAAATAGAGAGGTCTTCTTTAGAGAAACGGGACGTATCAGCAGAGGATATTCGGAAGTTAAAGATGCTGAAACGGCTTTAGAATTCGAAGATTACGTCAAACAAGTCATTCGTTTAGCACAAGGAAATGACTCTATAGCTGAAGGTGAAAAAAAACTAAAAGAAGCAATCCAAGCAGGGAACTCACAAACTATTTCTCTCTCAAAATCGGAGTTAGGACAACAGCTTTTCACTCGAATAGGAGGAGATAAAAAAAGAGGCGAAAGACTTCTTCAAGAAGCGATTCAAGAAGATCGAGATGGAAGATATGGTGCTCCTTACGCTCTTTTAACATTAGCTCGAAAAGAGAAAAATCCCTCTAAAGCTTTTGACTATTATTTTCAAATTTATCAGTTGCCACACCATAAAGATTTTGGAGAGAGTGGCACATTGTTAGATAGCCATATTCGTACACAATATGGTTCAGGAAATAAAAATGTAGCACTAAAATATTATCTTGATTGGATTAAAAAGAATCCTTCACAAGGATTTGAAAACTTTGCTCTATTTTTAGCGGATGAACCTGATAAAATTTCTTGGGTAAGAGAAACATTGACTCATACAGTTTTCAGAAATGTACCTATCGACCTCGCTTTAAAAACGGCCAAAGAAAAACCTGAAAAGAGTGAACCTCTTTTAGATGTTATTTTAGTGGTTGGAAAATCTTCACAATTTGATGAATTAAAAAGAGAAACAGCTGCGAACTCTAAACAAGAAGCAATAGTTGTTTTTGTTGATGAGAATAATTCTGATTATGAAAAAATTAAAAAACAATATGGTAATAGTTTGGAAACTCCTTTTATTCTTCGTCTGGATGCGGTCATTTCGAGTTCAAAAGTAGAAGAGAAAATTAAAATTCCTCCCACTTCTTTTACAACTTTGGCTAATTTTTATTCTCAACAAAAATGATCGATATTGATTTTCAAAGAGAGATCCCTTAAATCTATAAAAAGTGATCTCTCTTTCCAATCAACACTCTTTCGAATATATGACCGCCAGCGGCTCGCTCGCCTATGATGGTCGAGGATGGCCCTGGGAATGGCCACTTCGTTGGCTCGGATTGATCGATCCCGAATTATTCACTCACGTAACAAAAACACTCACCCATCTCCCCCGAAAAGGAAATTTGAGATGGAGTCATCCATGGAGCTCAGTTTCTCTGTTTAAAGATGGAGTCGCGAATGCGATCGGTTTGACGAACCCAGGACTTGATTGGTGGATTCGATCCATTGGCCTGAAAGTCAAAGAACTCGGACATCCACTTATTTGCTCGATCACAGATGACGACCCGCAGATTGTTGGAAAAATGGCTTCTTCGCTAAATCCAATCGCAATCAAAGGAATAGAATTCAACGCTTCCTGTCCCAACTCCGATCAAGAGTTGATGTCGAATGTTGAAAAAGTCATCGAGGCAGTGCGACAAATCAGAAAAAAATCTGACCATCCTCTTATTCTCAAACTTTCTATCCATCAAGATTATTTAAAGATTGCGAAAGAGGCTGAAAATTTGGTGGAAGCGATTTCGATTAATTCAGTTCCATGGCAAGTCATTTTTCCAAATCAAAAAAGCCCGCTCGAGAAATTTGGTGGAGGAGGAGTTTCCGGAAAAATCGCTCAGAGTTATACCTGGAAAATGGTGAAAGAGCTTTCGGAGAATACTAAAACGCCGGTGATTGGACCGGGGGTTTGGGAATATAAAGATATGCATCGCCTACGCGATCTAGGAGCGAAGGCAATCAGCTTTGGTTCGATTTTTATGAAATATCCCTGGAGGCCGACGGCGTTTGTAAAGCGGGACCTTTCCCCCACCCCTTCTCATTTGTAAAGAGAGGGTGATGTCTCTAATGAAGCATGGCTAAGGTCTTTTTAGTTGACCTCTCTACCGACTCAAGTCATATTAAAAAAATGCTTTCCAGCAATGTGTTGGTCCTCAACCGGAATTACCTTCCGATTCATGTCACTTCAGTGAAACGTGCTTTTTTATTGCTTTATCAAGATGTCGCCAAGGTGATCGACGAACAGTATCAAACTTACGATTTTAAAAGTTGGGCGGAGCTTGCCGTTGAAAGAGATCAGGAGTCGATTGGATTGATTAATCGAACCATTCGGGTTCCAAGAGTGATTCTTCTTACTGTGTTTGACCGGATGCCTCGAAAAACGGTTCGTTTTTCGCGGTTTAATATTTATCTGAGAGATCATAATCGTTGCCAATATTGTGGTCATACTTTTTCAAAAACTGAATTGAATTTGGATCATGTCATTCCTCGCTCGCGCGGTGGAGTCAGCAGTTGGGAAAATGTGGTCTGTAGCTGTATTGATTGTAATCGTCGAAAAGGGGGATTGTCTCCCGAAGAAGC
>CAZQOW010000237.1:0-3556 GCA_964595045.1 uncultured Pseudomonadota bacterium
AAAATTAAAGGCAGATCCCAAGGCAACCCCCAACGCCAAACCTAAGTGTCCCAAAGGTTTTAAAAGAATCGCCCCCATGATAACGTTCACCACCACAGCCAAATTCGCTGCCCGAACCGGGGTTTTTGAATCTTGAAGCGAATAAAAAGCGGAGGCGGTAATGCGGGTTCCTGAAACAAAGGGGAGCCCCAAGGCAAAGCATTGAAGTGCTTGAGCGGTCATCAGGGTCGAATGAGAAGAAAAATGCCCATGCTCAAAAAGAACTGAGATAATAAGTGGCGCCAAAACAATTAAACCAACGGTTGCGGGAAAATTGACAAAATAAATCATCTCCAAGCCTTCACGAAAAGTTTTCTTCAGTTTCACCATGTTTTTTTCGGCAGCATGCTCAGAAAGTTCTGGCAAAATAACGGTTGCGAAGCTGATGGCAAAAACACCGAGCGGAAACTCCATCACCCGATCGGCATACCAAAGATAACTGACCGATCCGGTCGCGAGAAATGAGGCCATGAATGTAATCGCCAAAATATTCAGCTGATAAACGGCCGATCCGTAAATCGAAGGGAGCATCAATTTCATGATTTTTTTTACGCCAGGATGACGAAAATTAAAGGCGATTTTCGGAAGAAATCCCAATTTAATGAGTGGGGGAATTTGTAAAATGATTTGAAGCAATCCGCCGACAATGACGCCGATTGCCAATCCGATAGATGGCTGAGAAGTATATCGACTGAAAATAAGGGCACCAAGAATAATTCCAAAATTGAGAAGAATGGGAGAAGCGGCCGGAGTTGAAAAATGTTTGAGTGAATTTAAAATCCCCATCGCCAGCGCACCTAAGCTGACTAAGAAGATATAGGGAAAAGTAATTTTGGTCAGTAGAACCGTTAAGGCAAATTTTTCAGGATGCTCGGTAAATCCAAACGCGGTAAATTTGACAAAAACGGCTGCAAACACAACCCCAATCACCGTTAGAATAAAAAGCAATAATGTCAAAAGAGTAAAAGTAAAATCGGCTACCTGCTTCGCCTCTTTTTTATCTTTCTTCAGATATTCAGTAAAAACCGGAATAAAAGAAATGGTTAGACACCCTTCTGCCAGCAAACGTCGAAATAAATTGGGAATTCGGAATGCGACATAAAACGCATCTGCCGCTTCACGCGCCCCCAAAAGATAGGCGATTAAGGTATCTCGGAGCAGTCCAAAAATCCTCGAGAGTAAAGTCAAAAAACCGACCATGCCGGCGCGACTTGTTACCTGTTTGATTTCGGAGGAAGAAGAAACCGTCGGCATCGAATTAGTGAGCGCAGACGCATTATCTTCTGAATAAGAATCAACCGGTTCTTTTTTGGGATCGATGGGTTGGTTCACCATAGAAAAAAATGGGTAACATGAGAAATTAGTAAATGCAAAGGGGGGAATTTAAGAGACGAAGATTTTTTAAACCTCTTTTTCATTTTCTGAATAGAGAATGTCCGCTTCGCAAACCAATCGAGCAGAGTTTACTTTATTTTCCTGCGTTGGAGACGAGTCTGGTTGTACAACAGGAGCAAGTCCGTAATCCCTTAACTCTTCAAACGATTTCAATCCTGGAATTCCACTTCGAAATTTTTCATAACTTTCTGGATAAACCTTGCCTAAAGCGTAAGTAAGATCCTCTCGATTTCCCATCATCTGGGCAATTACCATTAAAGAAACTGCATCATCTTCACTTCCGACAAAAGAGGACCAATTTCGAATCGCATCCCGCATCCCTTCTCCAAAAGGTTTTTCTCCCTTCTCCCCTTTTATACAACTTCTCCACAAAGCGAGCGCCTCCGGATTATTTGGATTGAGAAGTTCTTTATTTTTTCTTTTTAACTCCTCCAAAGATTTATTCACCACCTCATCTTCATCCTTTTGATGGATCAGCGTCGCAAGTTCTCTGGCTCTTTTTTCCATTGAACCAATTTTAATAAAAGTTTCATGAATCTCTCTAGCATCGCGGTCTTCCCGAAGCCCCTCTTTGGAATAGGCCAAACCGATCCCGGAAACCAGTAATGCCGCTCCTATCGACCACGGTGCACCGGAAAAAGCGACAGTTCCAGTGATCAAATACCAGAGTCCAGTGTAGAGGGCGCCACCAATCGCATAAAAAGTGGCGGCACCAGTCACGGCAGTGATTCCGGCATCCACCGCCACTTCAAGCCAACTGACCTTGGGATTAAAAAAAGCGTCCCACACAGTGATACCAAAAGAGCAAAGAGTCGCAAATGGGCCAACCACGGCACCGACAATAGTTCCTAGTACTCCGAGATAGCTCCACAGAGAGAGGCGGGGAATTTGGGGAAGCAACTCCTCTCCTGTTGCCATGCTGAGTCCTTCACCGAATGTCCGATTGACAGTAATCTCTCTGAGTGTAGTGAAAGCCCGTTCTGTTCTTTGAGGCAATGTTTCAATCACTTCCAAATCTTCGGGATGAAGAGGATAAATAATTTCTGTCGTTGGAATCGCCGTTTCATCCAAAAGAACTCTTGCTCCTTCTGGTAAAGGAGTATCGACAATGCTTCGGATAAGAGCTGCTTGCGCAATATTTTCTGAAGACACAGAAACTGGAAAATCGGCAGGATAAGTTTGTTGCAGATAGCGAAGCATTGCTTTTCCACTCTCCCCAAATCGACCCAAAAAATCGGCTTTTTCTGCAAGAGGTAAATTTCGCAAATATCGTTGAACCGCGAAAACTTCCAACTCCGTCATCTCGGATGGATGAAAAGGAATGGTCGAACGAACATGTCCGGCTACAAAATCACCCGCATTCACTCCCCAGAAACCTGGTCTCACCGTTCCTTCCTGAATGAGTTGACCGTCTTGATCGATGAATCGAGTAAATGTTTCGACAATATTTTTTGCAGCAGGATCATAAGGAAAAGTAAGGTTGGGAGACGTTTCAATTGGCGGAGTTGGATAGGAAGCGGTCGGGATTCGAAAACGCCAACCCGATCTGCCAAAATTCTCTTTTGCTGCCATTGAGGCAAGTTCGGCAGTCTCTTGCAGATCTTTCAATCTCTGAGAAATTCGAAAGGTATCATTTGCCTCCCTCGCTTTTTGAAGAACATCGCCAACCAACAAAGGAGAATCCCCCTGAAAAATTTTTGGAACTGTTCCCTGCAGCTCAACCTCTCTTTCAATCCACTGAGCGATCTCTCTCATTTCTTTTATTTTTTCGGTGATCGATTGGACACGCGCTAAAAGTTTGGTTGCGATTTCCTCTTCACTTAAAGAAAATGAACGGGCAGCTCTCAATCTATCCTGAATATACTCAAAATCTTTTCTCAACTCCCAAATCTCTGCTTCCGACAAAATATCATTAAATAATCGGGTCACTTTTTGGGGGAGAGCCACTTTTGCCAAATCGTCCATCTCTCCGGTTAGCGTCTGTATCTCTTTCCCCAATCCATTCGCCGAAAATCGGGTCAAAAGCGGTTGAATGACTCCCCGTTCATAATTTCTCATGAGGATGGAAAGAGATCCGAGATGGGTCTCGGTTAATGGAATATATGATCGGGGGAGAAGAACG
>CAZQOW010000238.1:0-3542 GCA_964595045.1 uncultured Pseudomonadota bacterium
TCAGCGCTGTCGCTTTTTCACGTTTATTAATCAAATGAAAATTCGGATGAGATTTAACTGCCAGTTTTAGTTGATCAGCCAAATATTCTCCGTAAATTTGCCGGGGAATAAAAGTATTCGGCTGCGCATTCAACTCAGGATGTTTTTGTTGAATCCATTGAAAGAAATGATTCGGCTGATCGGCATAAGCACTCATTTTCCCGGCAGGCACATTTAATAGATGAGAAGGATCTTTCGTTGAATAAGCAACGCCACCCCCGAGTTCTCCTGGTTCGACGACATAAACATCGAGTGCCGCTTGTTCAGAGCGACGTGCCAACTGAATTGCGAGTAAAGTGGCGCTTGCTCCGCCGCCGATGATGGCGAGGGAGTGCGGCTTGGGAGACAAAGTTGGAAGAGGAGTTTTAATACTGAAAAAAGGGATTGAAAATGTGAAAGAAGCAGACTTTTTCCCATTTTTATCAACTCGAACTCCATATCCCAAAGGATAACGATAATCGATTTCCAGGCCAGGCTCAGGAGCTTTTCCGTTTGCGGGAGAAAGCTGTCTTGAAAAACTGAGCGCTCCAAAGATAAAAAGATCGAGGCCGACTGTAGCGACAGACTCTCCATTCGATTTCCATTTGTATTCGATGGGAGGAAGTTTCAGTTTAACTTCCAAATTTGGATCAAGCGGCTTCCCTTTAGGAGGAACGATTTGTCTCGAGGCGGTAACAACAAACAGATTAACTATTCCAGTAAACTCTCCATTCGACTTCCATCGGAATCCGGGAATAATTGGAGGATTGAAAGTAATATCGACTGTATCCTTTGGATCAAAATGAATTGGAAACGATCGAATCAAACGTCGCAAAGAAAAATGCTCTGAGAGATATTTTGACGCATTCTCAGTTTCTTTTTTCAACCATCCATTCGCTTGATGAGCATGATCGCTTACCCAACGATAATATTTGGAATCAGTTAGAATTGAAGTTGTAGGTAAATGAATAGACATATTTTTCCGCCTTTGATCAATAAGTGAGATAATTAAAGGTCGCCAAAGAAGAAAAAACAAAATCGGTTTGCGGACGACTAATTCCTGATTGATTTTCCTTTTTTTCTGATTTTTCACTTTCAGCAAAAGTTAAGGCTTTTCCCTGAACCGGCGCTTTCACGAGCTTTAAAGGTGGCCAATAAATATGTAAGGTAATCAGAACTTCACCAGTGGATGAAAGATTTCTCACTTCATGAATCAGATCATCATCAATTGTATTGGCTACTAAAGGGATCAGCTTAGATCTGTCATGTTCTCTCCATTGCGGATTCCCATCTTTATCGTAGGTTTCGGTAAAGCGGATCTCTACCCCTTTATTTCCGCGTAAAACGATATCTAATCCTTGGGCACGATTGTTATTTTGATCGATATGTTTATGCTTCGGCGAACCTTGACCTGACTTCCAAACCATCGCGACCACTTCAAGCCCTTTATTCGATCCTAAAGAGAAATCTTTTAAAATTGAATTTCTTCCGTAAGGCTCCCCTTCATAAAGATAAGGTTGAATGAGCCCGAAAAAATTTGGATCTTTGACGATTTTTTCTAGTAACCGAGCCAACTCTTTTGGATTTTTACTTTTGGATTTTTCAAAAGCTTCAACCCAAGGTTTTAGAGCCTGAGCTAAATCATAACGAGGATCTTTCTTGTCATTTAAAACTTTTTTGTAATCTGTAATAATATCCGGCTGGGCTTCTGCTTCAAAATCATTAGAATAAAACCGACTAACGCTAGAGATTATAGCGCGGTGAGCAGGAAAAAACGGAAGATATTCAATTGGAGAAATATCTTTTCTTGAACCAAAAGAAAAATTTCCAAACAAATTAGTAAATTTTCGAGAAGCTGAATCTGCGATTATTGCGGATAACTCATGTTTTCCTTTGCCAATCCATTCATCGACCCTTCTTTCAAATTGATCAACTTTTCTGCCAACTTTTGTAGAAATTGAAGAAACAAAATTTCCAACCTGATCAACCCATCGATCTAATCTTTCAACTGTTTTCGGATTGTGTGGTCCATTGTATTCGTATGACATAAAAATTCTCCCAAATAAAAATAGATCAGCTCTCTTTTTCATAAAGAAAAGTAGAGCTTAAATTAAAAGTAAAATAAAAAATTAAATGATTACGCCAGGCACCGAACAGTTAAATTTTTGAATTGAAAAATTGAAACGCTGTTCGCTGCTGGCTAAAGACAGTACGAGCAACAACAGCAATACAAAGAGGTTGTGTGAGAAGAGGTCAACATGAAATTGTAGGAATATAATTTCATACTATTCTGATTATCGTATCGAGTAAAAAAAAGTTGCTAAATAATTTTTAGAAACTTCATTTTTTTCTTTCAGTGATTGAAAATCATTTAAAAATTTTATTTAAATAAAACTTCAAATGTAACCCGCCGATTTTGAGCTCTCCCTTTTCTGGTTCGATTGTCTGCGATTGGGCTCGACTCTCCACATCCTTTTACCTCTAACCGATTAGGATCAATCTTTTTTCGGATCAAATACTCTTTCACAAAGCTGGCGCGATCCAGAGATAGCTTTTGATTATAAGCATCGCTTCCAGTTGAATCAGTATATCCTAATATTCGAATATTCTTTTTCTTTAAATCTCCCGTTAATAAACGATTTGTCACTTCTTCTAAGATTTTAAAATCATTCGAATTTACATGAGCATCATTATAATTAAAATGAACTCTGTGATTTAAAACAGCATCGGCTCGACCTATTTTTTGAGAAGATATAGAAACCGTAGGTTCAGATGGAGAAGTGGGAAACTGCTTTTCTATTTCTGTGGAAACAGGACCAGGAGCAGAAACAGCCAGTTCTGTCTGAACGATCGGATGCTTCTCTCTTCTTCCCTCATAAAGATAGTAAGCCCCTACTCCCAAAGCAACCACTCCAATCCCCAGTCCGATCCAAGGGGCATAGGGAAGAATCCATGGAGTGAAGCGAAAGAGAGCGGTTCCCCCTGCAACCGCTGTTTGACCGAATTGACGTAACCGATCGGGTGTAAAAAATGATTTCAATCCGGCGTAGAGAGCGAGGCTTCCAAAATCTTCGAAAACAATCGATCTGAATGTCGAGTGAGACCAATGAAATGCCTTTTCTGCTTTTTGGTGAACGGTACTCAAACCCCAATGAATCGCGGTGATCGGAACCGCTTCGGCCAGCGCTAATCCGGCTTTTAAGGCAGTTCCTGCCTGGACACCGATTCGAAAAAGATTGGAAACCGCATAAGACGCCCCTTGTTGAATCGATTGACCAATTTTTCCTTCCGGTAAAATCTTTTTTAAGGTGACACCCAACCCGAGCAGAGTGGCAAATTCGGCAAGAAAAATTTTTCCACTTTGAAGAGGAGTCGTCAGTAAACTTCGAAGAGTCCCTTCATCAATATGAGAATAATGAGATTTTAAAAAAGAGATTGCCCGATCCAACCCTTCTTTTTTTAGGAGAAGATACGCCTCCCGATAATGCTCTCTCGAAAATTGATAAGAAATGGCATGACCCACC
>CAZQOW010000239.1:0-2868 GCA_964595045.1 uncultured Pseudomonadota bacterium
AAATGTCTTCTTTCGGGAATAAAAGAAAAAAAATGACATGCAAGCTTCTTCAAATCCTCTAAAGAGAGAGAAGAATATATAACCAGATGCATTTTCGAAGGGATATAATGCCTTTCAAACCAGTTGATTATATTTTCTCTTTTAATGCCTTGCAACGAATCTAAATTTCCACACGAAAAATTCCGATTCGGATGTCTTCGATTCCCCGTTTCCTTAAATACTCTCCAAATACGAAAATGATCATTTTCGATTCCGTCAACAAACTCATGATGTACGGCATGAACTTCTCTTTCTATGGAAGAAGATCGAAATAACGGATTAATAAAAAAATCGGAAAATCGATCCAAGGCTTCTTCTAACCCATTTGTGGGAATCGAAAATCCGTAAACCGTTCTATCTCGAGTGGTCGAAGCGTTTCCTTCGCCCCCTCTTTCTTGAATATACCGCATAAATTCACCTTCTTCAGGATATTTTTTTGTCCCTAAAAAAAGCAAATGTTCTACAAAATGTGCCATTCCGGGAAAGGCATCGGGATCATTCCACGCCCCTGCCTCAACGGCAACGGCAGCAGTCGATTCACCACCTGCATGCGGATCGGAAATCAATACGACGTGCATCCCGTTAGATAAAATGATATTACCGATTTTTTTTGTCTCTCGAAAAAAATTCTCTTCTATCAGTTGATATTCCGTTACCGAAGAACCTGTTTCGACACAAGTAACTTTTCCTGAAAAAATAAGACAAATTAACCCGATCGCCCTAACTATAAGCACTATTTTTCTCTCCGTAAAAAAATCAGAAGTTTTATAATGAACGAAAATTTCTCATCAAACACAATCAAAACTAGAAACACTTCTTCTGTTGAAGAAATCGATCCGCAGGATCTCAAAGCCATCCCGAATTATTTCTTAAAACAAATGCCAAGTCAATCTATTTCTAAATCAACTACTTAAGAACATTAAAAAATGACCCATTCTCTCTATCGATTGCAATATAATGCAAGAAAATGAAAAATCCCCTTCATGCGCTCATCAAGAAAACATCCTTCAATTTCTTCGGACAACGTTTGCTTAACAAGCAAGCTGCTTAAGCAATATGCAGATATTGAACCCTCTCGAATCGCTCTTTTCGTTCCTAAAAAACTTCACGCACTCATCTTAAAGACCAAAAAAAGGTTAATTTCGAAGACATCCCGCACAATCTCCATATCGGTAAAGTTCATCCGAAAATCGGGACGGGCCTTTTTCTAAAAGCAAATGCCGAAAAGAGTGAAATCGGAACATTTATCGGCACCTATGCAGGAGGGCATGAACTTGTACCGCAAGAGCCCGGATTTACCACTCCTTATGCGTATAATCTTGTAAAGGGTATTCCCGGACAATTCGGAGAGAAGCTTTCAATCCAGATAAACGGGTTACATGAAGGCAACTTCACCCGTTATATTAATCACGGTTCGGAACCCAACTTAAAAGCTCTTTTATCAAAACTTCCGAACGGCTCTCTCGAAATTCTTTTTTTCGCTCTGAAACCGATTTTTCCGGGGGAACAATTACTTGTAGATTACGGCTCTCAACATTGGGAGATATTCCGAACGACTCCTTTGCTTATGACTCCGAGAAGTTTTATGATTGATTCGTCCGATTCCATTCTTCCCGTCGAAGGATTCTCAACTTCTTTACAGACACCTCCTTCTCGTAGCATTCAAGAACTCAAGCTTAAACTTGCCTTACTCGCATACCAAGATTAAAGACTCGAAAGGAAATCGATTTTGGTCTACAATTACCAACATGAAAATCAAAACGATTATTACCGCTTTAATTCTATCAATTTTATTTTTCATTCCTTGCCGGGCGGAAATTGACACTAGCCTATCCGTCTTTACACCCGCTTTTACTCCTTGGAGTGATATGTTTCCCGATTTGAAATCGGCTTGTTTTCTTCATACGGCCGGAGATTGGTTTCGTACGCACGCTCACGGACAAGGTTCCTTACTTTGTAAACAGGTATCTTTTCAAAATACGATCGAAGATTCTTTAATAGAAAAGTTCACGATTTTAGGATATAGTGACGGTAGTCGAAGGATATCGATCCGGTTTGATGAAAGTAGAAGAGCTCAAGTCAAAGTCTATTTGAATGCACACTACTTTTATCCGGAACCGACGGATCTGTTATTGGGATTTTTTTCTACGGACACCTCAAAGCAAACCAAACGACTATTTGATCTTCTCATGGCAAATGCAGAATTTCCGGAAGAGGCTTTTGCCGTCCTTTCTCCTGATTTGACCGCTGCAGCAAATGTCAATCTTTGGGATCCACACTGAAAAAATAATTGGCTTTATTTTTTAAAGTGCAACCACACGTAGTTTTTTCCGAAGACCACGTCGTCTCCAAATGATTCGTCAACGGCTCTTTTAACTCCCGGAAAATCATCTCCTACGATGTGATAATCGTGTCCTGCCAAAATCCCCCCGTTTCTTATCTTAGGAAGCCAAAGCTCGATATCTTCTTTTACGAATTCATAATCATGATTACCGTCAATAAATACGAGATCTTGAAAATCAGGAATTACAAAAGAGGCCTCTTTAGAGGTTTTTCTGAAGACATGTGTATAAGGATCATCTCGAAAATAGCTTTGAACTTTATTAAAAGCTCTTCTCATCTCTTGTTTTTGTAAGGTTACCGGCCCGTCACTTTCTCGATAAGAAGAAGAAAGTTCCCAAGGGTCAACAAGATAAAGATGCGCAGAAGGAAAACATTGTCGCAAAAACCAAGAGCAATCGCCTTGATTCACTCCAATTTCAACGATGGAACGGACCGGTGTTTGCAAAGACTCCAAAGCGGAAATCAATGTACTCCACCTGTATTGAG
>CAZQOW010000239.1:2878-3454 GCA_964595045.1 uncultured Pseudomonadota bacterium
ATTGAGAACATTCAACGGAAACAATTTCTCTAAACAAACGACTTTCTATCTCGGACAAAACCATATAAATCATTTTCATTTTAATAAAAGTTACTTCTTTGAAGTACCATATTTTCAATTTTATAGAAACATCCGATTTAAAAAATTCTCATTTTACGCTCAATTCATAAAATGAGACAGCAAAAACAATATACGGAACACAAGAAGAAAACCCATTCTTTTCTCCGTATCGGATTTGCAACCGACAACCATTAAATCAAGTACCATTCAGTGTAAAAAGATAAAGTCTCCCTATCCGCTTTTTAGATCGGCGCCGGGATTCTCATAAAGCCATCGTCCCAAGGTCAACATCGCAAGCTCTTCGGCTTTCTTCACTTTCTCTACGTCACCGCCTGTTACACTTGCCGGATCTATAAGACATCCACTGATAAACTCTTCATCCGGTGGAGAAGAGCTCTGCTTATCCTCTGCGTTTTTTCGTTCTTGCATTAACTTAAAAACCCTTTCCACCTTTGCTTTCGACTCTTTATCTTCTTGGTAAACCTCTTCTAAGGCTTGAGATTTACTAACGGTTTC
>CAZQOW010000240.1:0-3433 GCA_964595045.1 uncultured Pseudomonadota bacterium
TGATATGGATTAAAAATGAAGCCAAATCAAAAACTTTCAGATCGAGATTCTTTTTTAATCGCCTTTGGAACCTATGGAGCGGTTGGTTTTCAGCTCGTTACTTCCATCCTCATAGGGGTTTTTTTAGGGCAATGGTTAGATAAAAGGTGGCATACAGCCCCCTGGTTGATGATGACCGGGCTGTTTTTAGGGGTTTCAGCAGGGTTTTATAATCTTTTTAGAATTGTGAATTGGAAAAATCGAAAATAGGGGCGGACAGCGATCCGCCATACAGAAAATAATATGCAAGACTGGAAAAAAATTGAAAAAAGAAATTTATTCATTCTTTTTCTTTTTGTCGTTGGCTCGATTTATTTTTTATCCCCCAGAATTACGATCAGTGTTTTTCTCGGCGGAGCGATTGCCATCCTTAATTTTAGATTGTTAGCAGTGAAATTAAGTTCTCTGGTTGAAGAAAAAGAGAAGGTTGAAAAATCCTCCTTAATTATTTTTGCTTTATTAAAATATCCACTTTTGTTTTTAGTCGTAGGATTCTTGATTTTAAAAACACCGATTCATCTCATCGGTTTTATGTTCGGTTTTACAAGTTTGATTTTTGCCATTTTAAGTGAAGGGATTTTTCCTTCCAATCATAAACAAATTTCTCCTTCTTAACAGAAAGAGACTTTTAACTTAGGATTTTTTATGCATGGATTTAACTGGTTTGCTTTTCTTTCCCATCAGGTGAACGAAAGTAATGTCCATATCATTAGTGCAGTTTTGATTGCCTTGATATTGATCTTAGCAGCTCTTTTCGTTCGAAGAGAACTTTCTCGAGTTGAAAAATCGCTCGTTCCAGCCAGCAAACTTACTTTAACGAACGTTTTTGAAGTGATTGTTGAAAATATCCTCGAATTGATGGATGGAGTCATTGGCCACAACGCCAAAAAACATTTCCCGCTGATCGGAACAATTTTTATCTATATTTTTGCCTCGAATCTTTTAGGGTTGATTCCAGGATTTTTACCTCCGACCGCCAACATCAATGCCAACATCGCTTGCGCGCTTTGCGTCTTTGTTTATTTCAATGTGATGGGAATTAAAGAAAATGGCATCGGTTACATGAAACATTTAATGGGACCGGTTTGGTGGATGGCTCCTCTTATTTTTGTCATTGAACTGTTTGGTCTTGCGCTTCGCCCAGTCACACTTTCTCTTCGTCTTTTTGCGAATATTAACGCTGACCATTTAGTTTTAGGAATTTTTTCGAATTTAGTCCCAATTGTTATTCCGGTTGTCTTTATGATCCTTGGAGTCTTCATCGCCTTCATTCAGGCGTTTGTGTTTACGTTGCTCTCGACGATTTATATCTCGCTAGCAACCGCCCATGAAGAGCATCACTAGAATGAGCCGTATGTCTAAGGCACTTTTTTTCGAAAGATTTTCAGGTGTCGTTTGGAAACTGGAGTTTAAACTAGGAGTCGTAAAATGAAAAAAATACTCACATTCTTGGGTGGAATTTCCACCTTCTTCTTCACCGTTCTTGCTTTTGCTCAAGAGCATACCGCAGGTTCAGGGAGTGGAAGTGGTTCTGCAGCAGCGATCGCCGCCGGAATTGCCATCGGAATGGCAGCTCTCGGTGGAACTTTAGGACAGAGTAAAGCCGCCGCCGCCGCTCTTGAAGGAATTGCCCGAAATCCAGGAGCCGCAAATAAAGTTCAAACCCCGATGATTCTTGCCTTGGCGTTGATGGAATCTCTCGTCATCTTAGCTTGGGTTATTGCATTCATGTTGTTAGGGAAGATTTAGTTCTCTCGGGGCGCACAGCCGTGCGCCCCTTTTTTTTATTTTAGTAAGTAAAAGAGCAGTAAAAGAATCGCAAATCCTGCCGCCAAGTAACCAATCAATGTATAAAGTTTTGCATTTGCCCCAAAAAATTCTAATTTCGGTTTTTCCTGAAGCTTAAATGGATCTGCAAAAACCCCGGTATTTTCACCCGGCTCCTTTCGTTTTGATTGTGAAAAAATATGATGTTCGAGTCGTGCCTGACTAAATGGATCGATATGAGCTGAAGCGTTGAACTTTACATTTTTTAGAATTTCTGAGGCATAACCTGGATCAGCAATTCCGATCAGATGAACCAATTTGATGAAATCTAATTGATTTCCCATGAAATCTTGAAGCATCTCTTTTGAAATTCCCTGACCCGGTTTTAAACCTCTCAACGCATCTAAAAGTTCGTCATCAGAAATCGAGATCTGGGCAAACTTTTCTTCACGCTGCTTTCCTTCGAGCATGTATTTGATATCGGATACAAGCGTGTCTCCTCCTTCTTTTTTGAAAAGCCCCCGGAAGACAAAAGCCATAATTTCATCAAAATTTTTACTCGAACCTTCTTCTGCATTTCCAACATTCTTCATCCGACCAAAAAAGGCATTCCAATCTTTTTTAGAGATAAATTCGGGATCAGCTCCTTCTCGAAGATGATCTCCAATTTCTCTCCCCTCTTCCAATGCAGCCCGAAGTAGATGAGCAAACGATGAGTCATCCCCCAAAAGCGCTTTCAGTTCTCCTCTTGCGGTGAGCGAGGCATCTTTTGCACTCTTTTCGTTGTTTGCTTTTCCTTTTTCTCCCAGAATTTCTCTTTCCCCATGAAGCTTTGCCTGCAAACCGCGTTGTTTCAATGCTTGCGAAATCGATCTTTTTGCTTCAGCCGAGAGCGGTTTTCCCTGATGTTCAGATCCTGCTTCAAATAAAGTTCCATCCTCCAACAAGCGAAAAAGACGGAGTTTGTCTCCATCTTTTACTAGCAGCAAATTTTTGCTATGAAATGCGGCAGCACTTTGACCTATTTGATTTGCCAAGCTGGCATGAGTTTCAAGGTGTTGGGTGGAAAGTTGTTTGATCAGATTGCTTAGTGAATTTGTATTGTTGAGTGGATTAGAAAAACCTTGCCCGCCAAGACCAGCAAATGGTCGATCATGCATGAAAGCTTGTCCGCTTAGGCGCCTATTCCCAAGGTTTGAGCGCTGATTCCACTGTTCATGATTCATTGCACTACTTTCTCCGATAAATCCGCGCATGTTTCCTAATTTCGATCCAGCCTGATCCTGGGAAGAAGTGTTTTTGGTCAGGTGAGGTAAATTTTCTTTGGCGAGATACGTTTTTTCACCAAAATTTCCACTATTGTTTCCAGCCAGATTACGAATGTTTTGAAGCATGGTGCCACGGGTGGAACTTTCCATTCGCGCGTGAGAATTTGGGTTGTAGTGATCTTGCCCCTCAGCTTTTTCATGAGTAAGCCCTGTCGCTTCTCTTTCAAGAGAAGCCTCACGTTTTTCTTGGTCAACTCTCGACTTTCTTTCTTCACGTGTTTCGCCATGGCGATTAATGATAGCATTTTTAAGCTGTTGGGGCTGTGTATTGTTTTGGGTTTTCTGTTATCCCTGTCTAG
>CAZQOW010000241.1:0-3431 GCA_964595045.1 uncultured Pseudomonadota bacterium
CTAATAAAACCCTTTTAGAGATTGATTCAAAAAATCCAGAGGTTGTTTATCTTCATGCTCGAGATGGAGGCGATAGTTGTAGTACTGACAAGTTCGGTATTTATAAAACTATTAATGGTGGAAGTAGCTGGAGCTTAATTAAGAGTGTTGCCTATTTGGGAGCTCCATCCAGCCGATCTTTTCTGATAGATAAATCGAATTCGAATAATCTTTATTTTTATGAAAATGAGTCGTCTGTTTTTCGAAGTTCTGATGGGGGTGTTTCTTGGACAGAATTTAAAAACTCAGAAAACAGTTTTGATGTAGGAAAAATCAGTATCGATTTTTCTGGTTCACTTTATCGTCTGGTTTATCCCGCTGGCTCGGTATTGAATGGAGAATTAAAACTTTTTAGAAGCGATGATCAAGGAAAGAGTTGGGTAGAATTAAAAAATGAATTTTTGAAAGCAGCTCATAATTCTCCTAGCGATTATTCTTTCGGCTATTCTGAAAAAGATAAAAATGTTGTCTATATCATTGGAGGAAAAAATGGGGTTCTGAAAAGTAACGACACAGGGATAACGTGGATAAAGGCAAATGATCAACTATATGCCTATTCTGGAATTGGATCAAACTTTGCTGCAAATAAATCACACCTCTATGCTGCTGTTAGCCAAACATTTTCTTCTTATTCAACTTATTCAATAAAATCTGAAGATGATGGTAAAAGTTGGGAATCGAATACAGAAGAGTTTGGTTTGTGGAGCAATTTGTATGATGTGGTACGTGATCCATTTATTTCGAATTTTATTATTTCAACTTCAAAAGGTCTTTTTATTCCCGATGAACAACAGAATCAGTGGCAACCAACCTCTCTCACCGGAGAGATCTGGCATGTTGTGGTAGATGAAGAGAGTGCCATCCTTTATGCCATTGATGATGGAAAAACTATTTTTACCAGTAAAAATCATGGAAAGTCTTGGGAGTTTTTTGCTACCGCTGAAAAAAATATTTTCAAAAAAGAAGAGATGGGACCGTTGGCAGGAATTGTCAGCAGTCCTGAAACTTTTAGACAGTTGAAATCAATCAAGGTAGATCGCTCAAAAAATACGATCTATGCAATTTTTTCTTCTTACAATCATTTACCCAATATTCAGCTCTCAACAGACAATCGAACAAGTTGGAAAGCTTTCTATCAAAGCAATGACCCTTTAAACGATCTTGATTTTGTTCCGAGTACTGCCGTTATCTATCGTGCAGAGCATCAAAAAGGGATTTCTCAATCGACCGATGAAGGAAAAAACTGGGTTCAAATTAACAATGGTTTGACTGATTTAGAGGTTGTTTCTCTGCAATTCGATGAGTCGACTGGAAATTTATATGCGGGAACTCATTCGAATCAGATTTTTAAAATGGAAGGGGTCGCTTCACCGATTGATTTAGCGATTTCAGCAGGGTCGAATTCGGGAACTGAGGGCTCTTCTGGTGGATGCGCTCTGATTAAGAATTCTAGTCTTTCGAGTCGGAGTATGATGCAAGAAAAACTTTCTTTATTATTCGTTTTCATAGGAACAAGTCTTCTATTTTTGAGACGTGCGAGTTTGAAAAATAGATAGAGTAATGAAATCCCTACATTCTCTTGATTTAAAAGAGAATAAGGTTAATAAAAAAAAGTATGATGTTTTTCTTCAATTTTCTAAATTTTTATTGTTATCTAAAATGTCTCCTGCGTGCAGGAGACATTTTAATTTATTAAGGAGCTGATCGATGCCAAGTCTTTATCCCTATTTAAACTTTCAAGGAAATACTGAAGAAGCATTTCTTTTTTACAAATCTGTATTCGGTGGTGAGTTTACTATTTTGCAGCGATTTAAAGATATGCCTGGGGCGGATAAAATTTCTGAAAATGAAAAAGAGAAAATCATGCATGTCTCTTTGCCGATCGGAAACGAGAATGTCTTGATGGGGACGGATGCGCTAGAATCGATGGGGCAGAAGTTGATTCAAGGGAATAATATTTCGATATCGATAAATGTTAAAAGTGAGGCAGAGGCAGACCGCTTATTTAATGGGTTGTCCGCCGGTGGAAAAGTAGAGATGAAATTGCAGAAAACTTTTTGGGGAGCTTATTTTGGGATGTTTTCTGACAAGTTTGGAATTCAGTGGATGATCAATTATGATTATAAAAAATAAAATTTTAATAATTTTATGACGCAGTTTAAAACGAAAAGTTTATGGGTTAAATAATTTTTCTAAAGCTTACCTTTTTGTTTTTCTTAAATCGTATCTTGTTTTGTAAAGCTTTTCGGTAAATCCCCCTTCAGTGAGAAACTGTTTTTCGAGTTGGCGTAATTGCTGGCGCAGAAGATAGCTTGCTTGGTGAATGAGGCAGAGTAAGGTGTTGGCGGCTTCTTCGGGGGTGGCGGTTCGAATGCTGTGGGGGTCGTCTGACCGGTCGGACGATTCAGACTTGTCAGACGAGTCAAAATCGTCAGACTGGTCAGACAAATACTTTCTTCTCACTTTTAAAGCCTGAATTGAATCTTTCGCCCAAATCGGCAATCGCCTCTGTCTGAGAAAATCTTCGTAGTCGAGTAAAAGCTCTTCTAGGCTAGCACGCGCAACGCTCGTTAATTTCAACTCGGTTTTTTTCGAAGTGGCCGAGGCAATGCTCCCTTCGGCAATATTTTGCACGCCGCTTCTTGCGGCTTGCACCATTTGGTCATGAGTGCGTGAGCGTTTGTCGATAAAGCGGTTACAAAAAATCACGGTGGCATCATAAACGGCTTGAGCTGATTGAAAACTACGCAATTTTCTGTATCCGCCATGCTTTGGTATCAGGTTGTAATTATTACGCATATTCTGACCAGAATAAAAAAATGAAAAATCGCATGAAAAAAATCCGCAACTATTTTTGATCCCCCTCGAGGTAGCATTTATCCTATGGTTGGATGGCGCCCCCTGACTAAATCTTTAGCTTCCCCTTTTCAATAGAGGGGAAGCGGGTGGGGGGATTTTCAAGCGAATCGTAAAGCGTTTGCTAGAGCGATTTTACTCCCAGGTTCTCAACTCTTCTCTCAAATTAGGCCCAAGCATTTCCCTGATCTGTTCATAGTGCTCTTCACCCAAAAGATTTTCCAAAAAATAAACCGAAATCAATTCGTGGATTTTTGAATCACTGGAGCTCATCCCTTTTTCTAGAAAATCTAACGCATGGCGAATTCTTTGAAGATGAAGAATCGATTCTCTTTGAGTCAGATTGAATTGATAGCATTCTTCAATAATGAACTGAGTCAGATCTCCGATGACAATTTCAGGAGATAATCCTTTTTTATAATTAGAATATTCTGAAGCAGTTTTCTTAAATTCAGGAATTTCCTTCAATAAAAGCGGGATAAAATTTTGATAGTTTAATTTTTCTTCTTTATTCATTTTTTTCTCCAATTTTTTTC
>CAZQOW010000242.1:0-1276 GCA_964595045.1 uncultured Pseudomonadota bacterium
CGATTTTTGGATTTTATTTAACGATGTCTTTCCCAGCGAATTTTTCCTTGAGCCGGTTTATCGGTTGAGTCGATACGATATCTCAATCCTCTCAAATCTCTTTGGATTGTTTGAAATTTTACTTTTTTTCCTCCGCGAGCCTTGTCTTTTAAAACCGTATCGAGAGTGAGTTGGCGAGTTTTTCCACTTAAAATAGTTTTTCCTTTTGGGGTGACTTTCATTTCATCCGGATATTTGAATTTAAAATATTGATGCTCTCCTCCTACTTCAAAAAGTTGAGTGTCAATATTGCTCAGGTAAGTTCCTCCAGCTTTTTCTTGAGGATTTGCCGATTGATTTTCTTCAGGAACTATTTCCACTCTTCCGAGCCTAAAAAAACTGGAACGATTTTCAGATTTGCGTTGGGTAAACAGCTCCAAAAAAGGTTTGACGGTTTCAAGAAAAGGAAAATAAAAAACGTTTGGATCAGGTTGTGGACCGATTTTTGGAAAAAAACCTCTCAAAAATTTGTAGGCAGGAGCGGTAAACCAGAATTCTCCTCCCCCTTCGATTTCTCCCAATTCAATTCCTTCCGCAACAAGAGAGTGGATCGGGTTTTCTCCGTTTTGGGGGCGGAGAAGAATTTCGACTTTTTCTAATTTGCCGATTTGCAATCTTTTGGCACCTAACTGCATTTGGGTGTGAATTAAATCTTTATGAGAAAACTTTTTTAAGTCTTCTCCCGGTTTTGTTTTGCTGAGATCCTGATCGATCAACAGATTTTCGACTCTACCATTTTCCATATGAATGGGAGATCCACCGGCTGGATCACTTTCCAAAATCAAACTAGTTGGAGTCGATCGCAATAGAAAATTCCCTTTCACTTCGGCATCAATCAGACCAAAAACGCGAAGTGCAGAAACATTAAAATTTTCATCATTAATTCGGATTGGATTTGCCTTGATGACACCATAACCTCGTGCTGTCAGGGTTGGAAAGCTGGCTGGATCGCCTGAGTCTTGGGTGATCTTTAAAGAACCGCTCTGGATGGTCGAACCATTCAGGGTAATCGTTCTGGCATGTCCTTTTTTAATCGAAGCACTGAAGTTTTCCGCTTCTACCGAATAGGTTAACTTTGACAGATTAAATTCTCTGTCAAATCGGGCATCAAATTGGAGAAGTCCTTCTTGCATAGAGGCGTTTTCAAACTCACTTGAAAAAATTTCTCCGGGAGAAATTTCAAATTGGGAGAGCGATTTTGGAAGATGAATTCCTGATTTTTTGTTTTTGGGATTAG
>CAZQOW010000242.1:1286-3354 GCA_964595045.1 uncultured Pseudomonadota bacterium
CGAATTTCCATTCCGTCTGCATTCGGTTTCCAGGAGAAAAGATCGAGTTTGATTGGATCACCCCGATTTGCTGTTTTTAAATGCAGTTTTGCTTTGGTCTTTGGATTGCTGAAATGAATTTCAGTCGCCGTCGCTTCGACAATCTCAACCTGAATATCCGAAGGACGAAACTTTTTTTCCCGAATCAGCTCCCGCAGCTTAGGAAGAGAATAGGGGAGAGTCACCCGCATCTCTTTCGCTCTCAAACCTTTCAGTTGAAGCTGATGATTTTCATTGGAGAAATCAGTCAGTTTTAGTTCAGGATTTTTAAAAGTGACCGTAATCTGTTTGTCATCGGCTCGTAAACTGAGGCGGGCACTGTTGGTCTCAAGTTCATGCAATCTTCTTTTGAGCTGATTCAACTCGAATTTTGGATCGTATTTGACTCTCGTTTTCCACCATTCATCCAATTGCCATTTGAGATCCTCTTTTTTTTCTGTTTTTAATTTCTCGATTCTGGCGCGAATTGCCGCTTTTTCGCGATCTGCCGATTCGGTCGTAAAATCGAGAATTCCGATTGGCATTCGAAGCGGACCGTTTCTTAAATAGGTTTCGATTTGAACGCCGTTTTCAACTGAAGAGGAAAGAAAATCAATGAGAGAAGGCTTTGCAGGAGGTTTTATTCCCGCTTCAACGTCAGGATCGGGACAACGATTTAAGTCTTCGCAATCGTTTGGATCAATGACACTCAATTTTTTGTAATCGGTCTCCCCTTGACGAAAAAGTTCAATCGCATCTGAAATCTTCGCTGGAATTCGGCAGTCGATGCTTTTATCTTTGAGAGAATAGCGAGGATCTTTTTTTAAAACCGCTAGAGGAGTTCGATGTTTTAAATCAGTTCCTCGAATGAAACAGGCAAGATCTTCTAGACCATAACCTTTTAAGTAAGCTTCCGTAAAATTGAGTGCTGAAAGATCCCAGGAAGGAGCGGTAAAGGGAGTGATAAATCGAAAACTTAAACCTTCTTCATTTTTTTTGGTCGGGATCCGAATATCTGCCAATGAGTTGGCACTACCCAAGTCTTCCTCAAATCCAGGACAAATCGGGCCAGTGCAATTCGATAAACCGACTGGATTATAAAGGATAAATGCATTTCCAACCTTCGCTCCATGGTATTGAACCGGCTTTTTTGGATCATACATCAATCGAAATTGGGTTACCTGAGAATCGTTTGTATTTTCTATTTGCTTAATCTCAAACTCTAATGTGGCGGTCGTTTGCGGATCAAATCCTAAATAGCATTCTGCCTCTTTAACTTTATCCTTTTCAACTAATTGAGAGTATCGACAATGATCCGGACCCCCGAACCCGCCATTGATCATTAACCCTCTTAACCTTGCTTTTCCGGCTTGAATCAATTTGAGAAGATCGGGAACTGTCTGTAACCAGTTTTGTGTATATGCATTAGGGATTTTTAATTTTGCTTCTTCAGGAACTATCAAGTTGGGATCGAATAATGTTGGAATCGCAAAAGTTTTTCCTATTCTTTCGGCATTTAAGTTTTCCAGAAAAGCGCTGAAGAGGCGATCGAAACCTTCTGGAATAGAATGAGGTAGCTTCGTAAATGCGAATTCGATCATTCCAGTCAGATCGATATCTGCCTCCGGAAGAATGGTTTTTAGATCGACTTCACTTTTAAAAAGAAAATCCCCCTCACTCCAATAAGAATCATGTCGAATCATGGATGAAGTCTGAAGATTGGTATCTCGAACCAATGGAAGCGGATAAAGTCTCTCGGGATGAGCTGCATCCAGTCTTGCTTCAAAAAGATTCCCCTTGGCATCCCTCAAGAAAAGATCTCCCGCTCTACTTCCGCGAAGTGCCAGTGTTCCATCCCAACGAAGTTTTTTGATATCAAAAATCCCGTCAGCAATCAAAAGCCCGGCAATATCAAAACCTTTGTATCTCTGTTCCGAAGCAGCCAGGAGTGGAGGGGGCAATATCTTTTCAAAGGAAAAGGGGACATCAAGATTTCTAACCTCCAGCCGACTATTATTTCTATGATAGCGAATAAAGGCTGGTCGTGAGG
>CAZQOW010000243.1:0-3338 GCA_964595045.1 uncultured Pseudomonadota bacterium
GGTTCATTCCCGGCTGGTAGATATGATGAAATGAACGTCGCGGCATCTTTTTTGATGAGTGCTTCTGTGCTAAACGAAAGATTTTGCGCAAAGCTTTGATAAATCGGCCGATAATTCTCATCTAATAGAGTAGAATTCAACGAGCCCGAATTGGTTGAGATTGTTTCTAAAGCGCTGGCGAGTCCTGTCAAACTCGTATTGCTTTCCTTCAATTCATTTACAATTCTTTTGAATTGTTCGCAAGATGTTTTGGCTATAAGGGTTGATAAAGCAGAGACTTCGATATAAGCAGTGCTTATTGTTTTTTTGTTTGATTCGATTAATTTCGAATAGTCTGATGAGATCTGTTGAATATCCGGTATATTGATGTAACTCACAGTCTTGTTAGTTATTGACTCTTGGGCTTCTTTAACGACGTCAGTAGAAGCAGGGGTGGGGGAGGCAAGTTTTTTCTTGAGATCTTCTAAGCTTTTTAATTTAGCGCTTTCCGGATCGAGTTGAGAAAGATTAATTAAATCATCTACCTCTAAAAAGAGTCTGATTTGTTGTATGAGAAGATTCGATTTTTCCGGAGTAATTGAAGAATTTTCCAGGGATTGAACGGTCTCGTTTAAAGCGGTTGAGAACTGCTCGTTCACTTTTTTGATTTTTAATAAACTTTTGGCATCTCGAATAGCCATTTTCTGAAGAATCATAGGGGACAATTTCATTTTATCGATCATTAGATCCACTTGATTTAGCTTGTAGTCTTTTGCTGTTGTATTGACGGTTGAAAGTTCGGGATTCCAATTTATTTCCATCCCTTTAAGGAGACTGGAGACTTCGTTAATTTGTAGTAGTAGTTCCGGCTCGTCCGTCAAATCCTTATCGGTAATCAGACCAAGCAAATTGGCAAACTGCAAAGTAGTTTCTATTTCTCGTAAGCAAATTGCGGCAGCGGGTCCCGACTGTCCTGAGGGTTCCTGATTTTTGCTAAAGTAATCTTCAATAGCTGACAGAGTCTGTTGCAAATTTTCGAAAGGCAGAGAAACGGCTTCCTCTTCCGATAGGGTTTTTCCTATGAAAGAGTCCGCGAGATTGATTTCGGAATTCGTCGAAGAAGTCTTTAGAGAGGAAGACATCGGGGCATCGAGTAATTCCTTCAAGATGTTGATCTTGTTAAGAATCGATTCGACCGTGGGATGTTCTTTTATTTGATCGATACGAGAGGTTAGGGCTATTAAATAAGATATTTCATCCAATTCATCCAGTTTTCTTTGAGCAGATTCTTCCGAATCATTTTGATTAAAAGGTATTTCGAGGGAGGCAATTTTTTTTTGCAGATGTTGAATTTTACTTTGAAAGGTGTATCCGGTGTATCCGGTTGTCTTACATGCACTAATAAAGTTTTTTGCAATGGTAATAGTTTTTTGTTGGCGTACATAGACCGATGCATTCATCAAAAAAGAGACGTCCGGCGTTGATTCAAGTAAACGTTTTTGGATTGCTTTGAGTGAGTCATTTTGGGTGGAGTTGATATTCGGTGCAGTCAGAATGTTGTCAATATCTGCAACAATTTTATCTCTTTCGGAAAGAATTTGAATGTTTTTCAGCAAGGTAAAAACTTGGTCCATCGAAAGCGAATTATCCTTTCGTGTTAATTGGTTTAGAATCCCTTCTAATGCTTGCCGAGTTTGGATTGAAGTGATTTTTTGTGCGGATAACTCGTTGATTATGTCTACTGCTGCATGATTGAGTGTGAATTGCGGTGATGCATGCTCAAGAGAATCATCCATGACTTGTTGTATTAGTTTTTGATTAACGGTAACGGTATGAGATGTTCCCCAAATTTTGAAATGAACACGATTCCATATGTGCATTATCCCGTTATAAACGGGAAATCCCCACCATGATTTTGAAGGAGGGGGGCTTTGGAATCGGGTATCTAATAATGAGTAGAATCTATCGGTTTGAGTCATTTCTTCCTTCTTCGGAGGGGCAACCGAGTGGGTGCGGAAGGCGGTAGCTGTTTTATTAAGGGTTTCATTCAGTTGATAAAGATCGGTAGAATCACTTTCCAGCTGGTTATTTAAGGTTGTCAGTGTCGATAACAAGGGGGGTTGTTCTCCCGACGCAGAAGATGCGGAACTCATAAGAACCGGCCTTTTTGGTTTTAACTTATTTATTTTCATTATACCGGTTCATTTATTTATAAATGACTTTTTATTTCATGTGTTCATGTTTTTGTTTTCAAATTGCTTGCGCTTTTTGTGTTTTTATTTTTGTTTTAATTGATATTTCATTTCGATAGAGTAAAGATTGGGGACTTGCGTGTTATAAAAATCCCGAAAAGGACGTTATATGAGTATTTTAGATGAAATCTTTAAAGATATGGACGGTCGGGTTAACGAAATGGTAGAGGAGATGTTAAAAAACTCTCCTCCTCCCGAAGAAACCTCTTTTGAGTCTTCCGAACAAATTAAACAAGGAGCTCGTGCGGTATTAGTCGAAGTCCTTACGGGAAAAGACATACGAGATCGTATTGAAAGGGGCTTTGAAGTTTTAGTAAGAGAACTTAAGTCCTATGAGCCGCCCGTTTCGTTAGAGGCAATTAAAAAAGATTGGGTTGGGTATACCGATTATGTCCTTAAGACGGTGAATAAGCAAGAACTTGATTTTTCCCTTTTTGAGGAAAATATTCCTCTTTCGGAAGATACCTTACAACAATTCTACGGAGTAGGATTTAGACTATACGAACATGAGCGTTATGAAGAAGCAGGCGATGTTTTTTTTGTGATAAGCAATATCGATTACAGACGTCATAACGTCTGGATGTTACTCGGTCTTTGCGAAAAAGCACTTAGCCGTTTTGATCAGGCTCTTGTTGCGTTTTCCATGGCGATTTTGACCGATCCGCAAGATCCTTGGGCTTTTTTGTATTCTTCGGAATGTTACATAGCTCTCGGAGAGAAAATCGATGCCGAAGAGTGTGTTCGGGCAGCATCGGATCTTATTCAGGTTAAATCGAATTCGTATTCGAATTCGATTCTAGTTCGGTTAAATGAGTTGAAAAAAGATCTTGAATAAAAGAGGGGAGATCTAATGTCATTTGATAATGATCTTTCAAAAAAGATAGTATCCGGTCCTTATAATCTCGTGTCGGGAGGTGGAGATCCCCAAAATACCCCGGATAGGAGCGAAAGTGTTTTGAGTCTTGGGAGCAGTAGGGATAAAATAGAATTAAAAAGTAATGCTCAAACCCTTGCATCAAGCGGTCCCGGAAGTTGTTCGAAGGCGATCGCTTCGATTTTTTACGAGGTCCGGCGGTTGTGGTAGGTGGGGTGTTTTATGGAGTGGCG
>CAZQOW010000244.1:0-3316 GCA_964595045.1 uncultured Pseudomonadota bacterium
CTTTTTTCGGATCAGTCACGACGGGAAGCAAGAGATGCGGAACTCCTTGATAAATCGAAAGCTCAAGCATTTTAGGATCGACGAAAATAAAACGAACCTCTTCCGGAGTCGCCCGATAAAGCATCGAGAGAATCATTGAGTTAAGACAGACCGATTTACCAGTTCCGGTAGCACCCGCTACCAATAGATGGGGCATTTTTTGGAGGTCGCTGATGAAGGGGAGCCCTTCAATATCTTTTCCGAGCGGAAGGGTCAGTTTTGATTCTGCTTTTTGAAATTTGGAATCGGCCAGCAGCTCTTTTAGATAAACGATTTCCCTGGTATGATTCGGGATTTCAATTCCAACAGCTGCTTTCCCCTGCAGATGAGAGACAATACGGACGGAACGTCCTCCCATATTCAATGAAAGATCATCTTCGAGGCCGACAATCTTTGAAACTTTCACCCCAGCCGCCGGCTCAAATTCATACATGGTGATCACTGGACCCGGGTGAATTTCAGTGACTCGTCCTTCGACCCCATAATCGAGCAATTTTTTCTCGAGTATTTTCGAATTCATCTTGAGCGATTCTTCATCAATCGGTGTCGTCGGCTTTTCAATGGCATCAAGCAAGCTCAGGGGAGGAAGAACATAACCTTTCATCATCTGAGTAAAGGAGAGTTGATCTTCCATCTTTTTCGCACTCTCCTGGGAATCAATCCGCTGAAAAACTTTCGGTTCTGAAGAAACAGGTTCAGCAGCCAAATTCAACTTTTCACTCTCCGGTTTTTCTTTGGGAGCGGGTGGTAAGATTTTTGAAATTTTTTCTGATAATGCAGGATTTTCAGCTTTGGGGATGGAAATTTTTACGATCTCTTTCTTCTTTGCTTCTTCAAGAGCTGTCTGTTTTATTTTCTGCTGTTTTTTGAACTCTCGATATTTCTCAAGACTTTTTCGAATTCTGGCGCCATAAATGACACTCAATGATTTCAGTTTGAGAGTAGAAGCAACCAAAAATCTTTTTAGAAAAATCGCCACATTCGCAATCGAAACCCCTGTTCCCCAAACAAAAGCGAGCAATCCGAGGGCTATCACTGCCAGATAAGACCCAACTGGATTCAGGTAATAACGAAGAGGTTCGGCAATCGAAGCACCCAAAAAACCGCCCGCATCGACCATCTCTTCAGAAAGATGAACGGTTTTCCACTGAAGCTGACAGAGAACTGCCGCCATCCCCAAAAAGAAGAGGAGCAGAATAATTTGGGTCAGGCGGAAAAAACGGTAGGTTTTTCGAAAACAGGAAACGGCAATTAGTGAAAAAACAAAAATAAAAAGATAAGAGGCAAGACCGACAGTTCGGATCAATCCATCTGCTGTATAAGAACCGACCAGTCCACCGAGATTGCTGATTTTTAAGACCGGTTTCGAGGAACTAAAGGATGGATCAAGAGGAGAATAGGAAAAAAGGGAAAGCGCAACAAAGAGCGATAACGCAATAAAAAAAATCCCCATCACCTCGCTGCGACGCGCAGGAGAAGCTTTAGAGTTTAGCTCTCTTTTACTTCCTTTCTCTTTAGCCAACGCCATATTACAACAGTGATGAGTTATGGGTGATGAGTTATGGGGAAAAATAAAACTCATAACTCACAACTCATCACCCATAACCGCCTTTAACTAATCCGCCTGTTTTCTCAAAAAAGTCGGAACATCATATTCGTCTTGATCCGGATCAATCGCTCCAATTTCGGCTACTATCTTTTTGATGTCATGATATTCAATTTCTCTTTTGGGAAATTCCGTGACCGTTTCAACCTCAGAACTGTAGCTGTAAGAGGCGGTAGCAGTTCCCCTGGAATTATAAGTAGGGAGATGACTTTCAACCTCGGCTTGAGAAGAATTGGAGGATGAATAACTGTTTTTCTCGTAATTCTGGTAACTGTTAGAAGAGTTCTCTTCGGCAGAAGCACTTTGTTTAATTGGAGTGGTGTAAGAGTTCGAATAGGTACGTTCCGCTGGCTGTGTATTAAAATTAGTTCGGGTAGTTCCGTTGTAGCTAGAGGTAGCGGTTTTATATTTTGGATAAGAGGAGCTGACCGGGGCGTAATTTCCTTTTTTCACTCCCTTTGAAAATCCGGTCGCAATCACGGTGAGTCTGATATCTTCTTTCATCTTTTCATCAATCACCGCTCCAAAAATAATATTGGCATCTTCATGAGCTTCTTGTTGGATCAGTTTCGATGCCTCATTCACCTCATAAAGACTCATGCTCGCTGGCCCAGTCACGTTGATGATAATTCCAGTTGCCCCATTAATTGAAACGTTTTCAAGAAGCGGAGAAGAGATCGCCTTTTGAGCCGCCTCAATAGCTCGATTTTCTCCGGATCCGGTTCCGGTACCCATCAGAGCCATTCCCATTTCTCCCATGATGGTTTTTACATCGGCAAAATCAAGATTGATCAAACCAGGAATTGTAATGAGATCGGAGATTCCTTTCACTGCCTGCAGAAGAACTTCATCCGCCATTTTAAAGGTATCAACCATCGGGGTATCTTTGCCGGCAACCTGAAGAAGTCTTTCGTTAGGGATAACAATGAGGGTATCGACATTTTCTTTCAAAGCCTCAATTCCCAGCTCTGCCTGTCTCGCCCGTTTTCTCCCTTCAAAAGCAAAAGGACGAGTCACAACTCCTACTGTTAAGGCGCCAATCTCTTTCGCAATTTTTGCGATGACTGGAGCAGCACCTGTTCCGGTTCCTCCACCCATTCCGGCGGTGATAAAAACCATATCGGAACTTTCCAAAATTTCAGTCAGCGACGTCTGATCTTCCATCGCCGCATTTTTTCCCATTTCGGGATTTGCCCCTGCCCCAAGCCCTCGAGTTAACTCTTTTCCGATTTGGACTTTTACTTTCGCCCCACTCGAACGAAGTGCCTGAATATCGGTATTCGCTGCGATGAACTCAACTCCTTCGAGTTCAGAACGAATCATGGTGTTGACCGCATTACTTCCGCCTCCACCAACTCCAATGACCTTAATTTTTGCGTTTTGACCCAAGTCTTCTTCAAATTCGAACATAAAACCTCCTTAAAAAATTTCTCCAAACCATTCTTTCATTCGATCTTTGACTTTTGAATAAATATTTCCTTCTCTCACTTTAAAACGGCTCGCACTTTGCGTTTTGGATCCCCAAAGAACCAGACCAACTCCCGTGGCGTACATGGGACTTTTAACTACGTCGACCAATCCCCCGATTCCTCGGGGTGCCCCTCGGCGAATCGGCATATTGAAAACCTGCTCGGCTAATTCAGTCATCCCTTCAAGAATAACGCTTCCACC
>CAZQOW010000245.1:0-3298 GCA_964595045.1 uncultured Pseudomonadota bacterium
GAAAAATCTGCTGATTATTGCACCTACTGTCCAAAGATGTGCCATTTTTCTTGTCCGGTGGCAGAAACAGAAAAAAATGAGGCGTATACTCCGTGGGGAAAACAGCAGACAGCCAAGTTGATCCGGGAAGAGAAAATTCCACTCAATGCTGAAAATGCGCTTTCTGCTTACAAATGTTTAACCTGCCGATCTTCCACTAGTTTTTGCGATCATGAAATTGTGGTGGCTGATTCACTTCAGCTGATTCGTGAAAAAGCGGTTGAAAATAAAGTGGCTCCAGATTCTGTTCAGAAATTTGAAGAAAAATTCAAGAAGCAGAACAATCCTTACGAAGTAGATCTTCAGGCAAGAGTGTTAAAGATTTTGCCGCCTGATTTGAAAAAGAAAAAAGGGGAGGTGCTTTTCTTTCCAACTTGTCATCTTGCTTCGTCTGAAGGTCTGTTGAAAAAAACTTTTAGTCTTTTTAAAAAATTGAAAGTTGATTTCCTGAAAGTGTTTGATGATTCGATTCAGTGTTGCGGTTATTCGCTTTCGGTTCTGGGATTCAAAAAAGAATTTCAAGAACTTGCCGAGATTCAATATCATGCACTCAAATCGGCAAAAACAATCGTGGTCGGCTCTCCCGAGTGCGCCTGGTCGTTGAAAGAGGTTTATCCTTCCCTCGGTTTGAATCTGAAAAGCGAGATTCTCACTTTGCCAGAATTTGTGGCGGGGCGACTGAAAGGCTTTGCCTTCCACTCAAAACCTGAAACAAAACGAAAATATTTTTATCATGATTCCTGCTACATGGGGAGATATTTGGGGCAATATGAAGCGCCGAGAGAAATCCTTGAAATGATCACCGGTTTTGCTCCCCAAGAGTTTTCGTGCAACAAAGAAAAAGGGCTTTGCTCTGGAGCAGGGGGAGGTTACCCAATCATTTCCCCAGAGGCTGCGAACAAAATTCCCGAAGAACATTTTAAAGAGATGAAAGAGAAAGAGGTAAAAACGATCGTAACCGCCTGTCCGCAAGCTTATGCACATTTTAAAAAAACGGGAAAAGAAATTGTGGTGAAAGATTTTGTTTCGTTTATTGAAGAGAGTTTGTTGCCGTAAAAGTCTTGAGAAAAATTTTTAATTTTTTATGATCCTATTTTTTGAGTTTGCTTGAAAGCCTTATCTCACTTGCCGGCCCAAAAAATTAAAAATTTTTCTCAAGACTTTTACTTTTGATGTTTAGCGAAAAAAGGTACTGATTATGCAAAATGAAATGCCACTTTTAATCGTCAATCCAATCTCTGGAAAAGGTCGGGCGCGAGTTTTATGGCCGTTGATTTCCGCAAAGATGAAAAGTTTGTTCGGCCGTTTTGAACCGATTTTTACCCGTTCGAGTACCGATGCAATTGAACAAGCGAGACAGGCGGTTGAGTGTGGTTTTCGTCATCTGATTGCGGTGGGAGGAGATGGAACGGTTCATGAAGTGGTGAACGGAATTTTCCTCGCAAATGCGAAAGATCGGGCCGAAGTGAGGTTGGGAATCATTCCAATGGGGAGTGGGGACGATTTTGTGAAAAGCTTGAAACTTCCGATTAGCCCAATTGATGCAATCGACCGATTGAAATCCGACAAAACAGTTTTAGTAGATATTGGAAAGGTCAGCTATCGGGGGAATGGTGGAGAAGACGAAAGCCGCTATTTTACCAATATTGCTGATTTTGGTTTGGGAGGTGAAGTAATGCGAAAAGTGAACAACTCTAGCAAACCGCTCGGCTGTCGCCTCACTTATCTCTATTACGCAACTCAATCGTTTCTGACATATAAAGCGGTTCCGATCGTAATTAAAACCGACGATCAGACTTATCGTTTTTCTGAGGTGGTTTTGGGAATTATTGCCAACGGAAAATATTTTGCGAACGGTTTGTGTGTTTCACCCAATGCAAGTCTTGAAGATGGGCGTTTTCAGGTGATTGTGATTGAAAAGCTCGGAATTAGCCGATTTTTAAAAATGGTTCCCAGTCTTTATCAGGGAAAATGGATTGAAGCAGAAGGGGTCACCCGTTTTACCACCTCCAAATTAACCGTTGAATCGCGTCAGCCAAAACCGGTCTTTATCGAAGCAGATGGAGAACAGCCTGGCTCTTTGCCTGCGACTTTTGAAATCATGCCAAAATCGTTACATATTTCCGTCTAGTATCTTTAGAACAAACTTGACAGATCGAACCCTGTTCGATACTTCCCCAATGCCATGACATTTCTATTAAAACCGCCTGCTCAGGGCGAAAAAATCAAAATATCTTCTGACAAAAAACTTCAAGTTCCGAATCATCCGATCATCCCGTTTATTGAAGGGGATGGAACTGGTGCTGATATCTGGAAAGTTTCCCAAAAAGTTTTCGATGCGGCGGTTCAAAAATCCTCTCAAGGGAAAAAGAAAATAGAATGGTTTGAGGTTTACGCCGGTGAAAAGGCCAAAACGGTTTACGGCGATGCTTGTCCTCCCAATCTTTTGCCAGACGATACTTTAAAGATGATCAAAGAGTATCTAGTGGCGATCAAAGGTCCGCTGACTACTCCTGTCGGAAAAGGTTTTCGCTCTTTAAATGTGACCTTACGTCAGGAACTTGATCTTTATGTCTGTTTACGTCCAGTCCAATACTTTGCTGGAACCCCATCCCCTGTGAAACATCCTGAATTTATCGATATGGTGATTTTTCGAGAAAACACCGAAGATATTTATGCCGGGATTGAGTGGGAAGCATTATCAGCTGATGTCAAAAAAGTAATTCAATTTTTGCAAAACGAAATGAAGGTTAAAAAAATTCGATTTCCTGATACGAGTGCCATCGGAATTAAACCGGTTTCGATTGAAGGAACAAAACGTCTCGTTCGTGCTGCCATCCAATACGCGATTGACCATCATCGCAAAAGCGTCACGATTGTCCACAAGGGAAATATCATGAAATTCACCGAAGGTGGATTTCGGCAATGGGGTTATGAAGTTGCTAAAGAGGAGTTTGCAAACCAAGTAGTCAGTTGGGAAGAGTGTCAGGGAAAAGTTCCTGCTGGAAAAATTTTGATTCAAGATGCGATTGCCGATGCGTTTTTACAACAGATTTTGACCCGCCCCAAAGAATTCGATGTGATTGCCACTTTAAATCTCAATGGAGATTACATCAGCGATGCCCTTGCCGCCCAAGTCGGTGGAATCGGGATCGCGCCAGGAGGCAACATTAACTTCAATACCGGTCTCGCGATTTTCGAGGCGACTCACGGAACAGCGCCGAAATATGCAGGGCAAGATAAAGTGAATCCAGGATCA
>CAZQOW010000246.1:0-3297 GCA_964595045.1 uncultured Pseudomonadota bacterium
TCCACCTGGCCGCAAGGAGAGTAAGACAGCTCGTAAAAGGAGCGGAACGACTGATTGATTCTGAGAACAAAGATATTGTCGCTGCCCTACGAGAAATTGCTGCTGCGAAGGTTCGTGCTGATCCATCTTCTCTCCCCCAAATTATTGAATAATCATAATAACTACTTTTGAACAGGGTGTGGATTTGCGCTCTGTTCTGGTGCTGCTGAATTTGCATGAGAAGTTAACCAACCTTCTAGAAATTCACGTTGAATTCTCCATTGCCCGCCTACCTTAAAAGCAGGCAAGTCTTTGCTTTTAATCAGACGATAAATGGTCATTTCATGAAGATTCAGTCTTTGAGCCACTTCTTTAATGCTCAAAAACTCTTTACCGCTACCTGAACTTGGGGTCATGTCGATTAGTTTTTCCATCTCTCCCTCCTTAACAATTTGACTGATAAGAATTCTTTACAATACTAGGAGAGAGCAAACAGCATACCACTTTTAAATCAAGACTCTATCAGCTCTCCTATCCAAATCTTTTCAAGAAGTTAGAAGAAAAACTCAAGAATAGAACTATCTACAAATAAACAAAAATCCGTAGTTTTTGACTCAGGTTTTGACAAAAAGATGACGCTTTTTTGAGGATAGGAATAGGGACTGGATGACAAGAGATGAGTTACGACAATAAAGGATTTACTTTAAATAGATGGGCTGTCGTAATCGCCACATAAACCTGTTTACCAATGTTAAAACCGCTCTGTTGAGCGACCCCTTTTGGAACATGGGCAGTAATCGATAACCCATTTGAAAGTTGAATCTCAATCGCTTCAGTCGCTCCCATAAATTGAATCCCGCTAATTCGGCCTGGAGCCTCCCCTTCTTCGAAACGAGAAGTGACATACACATCGTTCGGTCTAAAAAGAATTGAAACTTTTTCGCCGTTTTTCATGGAGGGGGCTGAAAATCTAAAGGGACCCCATTTTGCCACTTCACTATCGACTACCCCTTCAACACTATTGGTTTCGCCGACAAATTGGGCGACAAATTCGGTGGCCGGTTGATTGAAAATATGAGGAGGAGGAGCATCTTGTTCGACGACTCCTTTATTCATCACTAAAATACGATCCGAAAGCTCAAAAGCCTCTTCTTGGTCATGAGTGACTAAAAGAGTAGTGAGATGAATTCGACGATGAAGCTCTTTGAGCCAACTTCGAAGTTCTTTGCGAAGCCGGGTATCGAGAGCACCAAATGGCTCATCTAACAACAGCAGACCCGGTTCGGGTGCTAAGGCTCGAGCCAAGGCTACCCGTTGACGTTGTCCGCCGGAAAGCTGTGAGGGCATTCGCTTTCCCAAACCTGCCAAGCCAACCAATTCTAAAAGTTCTTGAGCTTTCTTTTCACGATAAACTTTTTTCACTCCTCGAACCCGAAGACCAAAGGCGATGTTGTCGAGGATATTCATATGTCTAAAAAGAGCATAGTGCTGAAACACAAATCCTACTTTTCTCTCTTGAACCGGAATGTGGGTGACATTCTCTCCATTGATTTCAATCAGTCCATCATTGGGAGTTTCAAGACCGGCGATACAGCGTAGAACCGTTGATTTTCCTGATCCGGAAGGGCCAAGCAACGTGACAAACTCTCCATCAGAAACGGTAAAAGAAACCCGATCGACTGCTTTGAATCCGTTGAAACGTTTTTCAAGATTTTCTATTCGGATACTCATTCTTATACTTTTCCTTCCAGAGACTGTTCAGATTTCCACTCAACAAAAGTTTTCAAAATCAGAGTCACAATGGCGAGTAATGCTAATAGCGAAGCAACGGCAAAGGCGGCAACAAAATTATATTCGTTATAAAGGATTTCTACATGCAATGGCATCGTATTGGTCAACCCTCGGATATGTCCCGAAACAACCGAAACTGCACCAAACTCTCCCATGGCCCGCGCGTTGCAAAGAATCACTCCATATAAAAGTCCCCATTTAATATTGGGGAGTGTGACGTAAAAAAAAGTCTGCCAACCATTTGCTCCCAAAGTCAGAGCAGCCTGCTCTTCATCGGTCCCCTGCGCTTGCATCAGCGGAATCAGTTCTCTAGCAACAAAGGGAAACGTGATAAAAATCGTGGCGAGAACAATTCCGGGAACGGCAAAGATAATTTTCACATCATGCGCCGCCAGCCACGGACCGATCAGACCATTCGCTCCGAAGAGGAGGACAAAAATAAGCCCTGAGATGACCGGTGAAACGCTGAAAGGGAGGTCAATCAAGGTGGTGAGGATCCGTTTTCCAACAAATTCAAATTTTGCAATCGCCCAAGAGGCGGCAACTCCAAAGATGAGATTCAAAGGAACTGCAATAGCGGCAACTAAAAGGGTGAGACGAATGGCCGATTTTGCATCTGGCTCTGTAATCGAATTCCAATAAACAAGAAGACCTTTCTCTAAACCCTGATAAAAAACGACTCCCAATGGGACGATCAAAAAAAACCCAACAAATAAAAGTGCCACTGTAATTAGAAAAATGCGGGTCGCAGGTCTTTCGGTTGTCACTGATCTGGAGGAGATTTTTTTCAAGCAATCCCCCGCTGACGTTTGTAGGTCCAGCCTTGGAGGAGATTAATCGCTAGGAGAAGTGCAAAAGAGATGATCAGCATCAATAAGGCGATAGAAGTTGCGCCGGTATAATCATATTGCTCTAGCTTGGTAATAATCAGCAGAGAAGTAATTTCTGTTTTCATCGGCATGTTTCCTGCAATGAAAACAACCGAACCGTATTCTCCCAATGCTCTCGCAAAAGAAAGAGTAAAACCGGTAATGAGTGCGGGAAGAATGGAGGGGAAAATAATTCTTAAAAAAGTCTGAAACCGTTTCGCTCCGAGGCAGGCGGCTGCCTCTTCCATCTCTTTGTCGAAATCTTGCAAAACTGGTTGAACGGTTCGGACGACAAAAGGAAGTCCGATAAAAGTGAGTGCGATCATGATTCCGAGCGGGGTAAAGGCAACTTTGATTCCGAGAGGTTCCAAAAACTTTCCGATAAAACCATTGCTGGAATAGATCGCAGTCAACGCAATGCCAGCAACAGCGGTCGGAAGCGCAAATGGAAGATCGACCAAAACATCGATGATTTTTTTACCAGGAAATGAATATCGAACTAAAACCCAGGCGAGAAGCAATCCAAAAAAAGTATTAATGACAGCTGCAACAAAAGAAGCCCCAAAAGTGAGCTGATAAGATGCCAACATTCTGGGAGCGGTGACCACTTGCCAAAATTCATGAAAGGTTAGCGAAGAGGTTTTGATAAAAAGGGTCG
>CAZQOW010000247.1:0-3278 GCA_964595045.1 uncultured Pseudomonadota bacterium
GGAGATGAAAAGAAATGGCCATCCCTTAATCCCGATCAAAAAGCGATTCGTCTTCTGACCAATTATTTTTCTGATTCGCCGGTTCGGTTTCTTTATGAAAAAGAGTTTCGTTCTTTTCATGCGGTGATGCATCTTTCATTGGCGAAAGATTATTTGAAGCAGAATCTTTTATCGCAAAGTGAACAAGAAACGATCTTTGCGCAGGAAGAGATTCGACATATCGCCGGGCTTTGTTTGAAAATCGAATTAGCTGAAATTCGGGAAGAGGCTGAAACGATTAGCCAGACAAGTAGTCGGCCTGAAAGAGAAGTAACGTTAGAGATTTTTGACCGGATTCTCTCATCGAGTCAGGAAGAAGTAGTGCAATTTTTAGAGAAATTGAATCTCTTTTTGGCGAAAGGAAATCCTCCAGCAGATTTTGTTAAAAAATTTTCCGAAAAGGTATTTGTTTTCAAACAAGTTTCCTCTGTTTCCAATCTTGAGCAGTTGATTGAATCGGTTCAAAGTCAGCCTCAAAATATTGAAATCGATTTATCTCCAACCTGTTCAATTGACTGGAAACTTTTTTTTCAAAAAATATTTCATATCCCCCACTCTGAAAATCATACTTATTTTAGAATGCCTGATATCGATCGATTTTTGAATTTATCGGTGAAAGATTCGAATGGGAAATTGTTGATTCGATTCGATGAACAAGGACGGCTGGTTCAAGCTCCAAGTGTTAGCGGTGGTTCTGACCCAACTCTTTTAGATGTTGTGATCATTGGCGCAGGGCCGGGTGGAATTAGTGCTGCTGTGAATTTGATAAAGTTGGGAGTTTTTAAATATGTGATTTTAGAACGAACCGCTCCGAATTCCACCGTGCGCGATATCTGGTCGCGCGAAAAAGAGGCGGATACTTTTTATAGCGGCCCACCTGACCCGATCGAGGGGTTTGTTGGAATGCAAGATACCACTCGCGCTGTTTTCTTGAATCGAATGAACAGTTTTATCGATTATTTTCATTTGAATATCCAAACAGGCGTTCAGGTGAATGCGATCCGTCGGGAAAAAGATTTTTGGGTTTTGGAAACCACCTCCGGTGAATATCGATCGAGAGCCGTTTTGATGACTGCAGGTCGTTATGGAAAGCCCAAGTTGCTAAAGTGGGAAGAGGGAGCTTTCCCCGAAAGTCTCCGAAAAAAGATTGTTCGGGGAGTCGAGGTCGATCAAATTCGTCACTCTTCGGTTTTGGTGATCGGGGGGGGAAATACCGCTTTTGATAACGTGAAAACGTTGACAGCCAACGGAACAGGAAAAAAAGGAAATCTTGTCTCGATCTCCTATCCCCGTAAACCGTTCAATGTTCCTGCGAGTATGCATGCCCATAATAATGATCAGTTGATGCAGTGGGAGGCTGAAAATAAAATCAAGATTCTTTGGAATTCAAATCCTGAAAAAGTAGAGCTTTTTGAGGATAGATCTTTAGAAAAAGTGCAGCAGCAATTCAAAATCACCTTTCGCGAAGACAATCTTTCTCCTCTACTCTTTGATTATATTGCACCCGCCGTCGGTTGGCAGATTGATAAAGAGATTATGGAGAAGGCAGGGGTGACTTTCATTGAAGGGAAAAATCCGGATATTGATTCCCAAACAGGTCAAGCTTATGGATTGAACTCTCAAGGAGAACGTATTCCTCTCGAAGGGTTATGGATTGCGGGGGATTATGCAGTGCAAAAGTCCGTTCCAGCGGCGTTCAGTAGTAATTTTAGAGCCGTTTCAGAAATTGTCAAAAAATTCAAAAAACCATAATTTTCTAACCATTTGAATTTGTTAAGTTATTAAGCTGCTTCTTTTTTTTCTTTATTTATGAATATCACTTATTGTCTTTTTTCTAACTTATAAAAAATATTAATGTTATTTAGCAACTTTTTTACAAGTTTAGACGAGAATAACGAGTTAAGAGGCAAACATTTGTAGATAAAGGAGAAAAATAAGATGAAAAAAAATCAGTTTTTAAAAATAGGTTCTTTAGTTATTTTTGGTATTGGAATGGGAGTCATAAGCTCTCCTCTGAGTGCAGCAAATGTTTTTAAGAACAATAACTCTTTTTGTCAAAAAATAGAGGTTTTGTGCTCAAGTAGTCAAGATCCTCAAAAATGTGCAGATATTAATAATTCTCCGGCAAACTCCTCATTAAGCCTTTCCTGTAAAGATTCTACTCAGGGGGCAGATTTTAATGGAGATAGTTATCCAGATTGTGTTGCGGGAGTTTTGAAAGATACCGGTTTTGAACAGGTGAGTGTTTTGTTGAATCAAGGAGCCGAATTAAGCGATTGTAATGCGGCAAATCCGAAGATCTTTAAAGATTCTCAAGATTATATTCTGAAAGATTTGGTAGGAAAAAATAATTTTACCAATGTAATCACCACTCTTTCTCCTGGAAGCCCAAAATCCGAAATCTCCTTGATGGCTTATAAAGCCAATGAGAATGATGTTCACTTTGTCAGTACTCTTCTTTCCCAAAATGCTTTAGGTGCCGATGGCGCAACTCTTTTAACCTCTGATAACCAGTTAAACTTTAATCAACCAACTCTTCCTTTAAATCACTCGAACCAGAGTGTTATTTCGGTAGAATGTAACGCACAAGATTCGGAGCCGATGATTGTGTATGTCACTAAAAATTCAATCACTCATACCTTTAATTTAAGTTACTTTCAAAAGGACAAGCCGGCGACTATCACCTCGATTGATACCCAGGTTGCTTTTACATCGGCTCAAGATCTCATCAATGAATCTGGATATTTGGCAGCCGCAGATTTTAATCAGGATGGACGTCTGGATATCGTTTTGGGAGTGAATGGTTCTCCTCTTCAAAACTCTCCAACTAATAATGTTCAACTGATCACTTTTTTACAGAAAAACGATTGCTCGTTTGAATTAAAAAACAGTCAGATGATAGCTGAAGCAGAAGCAAATATTTCTTCTATTAAAACAGGTAATTTCGATGAAGATAGCCAAAAAGATGTCGCTGTTTATTTGAATAAAACAAGAAGCCAACCTTTTTTGCTTATCTTTGCGGGAGATAACCAGGGGAGATTTAAAAATCCAGCTAAGAAAATATCTCCTTTTAAAGATTTTATAATATTTGCCAAAGGGATGACGGTCGGTTGTTTTGATAATGATGATCAAACCGATATTGTGATTTCTTCTCAAATAAGCTCAGGGGCAACGTCCATTCTACTACTAAATTCGAATGATCAATATGCTTCTTTTACTCGACTTGGAGGAGGGATAGA
>CAZQOW010000248.1:0-3232 GCA_964595045.1 uncultured Pseudomonadota bacterium
AGAAACGGTGGTGATCAACGAGGCATTTTCTTTCATCGCCTCTAAAGTTTTTGGCTCAATCTCAAGATCAAATCGTGCAGAAAATTGAACGGCTCGTAAAAGACGGAGCGGATCTTCTTTAAAGCTGTTTTCAAAAACCTGCCGAATAATTCTGTTTTTTAAATCGGTTTGACCGTCGAATGGATCAATGATTTCACCAGTCGAAATATTTCTCGCAATCGCATTCATGGTGAAATCACGTCGTTCAAGATCTTTTTCAACCGGAATCATCGGATCATATTCCACTTCGAAATCGCGGTGTTTGATCCCCACTGAACGTTCAATACGTGGCAGCGCAATATCATATTCTATTTTTTCATTAAAAGGTCTGAATTTGATGACACCAAACGATTTACCGACGATTTGCGGGGTACCAAACGGTTTTAAAATCGAGAGAAGCTCTTCGATTGAAAGATAAGTCACAAGCAGATCTCTGTCTTTTAGGGGAATTCCCAAAAGCAGATCGCGCAACGTTCCGCCAACCTCGTACAGCTTTCCCCCTTTTTCTTCAATTTTTTTTAGAAAAGTCATTCTTGATTATTCGAATAAACATGAACGGAGGCCTGCTTGATCAAATCTTTCGCAATCTGATGCAAAATCAGGGTTTGACGATATTCGGTCAGATTTTTTTGAAGCGTTGTCTTTTCCTGATCATATTTTGCCCAATCAGGATCTTTTCTTTCAATCAGTTTAAAGAAAACCAGCTGATTTCCAATCAAATATCCTTTGGGACAAACTGGCTTTTCGGCTGTTAATTTTAGGATACATTCAAAGGCAAGAGTTGCTTTGGGATCTTCTGTAAAGGCTGCTTTCTCACGCAGAGAATGGGACTTGGTTTCTTCAATTTTCAGATCATATTTTGTTTTTAGATTTTCTAAGGATCCATTTTTTTGCGATGAGTTTTTTGTCCCGGTTTTACTTTGCAATGCCCCCAAAATTTCTGATTCAATTTCCTCTTTTTTCTTCGGCTCTGGAGCAGTTTCAGAAGGTTTCGTTTCGGTGGAGGAGGCGAAAAACTTTTTATCGAGGGAAATTTTTTGCAGATTGAGCTGAGTATTGTTTAAAAGATATTCTTGGCGAATTTCTTCATCGGTCAAACTAATCGAATCACGAATCAACTTTTCAAACTTGTCGGCAAGAATTTCTTCCCGAAGATTCTGCTCGTAATCTTCGCCGGTTTGCTGAAAGTAAAATGCCTTATTTTCCAGATAAAACTTTTTATCGAACATTCCATCTTTATAGAAACTCTGATTTTGAGTGATTTCATGTGCAAGCTCTTTGTCAGAAACCATCATTCCAATTGCTTTTGCCTGCTGGGCAAAAATCTTGCTTTCAATGAGCTTTTCAAAAACATTCTGTCGAAGGGAATTTAACAGTTGGGGAGGAAGATTGTTTTTACTTAACTGTTCGTAAAATTTCATCTGATTTTCGTAAACCCGATCAAACTTCGCCTGCGGAATTGCCTCTCCGTTAACCGTCGCAGCAACTCCATGCTTTCCGCCGGCGCCCCGAGAGCTGACTTTATTGAATCCGGAATAGCCAAAATAAAAAATCATCGCCGAAGCGACCAATCCCAAGATGAATTTGGTGATAAGATGTTTCGCATTTCTGAGTTGTGGAAGCATAAGTATTTTAAATTTTAATATAATAAGAGGTTGATTCTGAGTTGGTTTAGGTACAACAAAAAAAAATAAGAGTAAAGTATTATGGTTTGGAATGGATGTAGGGGGCTACCCCATGGAGTCGCGCGCACAGTACAACTGTTCTTCAAAATAAAGAGGGATTTTAACCTCCCATTCCACTCATCCCACTTGACACCCAAAAGAAACCCATGTTACCCCATGAATGAATGATCATTCATTTTTAAACGATCTCCCGATTGAATCCTTTTTCTATTATATGAAGATAGGTGCTGAAAAAAATCAGAGCGATAAATACCAAAAGATTATTCAGGCAGCGACCCATGTTTTTGCCTCGAAAGGATTTTACAATTCCAAGGTTGCTGATATCGCCAAAGAAGCCGATGTTGCTGATGGAACGATTTATCTTTATTTTAAAAACAAAGATGATCTTCTGATCTCAATCTTTGAATCAAGTATCGACGGATTTATCCATTCGGTTGAAACAACGATTCGTGATACCAAAAATCCGATCGAAAAATTGCACCAGTTTATCCGGCTGCATTTAGCTTTGGTTCAGGATAATCAGGATATTGCGCAAGTTCTACAAATCGAACTCCGACAATCCTCCAAGTTCATGAAAGAATATGCCGCGACAAGATTCAGGGAATATCTCGATATCGTCGCCAGAATCATTGAAGAAGGACAACAGCAAGAGCTATTCAAAAAAGAATTAAATCCGATGATTTTAAAACGGGCGATTTTTGGTGCCATCGATGAAATGGCGCTCGAATGGGTTTTGATGAAGAAAAAGAAATATAAAATGGAAGAAGTGGCTGATCAATTGTGTTTAATCTTGACCGAAGGTTTAAAAAAATAACGGAGGAATTTATGAAAATCGCAGTGCTTATTAAACAGGTTCCCGATACCGAAACCAAAATTCGTATTAAAGGGGATGGAAGCGGAATTGAAACCGATGGAGTAAAATATATTTTGAGCCCGTATGATGAATTTGCAGTGGAAGAAGCGATTCGTACCAAAGAAAAAAATGCCGGAAGCGAAGTGACGGTTATTTCCATGGGGCCGACCCGAGCGGTAGAAGCGATCCGAACTGCTTTAGCGATGGGTTGCGATAAAGCAATTCATATCGATGATGAATCGGCACAAGGGATTGACAGCTATTTAACGGCAAAAGTTTTGTCGAAAGTGATTCAAGATAACTCTTTTGAAGTGGTCTTCACCGGAAAACAGGCGATTGACCAGGATGCAGGGCAGGTCGCTCAAAGTGTTGCTGAGTTTTTAAGTTGGCCACAGGTGATGATTCTCGAAAAAATCGAATTTGCCAACGGAAAAGCAACCGCTACTCGTCGTGTCAGTGGGGGTGCTAAAGAAGTTTATGAAGTCGCTCTTCCAGCTTTATTTGGATGTGAAAAAGGGTTGAACACCCCTCGTTACGCCTCTTTGCCAGGAATCATGAAAGCGAAAACAAAACCGGTTCAATCTTTAAAACTTTCTGTTCTGAAAGAAGATGTCACCGCAAAAGTGACTTACAAAAATTTCAGACTTCCTCCCGA
>CAZQOW010000249.1:0-3201 GCA_964595045.1 uncultured Pseudomonadota bacterium
AAACCGGAAGACTTTTGACTGAAAGCGGAAAATCACATTCGTGGGATCTGCCAACTAGATGACCATAGAAACCAAGCGCACAAATAATTTCAGTACTACTGGCAATTAAGGAAACGATTCTTGGACGCATAAGAAAAATTGTCATTCCTGTGAAGACAGGAATCCCCCTGAATTAATTTGGATTTTACCCGACGCTCGTTTTCAACTGCAGCGCATGAATCTCCGTTTCTAACAACTCTCTCAAAGCCTCATTCACCATTCGATGCTGTTCAATCAAACTTTTTCCTTCGAAAAGTGGCGAAGAAATTTCGACTTGAAAATGTCCTTTTCCAGATCTTGCCCCGACATGCCCTGCATGCTTAGCGCTATCGTCTTTAATTTGAAGCGAAATAGGCTGTAATTTCTTACGCAAAACTTCTTCTATTTTATGAATGGTATTTTGAGAGCTCATTTTTCCCCTGAAAACTATACTGTTCTGTTGACAATCTGGCCTGAATGATTCAATTAAATTTCAGATGGTCACCTTACATAATCTAAAACCAGATGTCGATCCCGATTGGTCAATCTCCAAGGCAATTCAGCATTATAATATTGAAAATTGGGGATCTGGCTACTTTTTTGTCAACGACCGCGGTCACCTCTGCGTTCAACCCTATGGCCGCGAAGGGCCGTCGATTGATATTATGGATGTCGTTGATGACATCCAAGAAAAAAAAATCGGATTTCCCTGCGTCATTCGTTTTCAAGATATTCTTCGTTCTCGCGTCATCGCTCTCAACGAATCTTTTAAAAAATCAATTCAAGATCATAATTACCAAAATAAATATCTCGGGGTTTATCCGATCAAGGTCAATCAGATGCGAGAAGTGGTAGAAGAAATTTTAGACGCTGGTGCCCCCTATCACTTTGGCCTTGAGGCGGGAAGCAAAGGGGAATTAATGCCGGTCTTGGCATTGAACAACGACCCCGAAGCGCTTACTATTTGCAATGGTTACAAAGATGAAAATTATATGCGGCTGGCGATGCTCGGTCGCAAACTTGGTAGAAAAATTATTGTCGTCATCGAAAAACTTTCGGAGCTTCCTCATCTTTTGGAAATTGCCAAAGAGATGCAAGTCGAACCACTGATCGGATTACGGGCAAAATTAAACACCAAAGGAACCGGCAAGTGGGAAAGCAGCGGCGGAGATTTCGCCAAATTCGGTTTAACGACGCCAGAGCTGATCCGCGCGGTTCAGATGTTAAAAGAAAGCAATCAAGAATCTTGTTTGAAACTTTTTCACTTTCATGTCGGAAGCCAGATCACTGATATAGGAACCTTAAAAGATGCGATTCGTGAAGGAGCCCGCATCTACGCAAAACTGAAAAAGATGGGATTTGAAATCGATTATTTTGATATCGGCGGAGGTCTTGGCGTTGATTACGATGGTTCTCGAACCACCTGCACCTCGTCGATGAACTATACTTTGGATGAATATACTAGTGACGTCGTTTATAACATCCAACAGATCTGCCAAGATGAAGCGGTCTCTGAGCCATGTATTGTCAGCGAATCTGGTCGAGCGATCACTGCCCATCACTCTTGTATTATTATGCCGGTTTTTGGAAATATTGAAATCGGTTCGAATGGAGCAAGCAGTCTTGAAAAACCTGAAAAAATCAAAGAAGCAGACATTGTCAAAAAAACGAGAAAACTGGTCAATAATTTAAACAGCAAAAATGTTTTAGAATCTTTTCACCACGCCGTAGCCAAAAAAGAAGAAGCTCTTTCGATGTTTAAACTCGGGATTTTGGAACTGGAAGATCGCGCCAAAGTTGAAAGTTTATTCTGGCAGATCTGCCGCGCGATTATCAAATTGACGCAAAACCTGAAACATGTCCCCGAAGATATCGGAAATCTCCCTGATTTAATGGCCGATCAAGATCTGGTGAATTTTAGTCTCTTTCAAACCGCTCCCGATCATTGGGCGTTTGACCAGCTTTTTCCAATCGTTCCGGTTCATCGGCTTGATGAAGCCCCTTCCCGAGAATCGACGATTGTTGATATTACCTGCGATAGTGATGGAAAAATTGACCGATTCATCGACCTGATCGATGTGAAAAATACTTTAAGTTTACATACCCTAAAGCCGGGAGAACCTTATTTTATCGGAATGTTCCTTCTAGGCGCTTATCAAGATATCATGGGGGATATGCACAATCTCTTTGGCCGTGTGAATGAAGTACATGTTTTTTGTGATGATGAAGACCCAGAAGATTTTTATTTGGAAGAGGTAATCCCGGGAGACACCGTAGAACAGGTCCTTTCCCGACTTCAATATGCACCGACTGATCTCGCCAGAAAAATCAAGACCGCTCTCGATCAACAGGTTCGCGATGGACTCATCAAACCAAAAGAAGGGGTCAATCTGATCGATCTCTATGAAGAAAATTTAAAAGGATATACTTATCTTTCGGTTGATCGGCCGAGAATTGATTAGGCTATCAGCGATTAGCCTTCAGCGGGTGAAGTAGAAGCTGATGGCTGAATGCTGATCGCTACTCTAACCATGCCAAAAATAATTAAATGTCCTTATTGTAAAAAAGAGACTACCTGGGAAAACAATCCTCACAAGCCATTTTGCAGCGAAAGATGTCGTTTGATTGATTTAGGGAAATGGGCTTCTGAAGAGTATACAATCCCGGATAAAGAAAATAGAAATTCGGAGACAAATCCGGTTAACGAGGACGAGCAATAAAGCGTTGATAAAAAAGTCCGTAGCGAATTCCGTGATCACTCACCACCATATCTTTTGCCTTAAATTTTTTCATCACCGCTTCCAAAATCATTGCGCCCGCAAGCAGCACATCGGCTCGTTTCGGTTCAATTCCAATGATCTGTTTTTTTTCTTCGAGGTCTTTATTTTTCAATTCTCCAATTATTTTTTCCAGTTGAGAAAGAGTCAAAGTAGAACCTTGAACTTTTTTGGAATCATAAGTTTTCAGCTTTTGAGCCATCGAAGATAAGGTGGTCACCGTTCCTGCCAGTCCAATCAAGGTAAGCGGATGTTTCGGAAGAGGTAAAATGGACAAATCTTCATTCAATTTCGTCTCGATCAAATCGGAAAGATAGTCAAACTCCTCAGAATTAATCGGATCGGTCTGGATAAATCGCTCGGTCAAACGAACCGATCCCATTTTCATCGAAATCATCTGAAGCTT
>CAZQOW010000250.1:0-3174 GCA_964595045.1 uncultured Pseudomonadota bacterium
CCGAGAAAAAAGCACAAGAGGCATATGATCGTCTTCAAAAAGGGGAAGCTTGGGATAAGTTAGTGACTGAACTCAGTGAAGATAAATTAAATGTGGCTCAAGGAGGGGATTTTGGTTATCTCTCCAAAGGAGATCGACGAGTTGAAAGATTAGAATATCAACCTTTGATTGATGCCGCTTTTGCATTGAAAAAAGATGAATATTCAAAACCGGTTAAGGCAAAAGATGGATGGCATATTTTAAAATTAACCGAAGAGAAAAAAGTTCAACCGTTTGATGAAGTGGCAATGACCATTAAGTTCAAATTACGTGGAGAAACTAAGGGAAATTTAATGGCTGACTTGAAGAAAAACATGAAAGTTCAGTTTTTAGATGTTTCTTTGGCTGAGCCGGAGCCGCAACAACTTCCGAATCCAATGCCACCAGCTCCTTCAGGACCTGGTAATGCTCCCAAAGTTGAAATGAAGCTTCCTAATCCTGAGACAAAACCGAATAAATAATCTTTAAATTCTATTCAAATCCCCTTTTCTTATTTTATGAAAAGGGGATTTTTTTTGATTAGTAGTGATATTTTTCTAAGATTTTCCCTAATCCTCAAAATTATAGGTTTCGGCGGTAAATGTTTCGAGAGAAAATGAGTTTGAGGAAATTAAATTGAGTGTTTTTGACGTATTAAAACGCAACTTTTTTAGAATTTGTCGATAATAACTGAAGGGGGGATTTTTCTCAAAGGTTAAGAATTAAAGGGTTGAAGAGGTGATTTTGTGGATATTATTGATAATATTTTAGCTGGGTTAGTTGCCCACCTTATAATTTTTAAAGAGATAGATGATCCGACCAAGAAAAAAATTTTTTCATGTGAATTGAAATTAGCGGCTGAACAAAATAAACTTCCTGATCTGGATACTTTTACCTATTGTTCCCAAAAAGAGATGCTAGAAAGAGTCATAAAATCAAAAAATCCACCTGTTTCAGAGCCTTTGTGGTGCTCAGATAATCAAAGTTATTGAGACGCTGATTTAAGTGCTTTTCCCATCTGCATCATTTTGCTGATGCTTGAAATTCCATCTGCGGCGGCTGTTGGTTCATATCCACAATGAGTCATGCAGTTAGCGCATTTCTCGTTTTTTCCACGGCCGAATTTTTCAAATTCGGTTGCTTCCATATATTCTTTGAACGTTTTGGTATAACCTTCATTGGTCAAAAGATAGCACGGCTTTTGCCAGCCGAACACATTGTAGGCAGGCATTCCCCAAGGGGTGCATTCGTATTCCCGTTTACCTTCAAGAAACTCCATGAAAAATGGGCTGTTGTTGAATTTCCATTTTTTGTTATTTTTTCTTTTATAATCTAATAACTGCTTGAAAAAAGCGCGGGTTCGATGAGGACTTAAAAAATGCTCCTGATCCGGTGCTTTTTCATAACTATAACCGGGAGAGATGCTAAATCCTTCAACCCCCAGCTCAGTCATATGATCGAACATCTTTGCGAGATTTTCGATGGTAGCTCCCTCAAAAACGGTGGTGTTGGTGATGACTCGAAATCCTTTTTCTAAAGCTGCCTTGATCGCTTTCACCGCGATTTCATAGGTTCCATCCCGATCGACACAGTGATCATGATGTTCACCATATCCATCCATATGAATACTAAATGTAAATCTTTTATCGGGTTTGAATTTGTGAAGATTTCGCTCTAAAAGAAGAGCGTTAGTGCAGAGAATCACATATCGTTTCTGTTTTAAAAGTCCGTCGACAATTTTTTCGATTTCCGGATGAATGAGTGGCTCTCCACCAGGAATCGTCACCATCGGTGCACCGCATTCGTTGGCGGCATTAAGCGCTTGTTCAACTGATAGATGTTTTTTTAAAATTTCGTCTGGAAACTGAATTTTTCCGCAACCGGGACAGGCAAGATTACAACGAAAAAGAGGTTCGAGCATTAAATTGAGCGGATATTTTTTTCTTCCGAGAACTCTCTGTTTGAATAAATAATAACCTAAAGCGATTGCTTGATGCGCTGGAACAGCCATGATACATCTCCCTAGCCTAATATTAAGATTAAAGCTTACTTCGACCCGAAAAAGAAGATTACATATATTTCGCTTTTTAAAACAATAGTAAATTTAAGAAAAGTTTTCATTTTAGTGATTAAAAACCATTCAAAAAGGAGGAAAGAATGCGATTTTTGGCGAGGTCGCTTTTACTTTTTTTTCTCATGAGTTCTTTAGCTTGTACTCAAAAAAATAAGAACAAGAATGAGAGTTTGATTCCATCTTCTGTTACTCCCACGGCTCAAAAAATCCCTTTGGGGTTGAGTGAAAATTTGAATATTCCATTAGAAAATCCAATGACTCCTGAAAAAATTGAATTGGGAAAAATGCTGTATTTTGACAAGCGTCTATCTGCCGATAATACAGTTTCGTGCGCCACCTGTCATGATCCTCAAAAAGGGTGGAGTGATAGTGTTTCGGTTTCGACCGGGGTTCGAAACCAGAAAGGAACTCGAAACTCTCCTACTGTTGTGAATTCAACCTATATGACATTACAATTCTGGGATGGACGAGCTAAAACCCTTGAAGAGCAAGCGTTAGGGCCGATCGCGAATCCGGTCGAAATGGGAAATAACCATGAAATTATGGTAAAAACTATCGACTCGATTCCCGGATATCAGGTTCAATTTCAAAAAGTTTTTGGGGGACCGGTTACCAAAGAAAGAATCGCTCAGGCGATTGCCACCTTTGAAAGAACCATCCTCAGTGGAAATTCTCGTTATGATCGTTTTATTGCGGGTGACAAAGCTGCATTAAAAGAAGAGGAGATTCGTGGAAAAGATCTCTTTTTCGGAAAAGCGAGATGTGTCGTTTGTCACCTTGGTCCCAATTTCAGTGACAGCCAATTCCACAATTTGGGGGTCGGAATGAACAAGCCGAAGCCTGATCTTGGAAGGTTTATTGTCACTCAACAAGAGAGAGATAAGGGGGCATTCAAAACCCCAGGGCTTCGCGATCTTAGCCGAACAGCGCCTTATATGCATGATGGATCGCAAAAAACCTTGGAAGAGGTAATGCAATTTTATGATCAGGGTGGAGAGGCAAATCCTCAACTTGATCCCTTAATCAGCAAGCTCAACTTGACGGATCAAGAAGAAAAAGATTTAGTCGCCTTTTTAAAAGCA
>CAZQOW010000251.1:0-3145 GCA_964595045.1 uncultured Pseudomonadota bacterium
ATTTTCGGTTTTCTTATGGAAAAAGTTGCTAGTTTTTTTGTGGAGTTTGTAAAAAAAACCATTTCTTTTCAAATAAGTAGACAAGAGTAAGCTTCTGCTAAAGAGAAGGTGAAGAATAGCGGTTTGAGGGGTAAAAATTCGTTTTAAGCTCTTAATGTATTCGAAGAATCTACAAAAAGCCCAGAAGCTTTAAAATTCGAGGCATAGTTAAGCACATGCGGAACATACCCTTGGGTTTCTTTGAAGGGGGGGATTTTATATCCATGTTTAATGACATTTCCAGGGCCAGCATTATAGGCAGCGACCGCTAATTCAACTTTTCCATTAAATTTGTCTAGCATTTGGCGAATATATTTGGCTCCGCCATCGATATTTTGCGCGGCATCCCAAGGGTTGGTAACACCGAGACGGGAGGCGGTTTCAGGCATCAGTTGCATCAGCCCCATCGCGCCGCAATGGGATTTTGCTTTGGGGTTTGCCCGCGATTCTTGCCAAATGACTCCGGCAATCAACTCGGGTGGAAGATTGTATTTTCCGGCAGCCTGTTTGATATGATTCATATATTGGGTAATTTTCGGAGAAAGTTGTCCGTTGGGGAGCATCTCATCATTATTCAAAGCTGCCTGAGTCGCTTGTTGGGTGGTTTGGGTGTTTGCTTGAGTGCTTTGAGCAGTTTTAGTTGGATCTGGAAGAGCCGATTTCTGGGAGGCGGTGTTCAACTGATTATCGAAGTTTTTGGTTCTTTCAACCTCTTGACGATATTGGGTATATCGGTTTTTAAAACCACTTACTTCGCCTTCAGAAAGTCTTTTGTTTTCCATAAAAAATCCTTAAACTTATTTTAAAAGGTTTTCAACCTTCATTCTAAAATAAACTTCCACTATTTAAGTTATCGGCTCATCCTCTCTAAGAATTGCTTGAAAGAGTTAAAAAAGATGAAAAGTATTTTTGACGCAAAGAGTTAGAAAAATAAAATTGAATTATTACAAATAGTTAAATCTTTTTTGGGTAAATTTTTACTTTCAAAAAGAAAAGCATCCCTTGCCTTTGGAAAAGAATCTGGTAATCTCCCCGTTTATGGCGGTTTTTAGAAAAGCGTACGTCAACGTCACGGCTCAAACAGATATTATCGTTGTTTCCCACGAGGTAAAGAAGGCGGTTGCGGATGCAGCTTTGGTATCCGGGATCGCGCAGGTTTTCTCACCAGTTGGAACCATCGGCGTTGCTATCCTAGAAAATGATCCAAAAATTTACGAAGATTATAAAAAATTGATTGAAGCACAAATTCCTGCCACGCAAGAAAAAAGACCAGATCGAAGATCTTTCACTGGAAGAAATTATTCTCATTTGAGAGCTCAAATGGTGGGGCACTCGGTTCAAATCCCCATCGCTGAAAACAAATTACAATTGGGAGCGTGGCAAGAAGTAGTCTTATTCGATTTTGATGATCGAATCTGTAGACGAGAATTTTTCGTCTTGGTGACGGGAGAAGGAGGGGGGGAAGGATAATTTCCGTCGCCAGTAGTCCACATACACTTATGGAAGAAAAAAATTTTAGTGAACATAAAGCAAAATCGCATATCTTTGGAGTCTGGAAAAAAAGCGACTTTGAATCTTTTGCAAACTTTTTAAAATCCCCCATCTTAGGTTGGATTCTTTTTATTTTCGGATGTTTGATCATTACCCTTTTACTTTCCTTTCAAATGGAAAATCTTCCGACCTCTATTCGAGTCGGATCGGTTGCGCCAAAAGATATCAAGGCAGACCAAAACTACGAAATCACCGACGAAAAATCGACTCAAAAAAACCGGGAAGAAGCGCTTCGAAATGTTCCAGCAGTTTATGATTATGATGAAACGGTCGCGAATGAAATTGACCGCAGAGTTCAAGAAGCGTTTCAAAAGGTAAAGATTTATCTCGATCAAAATCCCCGCGCCACTTTTGAAGAAAAACTCGATTTTTTTGAAAAAAAAATGGGGATTCGTTTTAGTGATGAAGAAGGAAAAGTACTCGTTGCGACTGATTTCAAACCTGAGGTGGAGGCATTCATCCGAAAAATGGTTCAGATGTCAATGAACGGTTATATTGTGGATGACTCTTTGAATCTGAAAAAGTTTTCTGAAAGAGAATTGCTGGTTCGACCAGTCAAAGATTTCTCACAGACTAAAGAGCTTTCGGGAAAATCATTGCTCAATATACGTGGCGTAGAAGATGCTCAACAAGAGTTAGTCGATCAGGCAAAAAAGATTTCGTGGAAAAGCCCAGGAAAAAGATTTACCAGCGAACAAGTTGCAGGGGTGGCTGCACGCTTTATTCGGCCCAATCTCGTTTATAACATGACAGAAACCGAATGGAGAAAAACGAAAGCGGTAGCGGCTGTAAAACCAGTCATTCTGAAAGTGGAAGCAGGTGAGTCGATCATTCGAAGTGGGGATCGTTACGAAAGCTTGCATTTGACTATTTTGCAGGGGATTCAGTCCCAAAAAAGAAAAACCAGTTTTACCGTCAAATTCACCGGAACTTTCCTTTTTGTCGCCTTATTAATTCTTGTCACTTACTCTTTTGCCTCACGCTACATTCGCAAGTTTAACCCGAGTCGTCTCGATCTTATTTTTCTTGGAATCAATCTGATTACCATTCTAGTTTTTGTTCGTCTTTTTGCCGCATTTACTACCGCTTTCCGGGATGTCGTTCCGTTTGAAATCGATACTTATACTTTTTATTATGCGATTCCGGTTTCTGCGGGAGCGATGCTAGTTCGATTTATTTTAAACTCGGAAATGGCGATTATTTTTGGGGTGATCGCTTCTGCTTTAGCAGGAATTTTTCTCAAAGCTGATGTTGATTTATCGATCTTCTTTTTGATCTCCTCTATTGCCGCGGCAGGTTCTATTGCTTATGCGCACCGAAGAAGTTCCATTTTAAAAGCGGGAGTGGTGATTGGATTAATTAACTCCTTTACGATTTTGACGATTAAAATGATTCAGGTCGTTTCGGTGACTGAACAGTGGGGAATCTCAAATATTACCGCTAATCTTCTCTCTGGTTTTCTTGGAGGAATCAACAGTTCGCTCTATGTTCTTTTCTTTACTCCGATTGTCGAGATGATGTTTGGTTACACCACTGATATCAAACTTTTAGAGCT
>CAZQOW010000252.1:0-3095 GCA_964595045.1 uncultured Pseudomonadota bacterium
CCAAGCTAGGAGTGGATTATAAAGTATTAAGCCCGACTAAGACTGAATTTATTCCTCCTGCCCATTGTTTACCTTGCTTAATTTATTTTAAAGCGGGTGAAACAACCTTTCGAAAAATCTGGACGAGATTCGTAAACTTTTTTTTAATGTTCATGATTCTTTCAAAGCAATTTACGAAATTAGTGATCCCCGCTTCGGCTACTACTCAGACGGTTTTATTGATCGAATCTTTTAAAAATTCTGAGCTACTCGCATTTTTATTGAGCAGTCTGTTTTTTGGAAAAGGGGCTACTGTGGCTGTTTTGTTACGACATGAGCCGGTGCTCTATCGTTTAAAGGGGAGGGTGATCCTCTTTTTTTTGAAATCGATGCTTAAAATAAAAGGGGCTCATCAATTTAAAATATTTTGTGATAGCACGATTGTACAAAAGTCTTTTGAGAACAAGCTACCTGCTCCGATTCACGTTTTACCGATCCCGCATACCTTTATGCGCCGAAAAAAGATCGGCACTTCTTCAACTTTATTGAAATGCTGGTGGCCAGGGATTCCTCGCCGTAATAAAGGTTTAAAAATTATTCAGAAGCTAGTGACATCCTCCCAAAAACAAAAAATAATTTTAAGACTTTCTCAAGCGACTCCACTCGCCGAACTGCCTCAGAACACGAATATCATTCTCGAAAAACTTCCGGAGGTTTTATCGAGAGAAGAATATATTCAACAAATGCTCGCGGCTGATTTTATACTTTTGCCTTATGATCCTATCCAATATCGTTCAAGCAGTTCAGGGATTTTTGTTGAAGGGGTCATCAGCGGAGCGATCCCGTTAGTGACAGCAGGAACCTGGATGGCTGAAGAATTGAAAAAACATCACCTGCCAGAGTTGATCAGTTCTTTCGCCACTCAAGATTTTTCAGAACAAATCTATCATCTATCGCAACAGGCAACTCTGATCGAACGCTTGAGTAAAATGGGAAAGATTTATCAAGAGTTTCATAACCTCGATTCATTTGCACAATTATTTAAATCGATCGTCGTAAATTAAATGCTTAAAATATTAAAAAAACTGCTTTCTGTAGGGGTGAATCGAAAAAAAATTGTGCGGATGACTGGGCTTTCAGCCCTGGGCGCCTTTGGGGAGTTAGTGGGGGTTGTAATCATTATTCCTTTGGTGAACATCATTGCCAATCATGATTCGATCAAGCTTTTACTGAGTAAATACCATGCTCCCGCTTTCATTCTTAGCATGAATGTTACTTCTCAATCCGCACTCCTATTATTCGTTCTACTCGCCTTAGTCGGGGCGAAAACCTATCTTTCCTATCGGATCTATTGTTCCATGGTTCAATTTGTGACGGATGAAGAATGGAGAGTGTCGAACAAGATTATTGAAAAAGGGGTACTCTTCGATAGCCAAAATCTTCAGGAAGGTTCCAGATCTGAATTTATAAAAAATGCCATTCTTGAATCGAATAATTATGCCCATCGAGTCATTCTCCCCTTTGTCACACTGATCTCAGAAATGAGTGTTTTGTTAACGTTGTTTGCCGTCCTTTTATTCCTTAGCCCTCTGATGTTTGCAGTCGGTATCAGCGCGGTGGGAATTTTAAATTTTCTTTATGTGAAAGCGAATAAAAACAAGATGCATCGGATTGGCAACCAGCAGCAAATTTTTAGCGATCAAATGATCGCGACCGCTTCGGAAATTGCAGTGGGGAACCAGGTGATTAGAATCTATGGAAATGAGCAGCACTTTGTTCACCGGTATGAGACTGTTTCGAAAAAATATACCGACAACGTTGCGATGTCGCTCCAAAAGCAGGTGGAACCACGATATGTCGTAGAAGGGAGTTTCGTGGCGGTTTTTCTCTTTTCAGCGTTAGTTGCGATTGCTCAGGGGAAAACCGACAGCTTGATATTGACATTAGCGGTGTATGGTATTGCTGCAGCGAGGGCGATGCCGGGAGTGAGCCGAATTTTAACCGCATTTAATCTATTAAAACAGGGACAGGCCACTTTGGATATGCTGGTAAAAGAAATTGGTTCCATGAATTACTCTCCAGCGCTTCGTAAAGACTCCTCCTCTCAAAGCGCAGTGAATCAAGAGAAGCAAGTTGCCGAAGTTTTGCAGGCAGACAATCTCTGTTTTAGTTATCCAGATTCGAAAACTAAAATACTCAACCATTTATCGTTTAAGGGATTCCGGGGGCAAATGATTGGCATCATGGGAAGAAGTGGAGTGGGAAAATCAACGCTCATGCGATTGTTGTTGGGTTTGGCAATCCCCGAGCGAGGGGAAATTTGCTTGAATGGATTGCCTATCCTTAAGCATTTCGAATCCTGGCGTGACAATGTCGGTTATGTTCCGCAGGATAGCTTTTTAACAAAAGATACGATTAAAAATAATATCATCTTTTATCGAAAAGATCGGGGAGAGGAGTGGCTAAATCAGGTGCTTCGCATGGCGGATCTTGAACAGTTTATCGATTCACAAGTTTTTGGTTTAGCCACCGAGATCAATGATCGAAGCAATAATATCAGTGGCGGTGAACGTCAGAGGATTTGTATCGCGCGTGCTCTCTATAATGATCCGCAGATTCTACTGTTTGACGAGTTGACCTCATCCTTAGATGCGAAATCCGAGGATGCTATCTTAAAAATATTGAAACGGATTCAAGACACTCGAATCATTATTGTCATCTCTCATAAATCGCGTACTTTGCAGGCTTGTGATGTCGTCTATGAATTAAAGGAGGGTCATTTAATTTTAAAGGAAAAGGGGATGCTACATTGTATAGAAATAGAGGCTGATGCTGTTGGGACCCAATGAATTCCTTCTCCTGGGGGAGAAGGTGGAATTTGGCAAAGAATTGAAAATGATGCAAATTATCAACTTTCCCCCTCACCCTGGCCCTCTCCCCAAAGGAGAGGGTGGGTCTATTTCAAATGTTTTAAATAAAATCGTGTAACGTGAATTATTCATTCGAAGAATTTTGAGCATCAATTAAAGTCGCAAGCAAAGTGCCGGCTGATTTTGACCAAGAAAAACGTGCCAGGTTTTCATCTCCTTGCTTAATTAAAGTCGGCAGATCCATTT
>CAZQOW010000253.1:0-3073 GCA_964595045.1 uncultured Pseudomonadota bacterium
ATCAGTCGTTCCGCTCCTTTTACGAGCTGTCTTACTCTCCTTGCGGCCAGGTGGACCAGCCCAAAGCGGTTATCAACGTAATCAAGACAATCTTCAACGGTAACACGAGCCATAAATTCTCCTTATTTGCGAAAAATAAATTTCTACCAAATCGAACTCTCTCCTGTCAATAAGTGTGATTTTTAAAAGGAGCACTTTTAAGTGCTTTATTAAACGAAATGAGTCATCGTAGGGGCGATCCAATCGTTCGCCCCTATATGATATTTCTTTTACTTTCCACCAATCTCTTCGAGTAAGCTTGCCAGATCATCGGCATGTTTTTCTTCAACAGAGAGAATTTCTTCGAGCATCCGTCTGGTAGTCGGATCTTTATCTGCTAAGTATCGAACCATTTCACCATAACTATCAATGGCAATTCGTTCTGCGACCAAATCTTCTTTGATCATTTCGGTAAGAGAGTTTCCTTCAACATATTCTGCATGACTTCGAGTAGTGAGCCCGTCAGGTGAAAAGTTTGGATTTCCTCCAAGCTGGACAATTCTTTCTGCAATTTGATCGGCATGAGTTTGTTCTTCCTTAGCATGTTCTAAAAATTCAGCGGCAGCGGCCGGGGCATTGATTCCGGAAGCCATAAAATAATGATGTTTGTAACGGAGCACGCAGACTATTTCAGTTGCTAATGCTTCATTGAGTAGACCAATGACTGTGTCTGCATCCGCGGCATAACCGGGTGTTACCGCTCCTTTTTCAATATGCTGTCGAGCTCTTTCTCTTAAAGTTTTAATATCGGTTAAAAAAGGTTTTTCTGTCATATATAATCTCCGTGGAATTAAAGGTTGCTTCGCCAATCTTATAAAATGATGGTTTTTTGGATGGCTGTCTATCCTTTTTTTTCTTTTGTCGGGGAAAGCACTGTATCTACTGCCTTTAAAAGGAGATTGGGAAAATCGAGAGTATAATGCAATCCACGACTTTCTTTTCTTTCCAAAGCCGATCGAATAATCAACTCAGCAACCAAAACGAGATTTCTGAGTTCGATGAGATCTGCCGTTAATTTGAAATTCCAGTAATATTCCTTGATCTCTTCCTGCAAAAATTCGATCCGTTTTTTCGCCCGTAGCAAGCGTTTGGTTGTTCGAACAATTCCAACATAATTCCAAAGGGTTCGACGAATCTCATCCCAGTTTTGAGTGATAACCACCGCTTCATCCGAATCGGTCGCGCTTCCAGAGTTCCATTCAGGAATGGTGAGAGAGATAAAGTCATTTTGTTTGAAATAATGAATCGAATGATGGGCTGCCCTTTTGGCAAAAACGACCGCTTCGAGAAGTGAATTAGAGGCAAGACGGTTTGCTCCATGCAGTCCGGTAAAAGAGACTTCTCCGCAGGCGTAGAGACCTTCAATCTCTGTTGCCCCCTGATCGTTAACTACTACCCCTCCACAGACATAATGGGCTGCCGGAACGACCGGAATCGCCTCTTTCGTTAAATCAAATCCATACTGCAGGCAGCGATCATAAATATTTGGAAAACGTTTTTGAATAAAAGAAGCAGGCTTATGAGTGATGTCCAAAAGGACATATTCATCTCCGCGACTTTTCAGCTCCGAATCAATCGCGCGAGCGACAACATCTCTCGGGGCAAGAGATTTTTGGGGATGATAATTTTGCATGAACTCTTGGCCATTTTTTAAACGGAGAATCGCCCCTTCCCCCCGCAAGGCTTCGGAAATCAGGAATGATTTGGCCTGTGGATGAAAGAGACAGGTTGGATGAAATTGAATGAACTCGAGGTTCGAGACTGAAGCGCCGGCCCGCCAAGCCATGGCAAGTCCATCTCCTGTTGCGATATCCGGATTACTTGTATAGAGATAGACTTTTCCGGCTCCACCGGTTGCCAGTAGACAAACTTTGCAACGAACAGTTTTAATCGATCCATTTAAACGATCTAAAACATACACTCCAAGAATTTTTTTAGGGCCAGCTAGATTTAACTTTTCAGTCGTAATAAGATCAATCGCAATGTGATGTTCCAAAACCGTGATATTTGGGTGTGCCTTGATTTGTGCTAGTAACGCCCGTTCGATTTCGCGACCGGTAAAATCGCCAGCGTGAAGAACGCGGCGGGCAGAGTGTCCCCCTTCCTGGCCCAAATCGAACTTTTCATTTTCCTTTTTTGAAAAGGTGACCCCAAAATCCATCAATTTTTTGACCCGAGCCGGTCCTTCTTCTACTACGATCTTGACTATTTTGTCGTGACAGAGTCCCGCGCCTACTTTCAGGGTGTCGGCGATATGAGATTGAAAGCTGTCTTCAGAATCCCAAACACTGGCAATTCCACCTTGCGCGTAGTTGGTGTTCGATTCAGCCGATTCTTTTTTGGTAACGATCAGAACTTTAGAATGCTGGGCGACTTCGAGAGCGTACGTTAAGCCGGCGATTCCGCTTCCAAGAATTAAAAAGGTGGTTTCAATTTTCATGCTGTTGACCCCTAACCTTGAACTATTCACGAATCAAGAGTAGATTATTCCTCGACTTTTTACAGTGCTCTGTTTTAGACTAAAACTTATGGAGTCGCCTCTTTCGAAACGGGATCAGTATCTGAACATTGCCAACTATTTTACTTTCGCTCGGGTTGCTTTGATTCCGATCGTTATGGTTCTCATGGGTTTTCAAGAGCCTCATGAGGCATCTAATTTTCATCCAGTTTTAGCCTATTTTACAGCTCTCTTTTTTGTTCTTTCAGGTATTTCTGATTTAATCGATGGCTATTTTGCCCGACGAATGAAGGTGGTCAGTACTTTTGGAAAGTTGCTCGATCCGCTTGCGGATAAATTAATGGTCATGGCGGTCTTTATCATGCTGATTCCGCTCAAAGAAGTTCCTGCCTGGATTGTAGTGGTTTTCTTGTTTCGAGAGATTACGATTACTGCACTTCGCGGCGTAGCGGCAACTGAAGGGATTGTAATTGCCGCTGATGTTTGGGGAAAGAAAAAAACTGCTCTTCAGAATGTGACGCTCACCTGTTTTCTGCTTCCCCCAGTTTTTTTGACGATGAATAGTCGCCTGGTTGG
>CAZQOW010000254.1:0-3038 GCA_964595045.1 uncultured Pseudomonadota bacterium
CGTTTCTTCATAGCCTGCGAGCATTGCTTCTCGTTTGGCGAGGATCGAGTTGACGTAATTTCCAACTGCTTTCGATTTTGTCATCATCGCATTCACATGATGACGGGTAAAACTGGAGGTTTTGACACGAATTCCGTTTTTTAATCCCTCTTCTCCGAGATAAGTTCCCCAAGGCCAGGCAACGACAGCGACCCGGACCGGATTTCCGCTGGCATATAACCCCATCTCTCCATCCCCCAAAAAAACGAGTGGACGTAAATAGCCAGCTTTCAGTTTATTGATTCGAAAGATCTCTTTGCATGCCTCGATGATTTCATTTTTTGGGAAAGTGATGTTCATCAACAGAATATGAGCCGAGTCGTAAAGTCGGTCGATATGTTCTTCGAGTCTAAAAATAGCCGATTTTCCATCTTCACATTCATAGCAGCGAATTCCCTCAAAAACGCCTAATCCGTAATGAAGGGTATGGGTGAGGATATGAACATTCGCATCTTCCCAATTAACCATTTTTCCGTCGAGCCAGATTTTTGATACTTTTTGAACTTTTGCCATAAAAAAACAGTTGTGAGTGATGGGTTATGAGTGATGAGAGAAAACGATCGCTCAAAAATTACACTCGATTATTTCTGATATAATTTTTTCAACTCTTCATTCAAAGGGGATTTTACAATTCCCTTTTCTGTAATGATTCCAGTGACCAATTCATGTGGAGTCATGTCAAAGGCTGGGTTTCTCACTTTGATTCCTTCGGGTGCGGTCTGCTGTTGAAAGAAATTGACCACTTCACTGATCGGTCTTTCTTCAATCGGAATTTTTGAACCGTGATCTAATTCCCAGTCAATGGTTGAAAATGGAGCGGCAACATAAAAAGGGATTTGATGCCGATGGGCAGCGAGCGCAACGGAGTAAGTTCCAATTTTATTGGCGAAATCTCCGTTTGAGACAATTCGGTCCGCACCGACGATTACTTTTTTAATTAATCCTTCTCGCATCAGGCTTGCTGCAGCAACATCGGGAATTAAAGTGACTTCGACTCCATTCCTTTGCAACTCCCAGGCAGTCAATCTTGCACCTTGAAGGAATGGACGGGTTTCATCGGCATAAACGTGAACTTTTTTTCCCTGATTTTTTGCTTCGTAAATCGGGCTGAGTGCGGTTCCTTGTCCGGCAGTTGCAAGTGCGCCTGCGTTGCAATGAGTGAGAATCACATCCCCATCTTCAATCAATTGAGCACCATGAACACCAATCTGTTTGCAGAGTAAAACATCTTCATGAAAAATTTCTTCAGCTTCTTTTACCAACGCATTCTTAAGCGAATCGAGTGAGGTGTCTTCGGTGTCGAGATAAACTTTTCTCATCCGAGAAACGGCCCATGGAAGATTTACCGCGGTCGGGCGTGTTTTAATAATTGTTTCGCAAATCTGATTCATCTGCTCAGCAAAATCGGGATAGTTTTTGGCCTCAATCTCCAACGCCCCCAGAGCGACTGCCATCGCCGCTGCAACCCCGATCGCTGGCGCACCTCGAACGACCATCTCTTTGATCGCCTCGGCCAAAGAAAGATAGTCAGAATATTCCAGATAGATCTCTTCTCGGGGAAGTTTTCTTTGATCGATCAGAATGACTTTATTATTTTTCCATTCGATAGTTTTAAAGTTCATTAGGAGTCCTTCATTCATTATTATCTGCTATCTATTCTGGATCTGCGCATCAAGGGCTTTTTCAGATTAATAAAAAGTCGGATAAAATCATCCACTTGAAAGCTTCTTTTTCAGCAAATCATTCACCACTTGTGGATTTGCTTTTCCTTTAGACTCTTTCATGACCTGTCCGACGAAAAATCCGAACAACTTCTCTTTTCCGGATTTGTATTGCGCAAGATTATCAGGATTATCTGCGATGACTTTATCAATAATCGTTTCAATTGCAGAGCTGTCTGAAAGTTGAGTTCCCATTTTTGAAATGACAGAATCGGCAGATTCTTTTTTGGTATGCATTTCGAGGATCACTTCTTTGAGCATTTTACTGCTAATCGTTCCTTTGAGCGAGGCAGCAATCGCTTTTCCTAGCTCTTCGGCTGGAATATTTTCGAACGGCTTTTCCCCTTTGGCCACTAATCCCAACAGCTCTGTCATGATGATGTTGCTGCTTTTTTTCGCATCTCCACTGATTTTAACGGCGATTTCGAAATATTCGGCGACCTGTTTTTCAGCGGTGAGAACATTGGCGTCGTATTCGGGGATTTCATAATCTTTGACAAATCTTGCCGCTTTTTCATGAGCGAGTTCTGGCATCTCTTTCCGAATCTTTTCAATCCAATCTTTTTCAATGATGAGAGGCAATAAATCAGGATCTGGAAAGTAGCGATAGTCGTGCGCTTCTTCTTTCGAGCGCATCGATTCGGTGACATTTTTGGCGCTATCCCAAAGTCGGGTTTCCTGAACAATCTGTCCGCCATCAGTTAAGACAGACTCTTGTCGTGCGATTTCATATTCAATCGCTTTTTCGACGAATTTGAAGGAGTTGATATTTTTTAATTCGACTTTGGTTCCAAATTTTTCTTGTCCGATTGGACGAATCGAAACGTTTGCATCGCAGCGAAAAGATCCTTCTTCCATATTTCCATCACAGACTCCGAGATAAACGAGAGTTTCTCTCAGTCTACGGAGATAAGCCCCCGCCTCTTTAGAATTGCGGATTTCCGGTTCGCTGACAATCTCTAGAAGAGGAGTTCCTGCTCGATTAAGATCAATATGACTAAAAGCATCATCCCCATAATCATGCAGCGATTTTCCGGCATCTTCTTCCATATGAATGCGGGTGAGCCCAATTTTTCTTTTTTCGCCGTCGATTTCAATATCGATATATCCTCCGAGACATACGGGGAGCTCGTATTGGGAAATCTGATATCCTTTGGGAAGATCGGGATAAAAATAATTTTTTCTCGCAAACACGCTCTTTTCGTTAATTTTGCAATGGCAGGCGAGTCCAGTAAGAATAGCAAAATCCACCGCCTTCTTATTTAGGACTGGCAACAC
>CAZQOW010000255.1:0-3034 GCA_964595045.1 uncultured Pseudomonadota bacterium
CGGCAACTGATTTTAAAACCTGTTCATTGGAGAAAGATTGAAAACTTTTGATTTCGGTAAGAGTCGCCGGGTTTTTTTCTATAATAGTATTCATAATTAAGAATGAAAATAAGCAAGACCAAGATAAAAGGCTGCTAATCCTAAGGGAACTCCGAGCCAGGTAAACCGGATTTTTCGACTCCAATGTTCGAGAGAATCGAGATAATTTATTTTTGTATACCGAATGACGACCAATAGCGCGCAATAGAGGTTAATCAGAATTGCAATGAGTCCTAGAATGATTTTCACCAGAAGAATAGTCGAAAAAAAATCGGTTCTTTGAACCAAAAGAATTCCGGTGATCAAGACAGCCAAAACGACTGGAATTTCGAAACAGAGATCAATCCAAAAATGGAGTCTGGAGGTTTGTAATGCATGTAATCTTTTGGAACCTTTTAATTCAATGATTGTCTCGGCTAAGATGAGGCCAAGCCAGGTAAAAATCAGCATTAAATGAATTGTTTTTAAAAGGTTCATGTTTAACCCAAAAAAGCGGCTCGAATCGCGGGAGTTAAAAAAACAAGTCGATCATGAAAAAACTCAAAAACAAATCCAAATAAAAACCAGACGGGAGCAAAATCCCAGCGGATATAATTATAAAATGTAAAACGGGAATAAGAATAATCCCATGGACAACGACCGGTTATTTTTTTGATTAAGTAGCCGGTGACAAATTCAGCGAACCAGATGAGAAAGAGATAAATGATTCCCCGATAAAAAAAAGAATAATTTCTAATGGCATTGTGAATCGGTTCTAAAAAAATCATTCCGGTATAAATCGGTAACATCCAGAGAAAAGTATATCCGACTAATCTTGGGTCTCGGCCTTGCACTCTCCAATCAGGTTGAGAGATGGAAACTTCATTCGAGTGAACATTCCAAGATGAAAGAAATTTAGGATATAAAAGATCACTCAGTGCTGTAAAAAATATTTCGCTGACGCAACCCAATACTGCATAAATTGGAATTCTGATCCATGGATCAGAATGAAGGAAAGAGTCGAATGAAATCATAGAATTTGTGTGATGTAGTTTACTATTATTGCGATTTTACAATTCGGTGTTTCTTATGAGTTCCAAAGACAAAGTCCCACAAAGGATTTGTCACTCCGAAGACGTCATTAGGATATTTAAAATGATGAAGCAAATGATATTGTTTTAGATATTTTCCAATTTTTGATTTGGGATGAAAACGGTGCGAACCATAATGGGCCCATTCATAGGCGACATAGCCAATCACAAGACCGGTCGCCATGAAGGCTGCGAGGGAAAAGCTTTGAGTGAGCAGCGCGAAAACAAAATAGAGTAAACCGGCATAAACAAAACTGACCAGTGGAGGAGCAATGATTAAATCTTTTGCTTCAATGTCTCGGTGGTGTGACATGTGAAGGCCAGAAGCAAGACTTCTCCACGGTTCTTTGACTTTTGTGAGATGAAAAACAAACCGATGGAGAAGATATTCGATGAAAGTCCAAACAAAAATACCAAGAAAAATAAACGACAAAGCTGTGACAAAAGATCGGGGATGAGAAGAGTAAGAAAATCCTGTTAACAAAATTCCGATAGGGGTATACATCACAGTTGGCATCCAGGGATGTGTAAAAGGTTTCAATAAAGGATGCGTTTTGACGATTGAAGTTATGTTTTGAGCTGAACCCATGACAAACTCCTTTCTATTATAAGTAACTTATCGGTTACTAACGTTAAAAAGTTGCGACTTATTTGTCAATATTAAAGTAACTTATCGGTTACTTTCAGGTAAAATGAGATGAAAAAAGAGTCATTAGTTTCCAATAAACGCGATGCGGCAAAAACCAGGGGGAGTATTCTAATTCATGCGGCAAGCTGTTTTGCCAAATCTGGATTTCATGGCACTCCACTCAGTGTTATCCTTAAAAAAGCCAAGGTCAATAAGCGGATGATTTATCATTATTTTGGGAGTAAAAAAGGGCTTTATCAGGCGGTTCATCTGAAAGAATGGCAAGAGCTCGAAAAGTGGTTTTTAGAGAAATTAGTGCAAGATTATGGCGAAGATTGGCTGCTTTTAAAGAAGGAAAAATTGCTTTTAAAGGCACTTGAAATTTATCACGATTTTACGGAGAGTCATCAACTCTTCATCCGTCTTCTTTTATGGGATACTTTAGAAGGGGGAAAGGTTTCCAACAGTCTCTGGAAAGATATTCGAGGCCCTCTCTATTACAAAATTGAAGCGATGGTATTGCAGGCGCAGAAAGATGGAGTGATCCCGAAAGAGTTAAAGGCAAATCATTTAGTGATCAGTTTTATGGGAGCGATTGTTTTTTATTTTACTGAAGCGCATACTTTAAAAGATATTTTTCCACATCAACCATTGAGTAAAACCGCTTTGAAAGAAAGAAAAGAACAGATGTTAATGTTGTTTGGGAGAATTTTTCAAAAAGGGTAGAGGCACACGGCCGTACGCCTCCTCGTATATTAAGCATTTAGTTTTAACGAGTTTGTCATTCTGAGCGGAGCGAAGAATCTCATCCACGTTGATAAGATTCTTCACTTTGTTCAGGATGACACCTGAACCGGAAAAGGGAGAAATAGTCTGTGGATCCGAATCTAAAAACGCAAATTGGTAAAAGCCTGGGACGAATTGTCAACGGAGTTGGAATTTTAATTGCCCAGTATAAAAATGAAACCAGTGCGATGGTCGTTTCGTGGTTTCAACAGGCGAGCTTTGATCCACCCATGATTACTTTGGCGATGAAAGAAGATCGGATGACTGGACGAGTGATTCGATCTTCCGGCCATTATGTCCTGAATATTCTTCATACCAACCAAAAAAATCTCATCGTCCATTTTGCAAAAGGGGTGGAAGAAGGGGGAGATTTATTTAAGGGAATTCCGATTCTAAAGCAAAAAACTGGAGTTCCGATTTTAAAAGAAGCGCTCTGCTTTTTGGAGTGTGAACTTCGAAATGTTTATCCTTCCGGGGATCATCAAATTTTTTTGGGTGAGGTGATTAATGC
>CAZQOW010000256.1:0-2980 GCA_964595045.1 uncultured Pseudomonadota bacterium
GAAGCTGATAAGGTGCATCGGATTCGGTATAAGAAATTTAAGAAAGATTAATAAAAAAAAGCAGCTTTAAAAGCTGCTTTTTTTTATTTGAATTCAATCAAATTAAAAATGGCCTACAGCAAATTCCTCCTTCAAAAAAATCTGGATCTGAAATATTTCCGATTTTGAATGAAGGAAGGAAATCGCAAGATGCCTCTAATCCAATTCCTGCATTTCGGATCGCTCTATTAGGCAATTGAGCTTCACACTCTTTGATCGTGAGAAGAGGGTATTCACAGCAAACTCCTCCATAGAGGTTATCCCCAAGTTCTCCAATCCATTTAAATTTTTTCGGACAAGAAATCTCTTCACCTAATTGTGATTCGAAAGCTTTATACCCTCTTCTACTGCACTCTGAGCTAGTCAGAGATTGGGAGGGTCTGAAGGGATCCTCAGTCGTACTTGTCAGATCAGAGCCGCATCCGGTCATTCCAATTAGAAATGAAAAGATAATCATCAGTGATACGTTTTTCATTTTGTTTTCTCCTTCTTCTACGGGTGAAAGTTTTTTGCTGCTTTAAGGTTTTTTTAAAACACAGCAAATTCCTCCCTCAAAAAAATCTGAACCAATTTTTCCAATCTTGTAATGATTATCATCGCAGTTTTTGAGACTTCCATCTCCTGGATCAGGGATTGCATCTCCCCCTCTATTTTCACATTCCTGGATCGTAAGAATAGAAGACTCACAACAGACAAGCGTTTCAACTCCTACTTTAATTTCTCCAATTAATTTTTCTTCGTTTGGACAAATCTTGGAAGGGGCAAATAAAACGATTCCGTTTTTTGATTCACATTCTCCAGTTGTAATAAAATTTTGTTGTTCTTTCGGTTTGGGTTGTGAATCGGGTGGAAGATTATCTCCGGCGGGATCATTGCCTGGATTTCCGACTTCAGTTCCTCCGGCACGATCTCCCATGGTGCAGGAAGAGTTCAATCCGAGAATCATAAGAGAGAAAAATATAAGTGAAATTGTTTTTAGGGTTTTTCCCATAAAATCTCCGAAAGGTTGAAAAGTTGAATATTCAATTGATAAACCACTTCAGCGTTTTGATTTTGAGAAGCGAGTTCCAAAATTTCTCTTCTAAATTCTTGAATTTTTGATTTGATTTTTTTGAAGAGGGGATAAGAGAGCGCGAATGTGAGAGAAGAGATATCCCGATTCATCGGGTCTGTTTCATTCAGTGACTCTTTTGCCTTATTGATCATCGCCTGATGATACCGATAGATGGCTACAGAAGAAACTTCGTCTCCGGTTGAAAGCGTTGTTTGGGAAGTTTTAAGCTTTCCATTTTTATCTCTTTCGATCAGCTTCAGTTTTTCGAGAAGATCGAGACTTTTTTGTACTTGGGTAGGAGTTACTTTCTTTTGGAGTTTTTCGCTGATCCATTTCGGGTTTTCCTGAAAATTTTCAATTTCAATCAACTCCCGAATCGCAGTGACATACCATTGATCAAAATATTCAAATTGGGAATGTTCGATTCTTTTAGATTTCAGGTTTTGCCTATTTTTTTTAAGTTCTGAATAGTGGTTTTCCTTTTCCTGAAAACTTTTTGCCTGATTGAAAAAAACCAGGGAGAAGAAAAATTTCTTTTCCGATTCACTTAATTCAAACGCGTGTGAGACTTGGCCAAGACTTTTTTCTGTAAGATTTCTTTTTCCATCCATCACCAACTTTAAAAAATTGGGGGAGGCAAAACCTCCCTTTTTAGATAACGAGCGATGGGTAAAACCACGACGAGTTTTTTTAAAATCGGCGAAGCGATCTTTTAAAAAACATCGATAGTCTAGATAGTTAAAAATACTTTCCATACCTTATCGGGTTAGCATGAAATATTTTGAAATATCAACCCCTCGATCGATTATTTTAATAATATTAAGAATACAAAATATTAATTATTAATAATATAATCATGTAGTTATCATTTATAATATTTGAATATTATAAATAACTAGAATACATTTTTTTATAAGTTGAAGTAGGTCTAGTTATCTCTTTTTTCACTCGTTAAAAATATCGTCTTTAGGGAAAGAGAGGCAGACTATTATTTTTCCCAAGTTCAAAGGGCGATTTTAATTACACTCGTCTGTTCAATTGAAGCTGTTTTTTAAATATGAAATTTTCATTTGATTGGATATTGAGTTTTTATGCACCTTTTCGAATTCGGTGAAAATAAAATCCACTACATCATTCAAAGAACTTCCCGAAGACGCTCCGTCGGAATCTGCGTCATGCCGAATAGTCAGGTAGTTCTTCGTGTCCCGAAAAGATTGGCGAAAGGAGAGATTGATCGAATCCTTCAAAAAAGGGCTGACTGGATTTTTAAAAAGCAAAATTATTATCAAACTTTTTCGCACCGTTTCAAAAGTCATCAATTTGTTTCAGGGGAAATGATTCCTTATCTAGGAAAAGAAATTCAACTCGAAGTTCACACCACTTCTTTTTCTAAAACATCTCTTTTGTTTCAGGATGAAAAACTAACTCTGTTTGTACCAGACCATTTGAATTCTACTGAAGCTATTTCATCCAAAGTTCTGCAATGGTATCGAGTCGAGGCTTTGCGGGAAATTCAAAAAAGTGTTCAGTTTTTTGCACCGTGGCTCAAAGTAAATCCAAAAAAAATTACGATTCGAAACCAGAAACATCTTTGGGGAAGTTGTACCGAGCGACATCATCTCAGTTTTAATTGGCGGTTGATTTTGCTTCCATCCGCTTATCTTGATTATGTGGTGGCGCATGAGTTGTCACATATTGTTCATCTTAATCATTCGGAGAAGTTTTGGAGATTGTTGGAGTCGGTGATTCCTGACTCTCTAGAGCGGCGAAAATGGTTGAAGGAACATTCGATGGAATATTTAACTTTTCCGAGAAGATGAATTCTTAAAATTCTTATTTTACAGATAACAAAAGTTATCCTCCACAAACTTTACAGGCAATGCCTCC
>CAZQOW010000257.1:0-2968 GCA_964595045.1 uncultured Pseudomonadota bacterium
CGAGAATTTTTTTTCTTCTGTATAATCGCTTCTTTTTCTTTTTCTAACTTCTTCAATTTTTCCTTTTCATCTGCGACTCGTTTATTCGCTCTTCCCAACTCGATTTCCGTTTTTTTCTTCTGTTTTTCCTTAACGATTAATAAAGGAAGTAAACGATATTTTAACTTCTTATTATTTGCCATTAAACTTCCAATTTATAGGAGACAAAATATTAAACTTTTATAAAAATTATGAAAAAATCATTTTCAATTGTTCAATGGAATCATAAAATTCAATTTTTTCATCTACAGGTTGCTTTAAAAAAGTATTTACTTCTTCAATTTTTTCGATGGCATAATCAACTTTTGGGTCCGAGCCTTGCTCATAAGCTCCAATCAAAATAAGATCACGTTCTTTCTCATAATTTGCCACAACCTCTTTCAATTTTTTTGCAGCCTCCAAATGTTCAGCATCAATAATATTGGTCATGACTCGACTTACGCTTTCAGAAACATTAATTGCCGGATAATGACCACGATTCGCCAAATCCCTTGATAAAACAATATGCCCATCTAAAATCGATCGGACCTCATCTGCCACGGGCTCCGTCATGTCATCGCCTTCAACTAGAACCGTATAAAATGCTGTGATAGAACCTTTTTCAGAGTTCCCAGAACGTTCAAGTAATTTCGGAAGTGTCGAAAAAACAGAAGGGGTAAACCCTTGTCTAGCAGGAGGTTCACCAACCGCCAAACCGATTTCTCTCAAAGCTCTAGCGAAACGAGTCACAGAATCCATCATTAACAAAACTTTTTTCCCCTGATCGCGAAAATATTCGGCAATCGCAGTGGCAACATATGCTGCTTTTACTCGAACGAGAGAAGACTGGTCAGAAGTCGCCACAACAACAACAGATCTAGCCAGACCTTCTTCCCCCAGATCATGCTCCAAAAAATCTCTTACTTCCCGACCGCGCTCCCCAACGAGACAGATCACGTTCACCTCGGCTTCGGTGTTTCTAGCAATCATTCCAATGGTGGTACTTTTCCCAACCCCCGCTGCAGCAAAAAGACCAACCCTCTGCCCTTCACCACAGGTCAAAATGGCATCGATCGCTTTTACTCCAACCGAAATCGGTTCAAGGATTCTTCTTCTCTGGAGAGGATCAGGTGGTGCTGCCATAACAGGATACTCTTCATAAACTTTTAATACCCCTCGCTGATCGATATCGATTGCGTCTCCTAATCCATCTAATACACGACCTAGCAAACCATCGCCAACTTTGACCATGAGACAATTACCAGACGGAATCACATCATTCCCTGGGCCTATCCCTTCGAGTTCTCCAAGCGGCATTAAAAGAACTTCCTTATCTTTGAAGCCTACCACCTCTGCTTTGATTGGATTTTTTTTATGGAGCGGTTCGATAAAACAGAGTTCTCCCACTCTCACCCCAGGAACCACCGCTTTAACAACCAGCCCTGTCAATTCAGTTACTCTTCCTTTAACACGATAGCTTGGTAAGTTTTCGACGATACGAAGATATGGAATGAGATCAACTTTTGGCAGATCTTCTTCGGTCATTAAATCAGAGATGGGTAATGCGGTATTGGATGACATAAATTTTTATTTTTTTAAGAAAAGCAATTCGATTCCTTATACATTGAGTGCTTTTTTTATAGCAGCCATTTGGATTTCTAATCTAGCATCAATCGTACCAACCTCGGTTTCAATAATACATCCTCCAGCCTGCATATCTTTATCTTCCTTGAAGGTGATAGTTTTACTCGACTCAATATGACTTAAAACAAGATTTTCGTTTGCTTTCAGATTTTTCAAATCTTCCGGATTTACCCGAATAATCAATTTTTGTCCTAATGCCGCCTGGGCTGCCTGACGAACAATCTCGACAATGACCAAATCATCTTCCTTGATCTGTCGATGGATAATTTTTTCTGCGATTCCATAACTCAATTTTACCAATTGAGGTTCAACATCCTTGAACATCTTGTCTTTTAAGACATGAATTTGATTCAGATACTCTAATGCTTGAGCTAACCCTTCCTGATAGCCTTGCTCTTTTCCCTCTTTTTTTGACTTTTCCATCTCTTCATTCACTTGCTCTAAAATTTCTTTAGCCTCTTTCTTGATTTGCTCTGCCTCGGCACTTGCCTCTTCCAGAATCGCCCGAATTTTACTTTGGGTATCTAATGCATCTTTTGAAACAATGCCTGAAGATTTAAAATTATCAAAAACATCTGTTCGAGTTCCAACATCGACTTTAGTTTTCAAATCAATTTGATTTTTATAGTCTTCTTTTTTAACAATTTTTGCCATTGATCATTATGTTTCCCGTCCTCTCGAGTCACGTATCCCTGATTAAATGAGATACGAGAGACTAGCGACGAAAAAACTCTCACGTTTAATTTAATGGAAAGGACTGAAACTTCATCAACACCTGTTTCTTCGCCCATTCAGTTATACTCGGTTTACTCGAAATCAAGCTTCCCGAGACATATCTTTTTAAAATATACCCGTAACGAGGCGGAAGTTTAAATTGCAATGCTTTCACAAACTCCAAATCTTCTTTCGTCATTGCTCTTGCAAAAAAAGAAATTCCGACTTCCGTAAAAAGTAATTCTGGTTCAATAGTATCGAGTGGAAGATTTAACAAAAGCATTTGAGCTTCTTTAAGCTCACGATGAGAAACTTTTGCCAGACTTTTCATCTTTATCTGAAAATCTTTTGCATCTTGGATAGACAAACGATTAAGCAAAGCTTTCAAGGCAAGAACATCTACCCCTTTAAATGCTCGACTCAACTGTTCCAATCCGAGATCTCTAAAAAAAGAAAGAAGCTGTTCAACTTTAACAAAATAAAGATGATAAAGATCAATTTCCTCACTTTTTGTGGGAGATGCCAAAGTCAAAAACTGTGACTCAAATCTCTTTCGAATCAATTGGACAATTTCTTCTGAAACCTTTTTACT
>CAZQOW010000258.1:0-2953 GCA_964595045.1 uncultured Pseudomonadota bacterium
ACCACTGCGTTTTGGGGCAGGTAGTTTGATCCTGTAAAAGTTGCTCGAATCTGATTTTTGCTGGCGTCTATTACTTCTTCTGAAGTCGGGGTAAACGTCGTTTCAATCGTACATTCAAAAGAACTCACACCGGTGGGGAGTGTGTTGCAGTTACCAACTTCGGCTATAAACAGATCTTTATTGTTTCCGGTAATTGCAACCTGAAAAGCAGAGTTTTCCATATTTTTGTCGGCAGTCACGGTAAATTTAATTGGTTGTGGCGCACTCGCATGGTTGATCTCTTGTTTTCCAAAATCGAGCGAAGTTGGATTAGGAGTGATTGTGAGTGTCGGAGAAACGACTCCAATTCCTTCGAGAGAAATATTTTTTACTTGGCTAAAAATTTTTCCGTTATTTTCTGTCCAACTAAAACCGACATGCAAATTTGCTGTTTTGGCAACGAGAGTTCCTTTTGAATCAAAGGTAATCGTTAAGGTACAATGAGAGATTCGTGGCGCTGGATTTCCCAGCGGACCGCAGTCGGTAAACGTGAGTTTGAAGTTGCCATCTACGTCATTCTCAATTACAGGATTAAAAAGAGCACTTTTCAATACAACTGTAGAGACAGCATTAATAGTGACATTTAATGAGACTGGCCCATCGATTCCGTTGACTTGGGTAAAGTTTAGAGAGCTCGGAGTTGCTGTGACGGTTACATCCATCACATCGGCATCACTTCTTGAGCTTGATAGGATCCAAAGAGTTAAAAATAAAAATAGTTTAAAATATTTTTTCATATCCTTTCCTTCGTTCACTCTTTGCTAAGAAATGACATAGAGAAAATCGGTTCGATATTTAAATAAGCAAATTGATTGCCAATGTGGATTAAGAAGAGATGAGTCAATGATTTCTTGACATGAATAGAGTTGTAAAAAGATGGAGAGGTAAAATATTATTTTTTACAAAATAATATTTTAATTTTTTTCAGAATTTTGACAGTTCGGGGTTAGTTTTTACTCCCATTCATTTTCCAATCGTTCCATTATTAAAATAAATAAAAAAGCGGAGACGATTCAAAACTCGTCTCCGCTTTTTGCTTTTACTCTATTGCAAAAACTATTTACGAAAATTGCTTCTTATATTAATCGGTTTTAATCGCAAGTAAATGAGCGGTACTAACCAGAGAAGGTTCATCAATGCGAAACTAAAGGTAATTTCGCTAGAAAGAATTGAGCAGCCTCCTCCTCCACTCACCCCCTTTTTTTCAACCGTAGGAAGAGCTGGAGTTTGTGGATGAGAAGCTTCCGCTACAGAGGGAAAAGGTTCTCCAATCCCAGTTAAAGCAACTAAAAACATGTTAGTGTTCCCAAGAAGACTGGCTTGGAAAGCTCCGGATGTGATCGGAAAATTTGTTTTGGAGTTGGTGTTTCCTACTATATAAATTGTTCCGCTGGAGTCGGCGCTGATTGAGGCTCCTGAGTTGGTCCCATCTCCCCCCAGATAGCTAGAATAGACGATGGTTGAGAAGTCTGATTTAATTTTAGTAATAAAAACGTCGCTTGTTCCTCGAAAACTGTTTTGAATGTTATTACCGATGACAGGAAAATTATTTGAAAGAGTGACACCCGCAATATAAATATTTTCATTGTTATCAATTAAAATATGACTTCCTGTTTCCCCTTGAGCACCGCCAATATAGCTCCCATTCTGATATTGCAGGTTTTCATTCAGTTTTACTACGTAAGCATCCCCAGCACCGGCAATTGTTTTTTGAAGGGTTGGCGCAGGATTTAAACCTTCAAATAAATCAGCCGATAAAGAAATGCCGGTAATATAAAGATTATCTTTTGAACTGATTTTCATGTTGGTTCCGACTTCAAATCCACTTCCTCCCAGATATGCAAATGAAATTGCTTTTGAAAGATCGGCATCCATTTTTAGGATAAACCCATCCGGGATAATTTTCTTAGGAGCTCCTGCTTTGTTCCCAATTTTTATAGGAGTAATGCTCTGAAATAGATCAAATTGATTCGCATCTGTTGTTCCACTGACATAAAGATTTCCTTTTGAATCAAAAGCGATCGAATCGATCAGATCGTCGGAGAAAGCTCCACCATTCGATCCACCCAAAAAAGTTCCTGTGATAACATTTCCAGTCTTATCAAGTTTGACGATAAAACCTTCTCTTCCACCTTTATAGGTTTTTTGAAGGGGATTTCCTTTCGGATTACTACCAAGAAAATCAGACGAGTCGGTGAATCCGGCGATATAAATATTTCCATCTTTTCCGAAGGTGATCGAATAGGGATAATCTTTTCCGCTTGCTCCTTGACTCACATAAGCGGTGAAGTCGATCGAACCATCCTGTTTCAATTTTGTCAGATAAGCGTAACTGTCTTTTGGATTGGTCTTAGTTACTAAAGGTTTTCCATTTGCAAAATCTGTCGATCTTGTTGCTCCAGTCACATAGACATTTCCGGCCGGATCGATTGTGATATTGGCTGCCCCATCGTCTTTGCTTCCGGCGAGAAGAGTTTTGTAGATCAAGTTTCCCGAGGAATTAAATTTTGCAACGAACGCATCTCCCAAGTTTGCATTGGTCTCATTTTTCCCGCAGAAAAAAACGACAGAGAGAGGATCTTTGAAATCGATCGCAGGATTAAAAGCGGTGCAAAGTCGCCCGAGGATATAGGTATTTCCTTGGGGGTCTGTTTTCCCTATCCCTCCAAAATTGAATGGGTATTTTGCATGATCAAATGAGATAAAGGTTCCAAATTTTGGCCGAAGGTCTGCTTGTGCGTTCGTCAGAAAACCGCAGGATAAAAAGGTGATCAAAAGTATTAAGAATAAGCTCTTTTGCAGAAAAAACTGTTTTTTCATAAAGGGACTCCTTTTAGAGAATAATAATATTTGTAGATTCTATCAGAAGTTTGAGAAAGTTTTTAAATTAAATTTATCGCAAAGGTGATAAATG
>CAZQOW010000259.1:0-2942 GCA_964595045.1 uncultured Pseudomonadota bacterium
TTTGGGAGAATCTGCCACTCTCATCACAAAACCTTTGTCAGAAATTGTGAAAACTCTTTTAAATAAACCGGCAGAAACTGGGTGTATAAAAAGAGCTGAAATCGTTTCTGATCCAGCTTTTGGTTGTACAGGAAAAAAGAAGAGTCAAAAACCGCCACCGCTCTGCTCGAGTGAAATGCCCGATTTTCAACATCTGCAGGCAAATGTCGAAAGCACTTTGATCAAACAACTCGAACGATTTTTTGGATTTCAATTTTTACCGGTTCATTACCATAAAGAATCAATTTCGATGAAAGGGAGAGATTCTTTTTTTCCCTTTCAGATAAATTTTCAATGGAATCATCTGATTTTCGATAATCGATTGGTTCTCTCAGATCTTCATCTAAATAATCTCTCCACGAACCCTATGGAACGTGGATATGAACTGGCCGTCCCTGAAGCAAAAATCGGAACGTTTTTTTTTACTCCGCAAGGATTTCCGGCAAATCCATCTCTCACAACCATTATCCAAGATATTTTGATCTCTGATTTAAAATTGAACTTCGACCACGATTCAATAAAAGGAACTGCCTTTCATTCAGCAGAGGGGGTAATCCATTGGGGTTTATTCTCCATGGCAGAAAGTCTGAAACTCCACCCAGGCAAAATCTCTTTTCATTTCGAAAAGACGCCAAATGGATTTATGCTTGAGTTGAATCCGATCGAATTTCAGATCGACGAACTGAAATTTCCAAAAAGTGAAATTTTTGGAGCCACTCTCGATCGAGGATATATTCGGATAAAAAAAGAAAAGGGTCAGATGAGTTATGAAGCTGGCGGAGTTCCTCTTGCACTTGTCTCAACCATTGCCGGATTTAAAACTGATGGATTACTTAAAAATTTTCATTGTGCAGATGCAACTGCCATGGGAAATTTTTCTTCTTCCACGCACACTCTTGAACTGAATCGCTGTCAACTTTCTGGACTATTTCGATACTCCTTCTCTTCTAAAATTCAGGGAAATATCGATCTACAGAATCTGGTGATTGAAAAAATAAAAATAGAAAGCATTCCTCAAGGAACTTTGATCACGCTAGGTAGAACCGATTTTGATCTTTTTGTGCACAATGCCAGTCGGCTTCGCAAATTAATCGCCGATCTCCATTTGAATGGAACGGTTGCATTGAAAGCGGAAGGAAATCCCTATGCTGTAGTGATTGATATCGATCATCTTGCCGTTGATTTGAGCGGAAAAGTAAAATTTCCACAAGGAATCATTTCTGGGGAGTCTTATATAGCTGGATCTCCTGTCCGTTTTATCCATGACCGATCCTCCGATATTTTGACTGCCATTCCTCCACTTATTTTAGAGGCCAGAGGAGAACTGAATTCTCCGATCTGCAAAAAAGTCGATTTTAATCATATTTTACTGAGCCTGAATGAATTTTTTTTAAATGGCCGAAGAAGTAGTGCCTGGTTAAATGGCTTGATTCAATTAAGTGGCGAAACATCCTTCAACAGCTGCGCGGGAGCTAATGCAGAAATTGTCTCTCTCACCGCGGATGGAACGCAAGATCAAATCAGCAAATTCGATTGTCACAAAGAGGGAAAGCTCGAAATTTTTCCGGATCTGCAGATCGGAAAAGCGGCGTGCACTGTGCGAGGTGTTAGATGACCCCACCCATTCAGTTTCGATCATGCAATGCGATTTTTCCTTATGAGGTTGCTGAGGAGAGGCGGGATTTATTGAGTTCCACAACTGACTCAGTTTTCTCTAACCCATTCGCATCTCTCAACAGAACCGATCTCTTTGCTTCTCCTCCCTGCCATTTTTCCCCTTTTTCTTCGGCAAGATTATTTTCTGAAAAAACCAAATCTATTCTTTCTCCAGAATTGATTCAAGAAATCGCAAAAAAATTTGGAGAAATTTTTCCGGACGGACGATTTTATATTCAAATTCCTTTTCGACCTGGAAATTATCAAATCAATGCAAATCTTCCGCTCGCAACGGTTAAATATAAAGTAAATGAAGGAAATGCACTTTTAGATCTCCGTTTTACAGAGGGGAAAATCACTCAATTTAAAATTGACTTTGATCCGCCGATTCAGATCGATGCTCATATTAATATTCCAATTCTAAGCGCTTTTTTATTTCATGATGGAGTTCCAAGATTGCTCAAAAGTATTTATTTAAATATTGAAAATGGAAAACTTCTTTCTAAGATGGAGAATCTTCCCAATATCAATTTGACTCCTACTTTTTTGGGATATTTAAATGGAGGAAATCCGACTCATTCAGAAGAATTTCCAAAAACGATGAACGAATTGCTTCAAGCGCTCGCTGAAATGATGACGAAAAAAAGGGAAACCTCCCCAAACTCTCAAACGAAACCTACTCAGCTTCCTCTTAATTTCGAAAATGCAAAAATAGTAAGAGGAGATCTTCGTTTTAGAAAGGGAGAAAATAAAATTGGCCCTATGATCGTGCAAACAGATCCATTCAGAAATAATATTCTGACCATTTACAACTCGAGTTTGAGCGAAGTAAATATGCGAATTCCTGAATTTGCTTCAGTGAGAATTCCTCTTCAAAATAATCCTCAAGCGATTCAACTCAATCGGATTAGTCTCGGTTTTCTTCATTTCAAAATGCGGGATAAAATTTATCTTTCAGGAGGAAAAGGAGGCATTCAATCGGCGGAGTCAGACTTAAGAAAAATCAACGTCAGAAATCGTCAGCTCTCTTGGAGTAGTTTGTCCGGAGCAGTCGATATAATCACTTTTGAATCGACGATTGATTTGAATGGGATCGCGATCGCTTCTTTAAAAGGAAAAACTCCTCCAAAGGCTGAAACCGATATTCCGGCGACTGAAACCGCTTTTGATTTTTCCAATATTCGAGGAAGAAAGGCCTCACTCGTTTATCTTGCCGGAAAAGGGGCTACGATCGGATTAGAAAATAC
>CAZQOW010000260.1:0-2931 GCA_964595045.1 uncultured Pseudomonadota bacterium
AATTATTATCGTTTAAACGTTTCAAGAAGTTGTTAATAAAATCTTTTTTAACTATTTTAAGGAAATAAGAGCAAATAATAACATATAAATCAATAAGTTATACTGATAGATCCGTTATTTATATGACATTTTGTTACTGAGGTTATCCTCTCTGCTAACTAAGAACCGGTTAGCTATTCTAAAAAACAAGTTTATATCCTCTCTGAAAAAGCCAAACAGTGAGAGAGAAGGTGATAAAAGCGATTCCGCCCACCACCGAAAGTGCAATGTAAAAAGGAACATCACTATGCCCCAAAGTTCCCCAACGAAGTGCATCGACTAGATAAAAAATCGGATTCAAAAAACTGACTCTATGCCAAAAAGGAGGAAGCATCTGAATCGAATAAAAAACTCCCCCCAAATAAACAAAGGGAGTAATTAAAAAATTGGTAAAGGTAGCAATTTGATCCCACGACTCACTCCAGAGAGCTGAAATAATCCCCAAACAGGAAAAAATAACGGAGGAGAGAAAAAGAATTAGAAAAGTGAATCCGGGATGACGAATCGGAAGATGAACAAAGAAAAAGGAAACCAGAAGAGTAATTACTCCGATGACAACTCCTCGAAGAACTCCTCCCAACACAAAGGCGGACACAATTTGAAAATTTGAAATAGGTGAAACTAGAATATTTTCAATCGAACGATCCATGCGCGCCATATAAAGAGAAGTCGAAGTGTTGGCGTAAGAATTGGTAATCACCCCCATCGAAGTGAGACCAGGCAAGATAAAGAGAATATAGGAAAACCCCTCAATTTCGCGGATGCGAGATCCAAGTGAAAATCCGAAAATAAAAATGAAAAGAAGTGTAGTTAAAATAGGCGGAGCGATCGTTTGTTTAGAAAGACGAGCGAAACGATAATATTCTCGTCCAATTAAAGTAAAAAAACCCTGGTAGCGATTATACAGTTTCATTTTCGTCCACACTGATTGACTGACCGGTCAAGATCAAAAACACATCTTCTAAAGTTCCACTTTTCATCTCGATATCGACCACTCTTTCATTGGGAATAGACGATATAAGATGCAAAACTTCTCCAATCGTTTCCCCGATTTTTGACCCATGAATTAGGATTTTATTTTTTTCAACTATCACCCCTTTTAAATGAGCAAAGGGATTGATTTCAATCGAATGATTCAGATAAATTTCTGCTCTCTCTTCACAATATTTTTCAATCAGATTTTTTGGCTTTCCTCTTTCAATCAAAAGTCCATGATTGATTACTGCTACCTCCTCACAAAGTGCCTCTGCTTCATCAATATAATGGGTGGTTAAAAGGATTGTTGTACCATCTCGATTTAATCCCCTCAAATATTCCCAAAGTTCATGGCGCTGTTCGACATCGACTCCAGCCGTCGGTTCATCGAGAATCAAGATTTTTGGTTTGTTCATCAGGGCCCGGGCAACCAACAAACGTCTTTGCATCCCACCAGACAATTTATAGAAAGGGAGTTTTGCCTTCTCAGTCAAACGGAACTGTTCTAAAAGTTCTTCCGCCCGCTGTTTCGCAAAGGATCTAGAATAACCATAAAACCCTGCCTGAAATTCGAGGGTTTTTCGGATGCTAAAAAAACGGTCGACATTCACTTCTTGAGGCGCAAACCCGATCGATTTTTTCGATTCGGACCGATCCGAAGAAACTTCGTTCTGCAATACAGTCACTGAGCCACTTTGTGGGCGGACGAGTCCTACGATTGAACCAATCAGCGTGGTTTTTCCGGCACCATTCGGACCAAGTAGTCCAAAAAATTGGCCAGATTTAATGGTTAAATCAATTCCTTTTAATGCCTGAACCGATTGATAGTTTTTTTTGAGGGATTTGATAACAATGGCGTTCATAGAACTATAGAGAGCGTATGGCCGTGCGCTCCTACTCCATATATCTCCGGAATGGCTGAAGCAACTTTTTTACTTCTTCAACTGTTCCCACCTGAAGAACTTCGCTCGCCATTTTTCTAACATCGAAATATTGAATTTGACGAATAATCTTTTTCACCAAAGGAATATTCGACGCAATCATCGAAAGCTGAGTAATTCCTAATCCGACTAAAAGAGCGGTCAAATTTGGGTCTCCCGCCATCTCTCCGCAAATTCCGACTGTTTTATTCGCTTGCAAACCGGCTCGCGCCACTTGGGCAATCGAACTTAAAATCGCCGGATGAAGCGGTTCAAAAAACGAGGCGACCCGCTCATTGTTTCGATCAACCGCCAAGGTGTATTGGATTAGATCATTAGTTCCAATACTTAAAAAATCGACCTCCTGAATGAGAAGATGGGCCAAACTCACGGCAGACGGCACTTCGATCATAATTCCAAACGGGACTTGAGAATCGAATTTTATCTTTTGTTTCGTTAAATCTTTTTTCACCTCTCCATAAATCTGTTTGACGGCACGAAGCTCTTCCATCCCGGAAATCATCGGAATCATGATTCGAATTTTTCCCAAAGCGGAAGCACGAAGCAACGCACGAAATTGGGTTTTTAAGATTTCAGGCTGGGAAAGACTCAAACGGATGGATCGATATCCCAAAAACGGATTCGCCTCGCGAACTTTGTCCCCTGTGATTCCAAAAGACTCAATCGGCTTGTCTCCACCGGCATCGAGAATTCGGAAAGTAAGCATCAATCCGTTCACCTCTTCGATGATCTTTCGATAAAGCTCAAACTGTTCCTCTTCTGATGGAATACTTTTTCTCATCATGAAAGGAAATTCAGTGCGATATAATCCGACCCCTTCGGCACCAAAATAGCGGAGTTTTTTCAGATCAGTTAAAAAACCGACATTGGCATCGAGATGAATTCTTCTTTCATCGATTGTTTTTGCCGGCTCAATCGCTAGTTTTTGCAAATGAACAATCTGGTCAGCATAAGCTTCTTGGGTTTTCTCGTATTC
>CAZQOW010000261.1:0-2908 GCA_964595045.1 uncultured Pseudomonadota bacterium
TACTGTTATTTGTAGAGAAGGGTTGGGGGAGAGGTCTTGAGCACGCTTTTTGCTTACCTACATCCACAGTGAAACGAAGCATTTTTTAACCGAAGAGATTTTTTATATGATGATGTTTATTAACTACTTAATATTTATGAGATTTCCGGTAAAAACCCGGTTAGATCGATTCATAAAACCGCTTCGAATGAAGAGGTTTTTCTCCCCATTTTCCCCAAACAATCTTTTTAAGTTGAGGAAAATTCTCCCCATTGAAAACCGCTTTTAAGATTTCACGTCCGATTCCAAATTCCAAATCATCTTTTCGAGAATCATAAAAGAAGAGAGCGGAGAAGATTTGAGCGCTAAATCTGTTTTTTCCAGCTCTTGATAAATTTGAAAGAATTTTTTCCAACCTATTTTTTGAGCCTGCGAAATCGATTCTTCAATCACAAAAAATGGAAGTTTTAAAATCTGAGCCATCTCTTTGGCATTCATCCGCTTTCGCAAAGCGAGCTTCACTTTTAGAAGAATCCGATAATGACGAATCAATAAGGCAAATAGCTTTAGCGGAACCTCTCCCTGCCCAAACAACGATCGCAGTAGAGTAAACGTCAATTCTATCTCATTTGCGGCAATCGCCTTCGTCAGTGAAAACACATTTTTCTCGGCAATCTCAGAAAAAAGCTGATGAATATTTTCTGACTGAATTTCTTTTCTCTCTCCTACATAAAGGGCCAGCAACTTGATTTGTTGATAGAGACTAAAAAGATCCGTTCCAATCAGTTCAGTTAAAACTCGCGCGTCATTCATTTTGAGTTTTTTTCCTTCTTCTTCCGCGAATGTAATCGCCCAGGAGTGGATTTCCCGCGCGGCCGGTTTTAGACATTCAATCAAACTTTCTGAATCTGAAATCAGCTTGGAGGATTTTTTGAAAAATTCTTTTTTCTCTGTCAAAAGAATCAAGGTCGATGAACTGCTAGTTTGCTGAATTTGAACGATCTCTTGGAGATCAAGCTCTTTTGATTTTTCAACCGATGCGGCAATGAGTAAACGATAATCTGAGAAAAAAGAAAACGATTCGAGCTCCGAGCGAAGTTGCGTCGGATGTTGCTCAGTTCCATTCCATCGAATCTTTTCGAGACGAGGATATTTTTCTTTAAGGATTTTTTCTAATCGATCGATCGATCGATTTAAGAGATAAGGATCTTCAGATAAAAAAAGGTAAAGTGGTTTGATCTTTTTTTGACTTAGCTGTTTTTCGAAATCGGGGATTAACATGTTTTCAATATCCGTAGGGGCTAACCTTGTGTTCGCCCTGACTGCGTGGGCAACTCCCAATACTTTTAATACTGCCAACATTTTTAGGGCGAACACAAGGTTCGCCCCTACAAAAAATCCTATTTCACCACCAAATTTAAAATTTTCCCAGGAACATAAATCGATTTTACAATCTCTTTTCCTTCGAGATGAATTTTTACTTTTGCATCGACTTTTGCAACCGCCAAAACCTCTTCTTCCGAGATCTTTACTGAGACTTCAAGCCTCCCTCTCATCTTCCCGTTCACCTGAACGACCACCAACTGACTATCACTCTGCAAGATTGAAGGATCGTAGCTTGGCCAAGATTGATTCAAAACCGAAAACTGGTTTCCGAGAATTTCCCAAAGCTCTTCCGAAAAATGAGGAACAAACGGAGAAAGGAGAAGAACTAGATCAGAAACAATTTTTTTTAACTCTCCCTCTCCTCTGGAGAGAGGGTCGGGGTGAGGAGAAGATTTAAAATCTTGCAACTCATTCACCAATTCCATCATCGCCGAAACTGCTGTATTAAAATGAAACTTTTCTAAATCTTCGGTCACTTTTTTAATCGTGTGATGCGCTTTTCTTTTTAAAGAGGTTAAATCTTTTCCCGAAGTTTCAAAATTAGAATCAATCAATTCATTCACTAAATTCCACACTCTTCTCAAAAATCGATAACTCCCCTCCACCCCTTGATCAGACCAATCGAGATCTTTTTCTGGTGGAGCGGCGAAAAGAGAAAATAGTCGCGCCGTATCCGCTCCATATTTTTCAATCAGATAATTTGGATCGACCACATTCCCTTTCGATTTGCTCATCTTCGCGCCATCTTTGATCACCATCCCTTGGGTGAGCAGTCGGTCAAAAGGTTCATCGATCTTCAAATAACCAAGATCTCTCAAAACCTTCGTAAAAAATCGGGAATATAAAAGATGCAAAACCGCATGCTCAATCCCTCCAATATATTGATCAACTCCAGCCGGGCTCATCCAATACTGAACAGCATTCGGATCAAATGGCCCAGTCTGAAAATGAGGAGAGCAATATCTCAAAAAATACCATGAACTCTCCATAAACGTATCCATCGTGTCGGTTTCCCGACGTGCTTTTTTGTGGCATTGGGAACAGGTTGTTTCAATAAAAGTGTGCGCTTGTGCGAGAGGAGATCCCCCTTCTCCCGTAAACTCGACATCGGTCGGGAGTTTGATCGGCAAATCTGTTTCTGAAACCGGAACCACCCCGCAACTATCGCAATAAATCATTGGGATCGGAGTTCCCCAATAGCGTTGACGGGAAATTCCCCAATCGCGAAGCCTGTAAGTAATTTTTTCATTTCCGAATCCGTTTTCCTGAAGATAGGCGGTAATCTTTTTCTTCGCTTCATCACTCGGAAGTCCTGTGAATTGCCCACTCGCAATCAGTTTGCCAGAATCAATATAAGCAGATTTTAGGGGAACACGATCGTGCGCTCCTACAGTATCGGACATTGGAACAATAACCGTTTTAATCGGTATCTGATATTTTTGGGCAAAATCAAAATCTCTCTGATCGTGAGCCGGAACCGCCATGACAGCGCCAGTTCCATAATCCATCAAAACAAAATTGGCTGCATAGAGAGGAATTTTTT
>CAZQOW010000262.1:0-2900 GCA_964595045.1 uncultured Pseudomonadota bacterium
AGCCCACCGATTCGGTGTTCAAAACCGGCAGTTCCAGGAAGAGCCCAGGGGCGCGCCAAGGTTTTTTCATCTCGTTTGTAAGGTAAAAACTTTTCACCAATCAGCTGTTTTGGATGATGAATTTCGATTTTTGAAAGTTGATCAAGCGATGGAATTAACCACGGCTCAGAACCGTTTGCTAAATAACCATCGGAGAGAAGCAGCACGGGAGTCATATATTTCGTCGCAATTCGAACCGCTTCCATCGCCATATAAAAACAATCAGAAGGGGTCGCCGGCGCAATCACAGGAATCGGGCTTTCCCCGTTTCTCCCAAACATCGCCTGTAGAAGATCAGATTGTTCTGTTTTCGTTGGAAGACCGGTACTCGGTCCTCCTCGCTGAACGTTCACAATCACAACAGGAAGCTCTGCCATAATCGCCAGATTGATCGCCTCACTTTTTAAAGCGAGACCAGGTCCACTCGTTCCGGTGACAGAAATGTTTCCACCGAACGCAACTCCAATCGCGGCACCCATCGCAGCGATTTCGTCTTCTGCTTGAAAAGTTTTAATCCCAAAATTTTTATGTCGGGAAAGTTCATGAAGAATATCAGAGGCTGGAGTAATCGGATAACTGCAATAAAAAAGCGGCTTATTCGCCAACTGGGATGCAGTGACAAGACCGATGGCAGTCGCTTCGTTTCCGATAATATTTCGGTATTTGCCAGGTCTTAATTTTGCCGGTTTGATTTTATAATGAATGGAAATTACTTCGGCGGTTTCTGCATAATGAAAACCGGCTTTGAGTGAAAGAACATTGGCATGAGCAATTTCAGGATTTTTACCAAATTTTTCTTCAATCCATTGAATCGTCACATCGAGTGGACGGTCGTACATCCAGTACATCATTCCGAGGGCAAAGAAATTTTTGCAACGTTCTTTTTCTTTGGATGAAATGGTTAGCTCGGCAAGTGCATTTTGATTCAGTGTCGAAATAGGAACTTGAAACAATCGATAATTTTTCAGCGATTCATCTTCGAGCGGATTTGAAGGAATTCCTGCTCTTTCAAAATTTCTAGCGTTAAAGGCATCTTGATTCACAATCAGAATTCCACCGGCTGGCAAATCTTTGATATTCGCCTTTAAGGCAGCTGGGTTCATCGCAACGAGCACATCCGGCTGATCACCCGGAGTACGAATTTCACTGCTAGAAAAATGAAGCTGAAATGCACTCACCCCTGCCAAAGTTCCAGCAGGTGCCCGTATTTCGGCAGGAAAGTCGGGTAAAGTGCTTAAATCATTTCCGACCACTGCACTGGTTTTCGTGAATTGATTTCCGGTAATCTGAATTCCATCTCCCGAATCACCGGCAAATCGAATGACAACGCTTTCACACTCTTGGACTTCTTTGTGAGGTAATGCTGCACTACTCTCGCCGTTCATAAGCTGTTTTTCTCCTTGGATAATGGATAAAATGAATTTTACGTTCTTACGAAGTAATCGGAAGAGAGTCAAGCCCTGGGCTTTCTTCCTTGGACTTTTTACAACTCTGTATCGAACATACAAAACTGTAGAGAGGGAAGTATTTCTTTTCAGTATATCACGCTAGTTCTTTACTGGAGGGAAATGCTTCGCCCCTACCTTTTATAGAATATCCATCCTATTCCATATAAAAAAACCCCGGGATTAGCCGGGGTTTTTAAAGCGAATCAATTTACATTATTTTACTTTTTCTGTCTTTTAAATCTGACAATTCCGAACAGCATTCCCGGAATGAGCAGAGAACCAAACCACTGGGCAAAGGTAAATGGATTCATGGTTTGCCAGATCGAAGGTTGTATCACACTCGCAATACAAGGATTTGGCAATACGTTTGACAAATTCGAACCGCAACCCCCTGCCCCTTCGATACTACAATATACAGGCTCTGGAGTTGGGGTCGGAGCTGGATTGGGTCCGCCTGGCGTTGGCGTTGGCCCTGCGGTAATTGTTTTACAAAGATTATCACAAGTCGTTCCGTTAGGAGGATCACAATCCTCGCTTGGTCGATCGATATTCAAATCACCACAACAAGAGCAGGAGTTTGTCGCATTTTTATCTCGGCAATCTTGCTGACAGACTGTTTTCACCCCGTTTTTATTCGCTCGCGCACTACCGTCACATGTTTCAGACCCGTCGATGATTGTATTTCCACATTCGGCGGTCACGGGAGGTTTTAATTTACAGGTTGCTGTACAGTTGGAAGTTTGACTGCCGTTATTAGCTCCATCGTCACACTCTTCCCCTGCCGGGAGATCTTTATTATTATCCCCACAACAGCTGCAAGGAGCAGGCTCATTTGAAAGACGACATCTATTCGCCCCGCAAATCCCTGCCTGAGGGGTATCGCAGGTTTCATTGTTTGCAGGTTCATAAGTACCGTTTCCACATCTAGCAGGAGGGGTAGGATTTTTCACACAAAGACACCCCTGACAGACTTTATTCGGATCATTACAATCTGCGTTCTTTTCACACTGCTCACCCGCAGCGACCTGAATATCCCCATCACCGCAAGAGGTACAACTTCCCGCACGGCAAGCACCGGTTAGATCTTTTGGATTCGGACTATTCGCCGCTCCGCTATCACACTTTTCAGAACCCTGTTTTGTTCCATCACCGCAACAGCTACATTGATCAATCGCTCCAGGGGCACGACAACTTCCGGCAGCGCAAACACCCAAATCTGTTCCATCACAGCTCTCCGATGGTTTATCAATAAAGTTATCACCACACTTGATTGCCTTCGGAACACATAAACATCCGCTACAAACCTTGCTCGCATCGGCGCAATCGACATCCTTTTCACACTGCTCACCCGCAGCGATCTGAATATCCCCATCACCGCAAGAGGTACAACTTCCCGCACGGCAAGCACCGGTT
>CAZQOW010000263.1:0-2870 GCA_964595045.1 uncultured Pseudomonadota bacterium
ATTCTTCTATCTCACCGCGGATCGGGATGACAACCTCTTTATCAACTGATCCTTGAACTTGCAGTTTTTTCACCCTAATGCAAAGCGGATAAAAGATGCAAGAGACTGTTTTTCTATAGGTAAAACGATATAAAATTAGAAAAAGGGGAAAACGGATTACATCTTCAATACCGCCAACGTACATCGGGAAATACAAATCAACTTCTCTGCTTCATCATAAATCTTGATTTCCCACACCTGTGAGCTTTTTCCAATGTGGATTGGCTCTCCCACTCCGGTCACAATCCCCGATCGAACGGAACGAAGATGATTTGCATTAATTTCTTGCCCGACGACATTTTTCCCTTCTTTGGCAACCCAAAGCCATCCCCCCATGCTTGCAATCGTTTCTGCTAAAACGAGAGAAGCACCGCCATGCAAAAGGCCAATTGGCTGATGCGTACGATGATCGACCGGCATCGTCGCCACCACTTTCTCTTTGGAGAATTGAGTGAACTCAATCCCCAAAACCTCGGCGATAGTGTTTTTGCGGGCACCGTTGATCTGCTCTAAGCTAACTTGATCCATATTATTTTTATCCTTCCCACTCAAACTGAATCTCTTTTTCAACCTCTGGATGGAGTGATTGATAAACGGGACAGGTTTTTGCCGCATTGATTAAAATTTTTTGATCTTTTTCGCTGATTTTTCCTGGAACTTTAAAATCGACCTCGATTTTACCAATCCGACGAACCGGTTCGTTGAGCATATGTTTTCGGACAATAAGCGTAGTCCCTGTGAGATCTATTTTATGCCGTTCGGCGACGATCCCCATAATCGTCATCATGCAACTCCCTAAGGCGGTTGCAACAAGATCGGTTGGGGAAAAGCTCTCCCCTTTTCCATGATTGTCCACCGGCGCATCAGTGATCAATTTCGTTTTGGAAGGATCATGAACCGCTTCCACTCGCAAATCCCCTTGATAAACTAAATCGATTTGAACCATAAGAAATTCTCCTTAGGTAATGATAACTGAAGTTGTTCCTACCTTTGATCAAATTATTTTTGCATTCAAGTGAATTCTGCTAAATTGAATTTCTATGGAAATTTATAAAGGGAAATATCTCACGTTCGTCAAAGAAGGCAATTGGGAATATGCGAGAAGAGAGAACTGTAGTGGAGTGGCGGTCATCGTTCCGCTCACAGACGATCAAAAAGTGATTTTGGTGGAACAGTACCGAATTCCGGTGAAAAAAAATGTCATTGAATTTCCGGCAGGATTGATCGGCGATACCGAGGAGTTTTCAAACGAGACACTCGAAGCGGGAGCAGCTCGAGAGTTGCTGGAAGAGACCGGGTTTGAAGCAGGAAAAATGGAAAAACTCACTAGCGGCCCCCCTTCTTCGGGATTAAGCGCGGAGATAGCAACTTTTTTTAAAGCAACTCGACTGAAGAAAGTTTCTGCCGGCGGAGGAAGTGAAAGCGAAAATATTACTGTTCATGAAGTGGGTTTAAGTAAAATCGACGATTGGCTAAAGGAAAAAGAAAAAGAGGGAAAACTAATTGATCCGAAAACTTATGCGGGGCTTTATTTTTTAAAATTTTACCGTTTCAGATGACCAACACCTCGTCGTAGAAATAAATTTTCCAAAAGATCTAAATCTTCACCACCATCGTCTTGGCCCATCGATCTCCCAACCGTCTCTTATCTTCTCGAGAAACAATCAAGATAAACTCAATAATCATCGTGGGAGCAAAATGTAAAAGTAGCTCTCTCTTGAACGATTTCCATCCCCCAATCGGCAAATCAGTTTGAATATCAATCACCCGCATTTTCAATATGCGCCTCGCAATACTCTGACCTGAAAAAGCATCTCGAACATAAGCATACGATGCTCCCACAAGAACTATCACCACCATAAAAGGAACTAAAAAAAATGAATATTGATTAAAATAAGCATCAAAACGATCTCGAATAATAATGACGGGAGTAATCAAAAAAATCATCAGGAGAAGCGCAATCGTTCGATCGATCAGAAAGGCAAGAACTCTCTCATAAGTTTTCGGTAAAACAAATTTTGAAATATCAATTTCACTCTCAAAAAGTTTTAATTTTTGAAGAAGTGGATCATTTTGAATCTGAAAAAAACTGTTTTTATTCATCTTTAAATCAAATCCCTTGGTGCAAATCCTTAAGGGGATAACCATTAAAAACCAGACCCCGAGTGAGAGAAGAGATTTACTAATAATAGAGGTTGAATCAAGAAAATAGCTGTAAATAGAAAAAGCGATCACGCAAACTAGAAAAGTAAACGCAATCGTTTGAAAAACTCTTTTGGGGATAAATTTAAGAGATTTCATTAATTTTATTTATTTCTAAATAATATTTTCAAAAACGGCGGAGTCACCAAAGTTGTTGCCACCGCCATAAACACAATAACTCCATAAAGAGAAGAGTTTAAGACTCCAAGGCTTAAACCAATCTGCGCCACAATAATTCCGACTTCTCCCCGCGGAACCATTCCGACTCCAATTCGAAGCGCATTCGATTTTCCAAGTGGCAAGGCGGCTAATCCACATCCAATCAATTTTGTCGCGATGGCAATCAGAGTCACTAGGCAAGAAAGAAGAAGAACCGAACTTTCTTTAAAAACCGAAAGATCGAGCTGTAAGCCGATTCCTACCAGGAAAAATGGGACCATAAATTCCATCACCGAATCGGCTTGGGTTCGGAGAGCGCCCTCTTCGCTCGCCTCAGATAAAGCCATTCCTGCAAGAAATGCACCGATAATCGCAGCAACTCCGACAATATTGGCAAGCCAGGAAAGACCAAAACAGAGCAACATCCCGACAATAAAAAAAGAATGATTCATTCGAAGTTTTTCAAAATG
>CAZQOW010000264.1:0-2837 GCA_964595045.1 uncultured Pseudomonadota bacterium
TTACTTTGATTGATTCCCTTCACATCCTTGGCAGATCTACGCTTGACGGTTTCATCTGGTTTATCTCACAATTAAATAAATTCTAAATATTAAACTTCTGACTGATCAAAATTGATTTATTTTTTTATAAAATTTGCAACCTTTGAGAATCCAAGGAAGAAAGGAATTTTTCATGAAAACCGCTCGACTCTTTCAGGTTTTGATTTTACTTTTTATCTTATCTACTCTCACGATCGTTGGTTGTAGTTATACTACTAATAACAATTCCTCCGCTGGTAATGAAAATGGAGCTACAGGATCGACAAATTCAGTAAATTCGCCAGGTAGAAATATCCCAGATGGCTCAAACGGATCTGAAGATCCTAATGGAGCTGAATCCGCCAATGGCGGGTGTCCCAAAGATTGTGTCTCTGAAGTCTGTGTGACCAAACCCGATCAACCCAATCTTGCTCAATGTATTCCTGAATCGGATGTTTTATATGTCAATGTCCGAGATGAGAATTGTGAAAATGGAAAAGAGGGAACCGGGACAAAAACTTCCCCCTTCTGTGAGATTCAGAAAGCGGTGGATGAAGCGATTAAAGCAAAAAAACCGTACGTTTCAGTGAAAGCCTCTTATCGAGATCATGCAAGAGACAGCAGAAAAGCCGATTACTCCACAATCAAAATCTCAACCGGTTCTGTGACGATGCTTGGTCCATGGGCCAACAGAACCTTGAAATCGAATGAAGATCCCAAAGATCGTGCAAACTTTATCTCCTTCAAAGATATTGCGATTGTTGGATATAAAGAAAACGAGGTCATTTCTCTGGAAGTCAGTGGCGATGCGAGTGTGACGTTTGATGGTTTTCATTTTACCGGATCGGTTGTCTGCAGCAGTGTGAATGCCAGTTTGGAGATTCGACATTCTCTTTTGCAATCCAAAGATCTTCAAGCGTTAGAAGGGATCGATGATAAAAATCAGATTATCTCGAAGGATCGAATTTTAGCCTCTCCCTGTAAAAAAATCACCATTGAAAACAGCGATATCCGTGAAGCAGGAAGAGGAAAAGCGTCGATTCATATCGGAGATATGACGACGTATCGAATTGTCAATTCGATCATTGCTCATAGTCCGACAGGAGTCATTCTTGAAAAAAATTCCGCAGGAGTTTTTGAGTTTAATACCGTGACAGTTCACGATAAAAAAGGAATTGATTGTGGAGATGTTGGAAGCAAAAAATTGATTAAAAATTCGATTGTCGTTCAAAATAATGGTGGAACAGGGGATGATCAATTTACAAGCCTGTGTGAGTTTGAAGCTGTAGTCGCTGGTAAGAATGAAAAAAATACTGATTCAAAGCTGATCATAAAATTCCCGGAGTTTGAAATTGGAGATTTTCGCCTCCAGGAAAATAGCGGCCAAAATAAAGATTGTTGTATTAACAAGGCGACCCCAGATCCTGAGATAAAAATCGATTTTTTTGAAAATATTCGTCCCAAAGGGGGATTACCTGATATCGGTTTTCAGGAAGTAGAATAGAAGAGCCTATGCTTGACAGAGTGCTTTTCCCCATATAAATTCCCGCCATGTTAGTCCAAAAAATAGAAGAAGCACTGACCTTTGACGATGTTTTGATCCTTCCCGGAAAAAGTAAAGTCTTGCCGACTGAAACTTCCACAAAAACCAAGCTGACCCGAAAAATCGAGATGAATATCCCGATTGTTTCTGCCGCCATGGATACCGTGACAGAATCTGAAACAGCGATTGTCATGGCTCAATGTGGTGGGCTTGGAATTATCCATCGCAACATGACTCCCGAAGAACAAGCGCTTGAGGTTCAGAAGGTAAAGAAAAGTGAAAGCGGAATGATTTTGAATCCGATCACAGTCGGTCCGAACGAAAAAATTCAAACTGCTCTCGAAGTAATGCACAAAGAAGATATTTCCGGATTACCAGTCGTCGATCACGGAAAACTGGTCGGAATTCTTACCAACCGCGATCTCCGTTTCGAAAAAAATCTTGATTTAAAAATTTCGCAACTGATGACAAAAGATCTGATCACCGTTTCAGAAAAAGTGACACTCGATGAAGCGAAAGATCTTTTACACAAACACCGAATCGAAAAACTTTTGGTGGTGAACAAACAGGGAGATTTAAAAGGTCTGATCACGATTAAAGATATTGAAAAAACAGAAAAAAATCCGAATGCAATTAAAGATCTTCGTGGCCGACTCCTCGTCGGGGCAGCGATTGGCGTGGGTGACAAGGCGATTGCTCGTGCAGAAATTTTAATCCATGCTGAAGTTGATTTAATCTCCATTGATACAGCGCATGGCCATTCCGTTTCAGTTTTAGAAACCGCGAAAATATTTAAGAAAAAATTTCCGAATATCCAATTAATCGTTGGAAATATCGCTACCGCTGAAGCAGCGGCTGATCTGATTCAAATCGGAGTTGATGGAATTAAGGTCGGCGTTGGTCCAGGCTCTATCTGCACGACCCGTGTGGTTGCTGGAGTTGGAGTTCCGCAGTTGACCGCCATTCAAATGGTTTCAAAAGTTGCCGCTGAGAAAAAAGTTCCGCTGATTGCTGATGGCGGAATCAAATTCTCCGGCGATATCACGAAGGCGATTGCCGCTGGAGCAGACTGCGTGATGGTGGGAGGATTGCTTGCCGGAACGCATGAGTCACCCGGTGAAAGAGTTCTCTATCAGGGAAGAAGTTACAAAGTTTATCGAGGAATGGGGTCGCTCAGTGCGATGAGGGCCGGTTCTGCCGATCGTTATTTTCAAGGAAATATTCCAACCGAATCGAAATATGTCCCTGAAGGAATTGAAGGGATGGTTCCATATCG
>CAZQOW010000265.1:0-2782 GCA_964595045.1 uncultured Pseudomonadota bacterium
GAAGTTTCTTCTAGTGAAAAGGGCTGGAGCACCCGTTTTTTCAGCCTATATTCGAGTAAAAGTTGGAGGAGTAGATGAAAAAGAAGGGCAAACAGGCATTGCCCATATGTTGGAACATATGGCGTTTAAGGGAACGAAAAAGATCGGAACCAAAAATTATGCGCAAGAAAAACTGATCATTGATCAGATTGAAAAAAAAGGGATTCAGTTTTCTGAATTGGTAAAAAGTGAAAAAGAAAATTCCGATGAAGCAAAGCAATTAAAGCAACAGATGAAACTTTTACAGAAATCAGCGGATGCTTATTCGGTAAAAGATGAGTTTTCGAGAGCTTTTATCCAAAATGGGGCAACTAATTTTAATGCAACGACTTCGATGGATATGACTAGTTATTTTGTAGAAATGCCGATAAATAAATTTGAGTTATGGGCTTATCTCGAATCAGAAGCATTGAAAGATCCGGTGTTTCGCGAGTTTTACCAGGAAAGAGATGTTGTTTTGGAAGAAAGGCGAATGAGAGTCGATGATAGTCCTTTTGGAAAAAATTATGAATCATTCATTTCTCTTGCCTATCAACTCAGTCCTTATCGCCGACCGACAATTGGATATGAAAAAGATATCAAAAGTTTAACCGCTACCGATTTATATGAATTCTATAAAAAGTATTATCTTCCCCAAAATATGATTGGTTCTGTTGTGGGAGATATTAATATTGATCAGACGAAAAAGATTTTAGAGGAATATTTTGGATCGATCCCTGCTGGAAAAATTCCTTTAGCTCCCAAAAATCAGGAACCTCCCCAAAAAGAAGAAAAGAGAGAGGTGATTCGGGGTAAAGTTCGTCCGCAAATTATGATTGGATATCATAAACCGACTTTGCCAGATCGGGATGATTACGTTTTTGATCTCATCGACCAGATTTTATGTGATGGTCGAACCTCAAGATTTGAACAGGAGTTGGTTGAAAAGCAGAAGATCGCCCAAAGCGTTTCCTGTGATACAGGAACTCCAGGTGGCAGGCTCAATAATCTCTTTTTTATTTATGCGACGCCAATCGGCTCAAATAGTCCTCAAAAACTTGAGCAGGCGATTGAAGCAGAAATTGAAAAAATAAAAATCAATCTGGTTTCCCCTGAGGAGTTGGAAAGAGCCAAAAATCAGCTGATTGCCGATTTGACCTTTAAGATTAGTACTAATTTAGGGCTCGCGGAAACTTTGACTTATTATGAAATTTTGGCAGGCGATTGGCACTACGTAGATCAACATCCGAAAATTGCAGAAAGCATTACAGCGGCTGAAATTCGTGCGGTTGCCAAAAAATATTTCACGAAAGAGAATCGGGTTGTTTCGATTTTAGAATAAGGAAAACAGAATGTTCGGAAAAAAAAATGATAAAGAAAAAAAAATGGGTCGATTCGTTGGCTGTCTGACTCTCTTGTTTTTCTCTTTATCTTCTTTCTCTCTTTTTGCCGTCGAATCCAAAATCAAAATTTTAAGTAAAAAACCTTTGGGGAGTTTTCAACTTCCACCGGTGTCGATTGAAACCCTTCCCAATGGAATGAAGATCTATCTTCTGGAAAATCACGAGCTTCCGATTGTAGAGATGTTTTCGTTAACGAAAGGGGGAGCGTTAAATGATCCTCCGAATAAGATAGGGCTTGCCTCTTTGGTCGGTGCAGTTCTGAGAACTGGTGGTACGACCCAACATTCTATCGAGCAAATTGATAAGGCTCTTGAAAACCGCGGGGCATCGCTAGAAACTGGAGCGGCGAATGAATATGAAACCGCGGTGTTACGATGCCTGGCAAAAGACAAGAATGATCTGATTCCACTTTTTTTTGAGATACTTTCTTCTCCCCGTTTTGATGAGGGAAAATTGAAATTAGCGATCGAGGCACGAGTGGAAGGTTTGAAAAGGCAAAATGATGATCCTGAAAAAATTGCGGTTCGAGAATATCCGAAACTGATTTATGGAGGTTCGAGTGCTTGGGGAAGAATAGCGACTGCCAAAACTCTACGAAGTGTTACCCAAAAAGATCTTTTTGATTTTCACTCCAATGCGTATCAGCCCAATCAGACCATTCTGGCTATTTCGGGAGATTTTAAAAAAGAGGAGATGGTTGCTCTCATTAAGAAAAGTACTGAAGAATGGAAGAATAAAAAAACAAATTTTGCCAACTTCTCTCCTCTACAAAAAGAGTTTAAAGGTGGAATTTACGGAATCGATAAAAAAATTGCTCAGACGACTATCTTGATGGGGCATTTTGGCGAAAAAAGATTTAATCCTGATAAGTTTGCACTCATCTTGATGAATTATATGCTCGGTGGGGATATTTTCTTTTCCCGGCTGGGAGAAGAAGTTCGTTCGAACCGCGGGCTTGCTTATACAATTTTTTCAAGTTTTGGTTTGGAAAGTGATTATGGTATTTTTTATGTCTTGGCTCAAACCCAAAAAAATGCAACCGGAGAGGTGATTGGGTTAATTGAAAAAGAAATTCGTACCTTTCATGATGGAAAAGACTTTTCAGAAAACTCCCTCAATATTGCCAAAGAAGCGATTTTAAACCAGAGAGTGGGAGATTGGGAGCCAGCGTTTAATTATTTAAAGGAGAGGGCTCGTTTGAGTTTTTATGGTTATCCGGAAAATTATTTGGATGTGTATACGAGTAGCTTGAATGCGGTGACATTAGAACAGATAAAACAGGTAGCGAAAAAATATCTTGATCCTGATCATTTAAAAATTTTAGTAGTGGGAGATCTTCAGGTTATTGCTCCTCAGTTGAA
>CAZQOW010000266.1:0-2770 GCA_964595045.1 uncultured Pseudomonadota bacterium
GGATTATTAATTCTCTCCTTTAACTCCTTGCCAACTTTGAAGAAAGGAACACGACGAGTCGCCACAAAAACCTGCTCTCCAGTTTTTGGATTTCTTCCTTCTCTCGAATGACGGGTACGAAGCTCAAAAGTACCAAATCCTCGAATTTCAATTCGACTTCCTTCCGAAAGTGCCTCAGACATTTTTAAAAACAGGGTATCAATAATAATATCAATTTCTTTGCGGGATAAATTTTTCAATTTTTCTGTGACAAGATTGACTAAATCACTTTTGTTCATATCCTCTTCCTCATTTCAATGCAGGAGGGCACAGCCACGCCCCTACTTTTCAAATCGACATCATATAAAGAACCTTTGTTCTTCCGACTTCAGTTAGAATCTTTTGCAAAAGCAAACTGGACTCTTCTTCGCCACCCAATAAAATTTCTTTCAGGAGAGATTTCGACTTTTCAGGCTTGATCACTTTCGGCTCTCCCTGAATTCCGGCGAGGTTTTTTGCTACTTCTATTGCATCTTCCAAATTCCCCAGCTGGTCAACCAATTTTAACTCCAATGCCTGTTCCCCGGTATAGACTTTCCCATTTCCGATTTTTTTCATTTCATCAAGTGGAATATTTCTTCCTTCCGATACCGCTTTTAAAAACTGAAGATGCATATTTTGAAGGATTGATTGTAATACTTCTCTCTCTTCAGGTTTCATTTTTCTTAAAGCACTTCCAATATCTTTTAGCTCTCCCGCTTTTAAAATTTCAGCGGATACTTTTGCCCATTTTAAAAGATCATCCACTTCGACATGTTCCATCAGAACACCGATACTGCCGGTTAAAGTTCCAGGATTAGCGACAATTTTAGTTGCTGGAGCTGCAATATAATATCCACCGGAAGCAGCAACAGTTCCCATAGAAACAACAACCTTCTTCTGCGCAACTACTTTTTTGACTTCAGTATAAATTTCTTGAGAAGGAGCAACTGCACCACCGGGGGAATCTATTCGAAGGACAATCGCTTGAACGGAATTATTTTTACGATACTTTTCCAGTTTTTCTATGGTTGGTGCAGAATCAAAGATAGGACCTTTTAACTCGACAATCGCAATATTTCCCCATTTATCAGAAAGGTCAATAGAAGGGGAAAAAAGAAGAAATCCAAAGAAGGTAAATCCTCCGACGCAACACAAGAGAAGTAATATCAATGCTATGATCCAGTATTTGCGGGATTTCATATTTTAAAAAAATACAATTAAGACAAAATAAAATGAGGAGTTAGAAACTTAAAATTTACTTTATCTTCCAACTCCTCGTCTAATTCTTATATTTTTTCTTATCTACTTTTTCTCCATGATATCAGAGAGAGTCGCTCGCCCTTCTCCTTGTTTAGCTCTAAACTCAGCGAGATCTCTTTTTTGGGCATTTTTAGAATATTGCCGAATCGATAGGAGAATTTTACGTTCTTTCTCATCATGACCGACCACTTCAGCATCGACTTTATCTCCAACTTTTGCAGGCTCTTGATTGAATTCTTTTGCAGACAAAGATCCTTCGATCTCAAATCCTAGGTCAACAATAACTGAATTTGCTTCGACAGACTTGACAGTTCCTTCGATCGCTTTTCCGACAGGACAAGAGTTGCAAGCATTCGCAAAAGGATCTTCTTCAAGCTGCTTGATCCCTAATGAAAATCTTTCATTCGCTTTATCGATATTGAGAACAACCGCTTCTAAAACATCTCCCTTTTTATAAAGATCGGATGGATGTTTTACTTTTTTGGTCCAGGATAAGTCTGAAATGTGAATCAAACCATCAATTCCATCTTCGATTCCCAAAAACAAACCAAAATCGGTGATATTTTTCACTTCACCTTTGACTCGGCTATTGACTGGATATTTTGTTTCTAATTCATTCCATGGATTGGGCTCAATCTGTTTCATTCCAAGAGAAATACGACGACTTGGAATATCGACATCTAAAACAACCGCTTCAATTAAGTCCCCCAAGTTCACAAATTTCGAAGGATGTTTCGCCTTTTTCTGCCAGCTCATTTCGGAAATATGAACCAATCCTTCAATTCCTGGGCTCAATTCGATAAAAGCGCCGTAATCAGTAATATTGACCACTTTTCCTTTCACGCGAGTTCCGAGTGGGAATACATCTTGAACATTTTCCCATGGATCGGCTGAAAGTTGTTTTAATCCCAAAGAGACTTTCTTGTTTTCATCATCATATCGAAGGATCAAAACATTGATTTTCGCTCCCACCTGAAGAACTTCGGAAGGATGATTGATTCGTCCCCAGCTGATATCGGTAATATGCAAAAGACCATCGACTCCACCAAGATCAATGAAGGCACCGTAATCGGTAATATTTTTCACTACCCCTTCAACCACCTGACCTTCTTGTAAGTTGGCGAGTAATTCATGTTTCGCCTCTTCTCGTTCTTTTTCAAGGATCGCTCGACGAGAAACGACGACGTTTCCTTTGGCACGATTCAATTTTAAAATTTTAAAGCGATATTTTTTTCCGATCAATTTATCGAGACTCTTGATCGGTTTGAGGTCAATTTGTGAACCAGGAAGGAAAGCCCGGACTCCACCGAGATTGACAACCATTCCCCCTTTGATTTTGTTGATGACTACTCCTTCAATCGGGGTTCCCTGTTGTTCTGCTTCGGCGAGTTTATCCCAAGCGGCCAAGGCATCTGCCTTTTCTTTGGAAAGAAGAATCATTCCATTATCATCTTCGACCGACTCAAAAACGACATCGACTTTATCACCC
>CAZQOW010000267.1:0-2760 GCA_964595045.1 uncultured Pseudomonadota bacterium
TCACCTGTTTTCTGCTTCCCCCAGTTTTTTTGACGATGAATAGTCGCCTGGTTGGATGGTTTTTCTTGATTCTCGCGTTGATTGTGAGTCTTGGATCTGGCATCAACTATTCCGTTAAATTTTTTAAAGATGTTTTTAAAAAAGAATAAACTTCTCCATTTTTTAAAACCCAAACCAAAATTTCACAAGGAATTCATGTCACAAGAAATCATAGAAATTATCCCGGTCGGTCCTTTTCAATGTAATTGTATTATTCTGGGTGATCCAATCACGAAAGAGGGGATTGTGATTGATCCAGGGGATCAAATCGATCTCCTCCTAAAAAAAGTAAACGAACATGGATTGAAAATCCGATCGATTATTCATACCCATACGCATATTGATCATATTGGTGCGACGACGGCGTTGCAGCATCACACCGGTGCTAAAGTCTGTTTGCACGAAGAGGATCTTTTTCTTTATGAGAAAATGAGTATGCAAGCGGAGTATTTAGGACTTCCTCCTGATCAGGTTGAAAAGCCGGTCGGGGTGGATGAATATTTGGTCGATGGATATGCGCTTAAAGCAGGGAATATTGAAGGGGTAACATTGCATTCTCCCGGCCATACTCCAGGTTCTTGCGGATTTTATTTTCCTACTTTAAGCGATGTGGGAGTTTTGTTCCCTGGCGATACCTTATTTGCCGGAAGTGTTGGCCGAACCGATCTCTGGAAAGGGGATATGCATCAAGAGATTCAATCGATCAAAAAGAAATATTTTCCTTTGGGAGACGAAACGATCGTCGTACCTGGACATGGCCCGGCAACCACTATCGAGTTTGAAAAAAAGAATAATCCATTTTTGGTCTGAAAATTATTTTTCTATCTCTTTAAAGCTTCCAATTACCTTATCAAGGACTGGTTTATTTTTTTCGTATTTTGAAGCAAGAGTCCAGGCCAGAACTTGATGAAAGTTTTTGGGTGTTTCAATCGTAGTATGCAGATAAACAGGATTTAAATTATCAATTGATCCGGTAATTTTATATTGAACAGCCGGAACTCCGTTGATGGTTAATCGAGTTGGTCCTTCAACGACAGGATTTCCAATTGCTTTTAACAGAATAGAGCGGGTTGCTTCCGAATGTTTATCAATCGTCATGTCGTTGAAGTCGAGTTTACTTTCACTTAAAACAATGATGAAGTTGTTATTCAATGAATCTGCGGCTTGAATTTCAGCTTTTTCGTTAAGCCCTTTTTGTTCTTTCCATCCTTCGAGAAGGGTAATTTGACTTGAGCCGTTGTTACTTTTCAAAATATTTCCGGAAGTATGATTAGAAGAATCTTCTTTCCCCCAATTTTTAGAAAGATCGAGAGAGTTTGTTTCTTTGGAAGAATCGGAAGATTGTTTGTCAGTCAGTTTTTTTAATAATGAACAACCATGAATGAGCGGAACTAACAAAACGATAATTAAAAACCATTTTCTAAAAGAGTGGTTCATGAATATTTCCTCCATTAAAAATTAACAATATGAACTTTTGGTAAGCCTTGGATTTTAAATCTTTTTTAAAAGCATTATTTTAATCAGTGATCTCATACCTAGATGAGATAAACATAATTTGTATTCTAAAATTCCATGCATTGGTAAATTTTTGTAGCAGGAAGATGATTTAACAGTTCAGATTCTATGGTTTGCAAAATTTCTTTTCTTAATTCATCCGGATAATGAAGCACCGTTTTATTGGTCGAGACAAGATTATCTAGTAAATGATTATTTTTTGGAAATCTTTTTTTTATGATCTGGATCTGTTTGTTTGGAAAACGGAGTGCTCCTAAGCTGACCCAAGAAATTTTATCTCGATTAATTTGATCAAAAAGAATTCGAATTGTTTTTAAGTAATTCACTTTCCAGTTTTCATGAAAAATAATCGGATCAAAATGAAAAGCGATCGGATATTCTCTCTCCGAAACTTTTTTTGCTGCCGTTAATCTTTCATCCAAAGAAGCGGTTTTGTACTCTTCTCTTTCAATGATTGAATCCGGATTGAGTGACCAGGAAACAATCGTTTTTCCACAATGATCGAGAGAGAGAAGGTTCTCCACGAAATCACTTTTTGTTTTCAACTCGAGCAAAACAGCTTCCTGCCTTGCAAAAAATGGGATCAGGCTTAAGGTGTGATGGCTGATCTCATCGAGTGCAAGCGAATCAGCAATTTTTCCGGTTCCGATAATACTTCCTTTTGGAATGTGACCGATTTGAACTTGAAGTCTTTCTAAAATCTCCTCCAAATTCGTAAAAATTGTAATCATTGGATTATTGAAAAGATAACTCTGAAGAATACAGTAACTGCATTCGAGATGACAATTAGAGATGAGATTCAACGCATAATAAGGTCGTTCGCTGCTCAGAGTCATTGCTTTAAACTCTTTCAACGGATCTGCTTTCATTCTTGTGAGCAGCAAATGCTTTTTCGCCGAAGTCATCTCAATCGGTTTTTTTAAACTTTTGGGATCTTCAATAATTTCTTTTGAAATAGTCGGAAATTTTGAAACAATTTTGCGAGTTAGAGGAAGATTTTCAACGACTGCATCGATATAAATATGAGAAGGTTTATAAGATAAAGAGGGGATAAAAATACTCCAATGATTATTTTAATAATGAGTATGATGGCAGCAGGATTTTTTTTGAAGGGTTTAGAGATTTAGTTCAAATAAAAATAAGGCATTATTTTATGAATAATGCCTTATTTTTTGAGCACTATTTTTTATGATGATGTTTATGGCC
>CAZQOW010000268.1:0-2743 GCA_964595045.1 uncultured Pseudomonadota bacterium
GAGCAGCCTGGTAGCTCGCGAGGCTCATAACCTCGAGGTCGTGGGTTCAAATCCCACCCCCGCAATATTAAAAAAACCCCACATCAACTGTGGGGTTTTTTATTACCCATCATTTCTTTTAATTTTAGAACCTCACCTTTAGAAAGAGTTCTCCATTTTCCTGCAGTCATATTTCCAAGTTTTAAGAAACTGAATTGTACACGAATCAAACGGTGAACCTTGCACCCAACCGCTTCAAACATTTTTCTGACTTGGCGTTTTTTACCTTCATGAATCTCAATCGAAACCATTTTTTTACTCTCGGAGAGAATCTTTATTTTCGCTGGAGATGTTTTTTCCTCTTCGATAAAAATACCTTTCTCCAACTGTAAAATCTGTTTTTCATCAGGAAGATGATTCAAATAAACCTGATAAACTTTTTCAACTTCATAGGATGGATGAGTTAAGCAAAAAGCCAATTCTCCATCATTCGTTAAAATCAAAAGTCCTTCGGAGTCATAATCAAGCCGTCCCACTGCATTAACGGAAGGATGTAATTGAGGAATCAACTGATAAACTGTTTTCCGTCTCTCGGGATCTTTTTTGGTAACGATGATATTTTTCGGTTTATAGATGAGATAATAAAGATGGGATTCAACCAGAGAGATCGGTTTCCCTTTATAACAGACTTTATCGACCAATGGATCCACTTGAGTTCCTAACTCCCAAACAACAACACCATTGAGAGTTAACTCTCCATTTAAAATAATTTTTTCGGCTGCTCTTCGCGAGGCAATACCAGCTTGGGAAAGAAAACGATTTAATCTCATGTAAAAAATCTCAGGAAGGTTCTTCTACCGTTTCAGGTTTTGGGGTAATCGAAACTAATACTTCTTGTTCTAAACTATCTACCAATCGAATTTTTTCATCTAGCTCCTTAAATGTCTCTTCTTCTTCCAACTGCAAATCTGCAAAGGTTTTAACCAATTCATCCGAAGAAGCAGACTCATTTTCTGCTTCATCGAAAAAATCATCACTGAGAGCCACATTATTTTCACTGTTTGGAGCCTGAGCATTCATTTCTTCTTCAATTTGCTTGAGATCTCTTAAAGTCGGCAAATCTTGCAAAGATTTTAATTGAAAGGTTTCTAGAAAAATATCTGTCGTCCCATATAACAAAGGCTTTCCTGCTTCTTCTTTTTTACCGACAATGCGAACAAGTTCGCGGTCAAGAAGCGTTTTCAAAACCCCACCAGAATCGACTCCGCGTAACTGATCGATTTCAGCACGGGTAATCGGTTGGCGATAAGCAACCATTGCCATACTTTCTAAAGCTGCCTGCGAAAGCTTGGATGGAGCACTCTGATTCATTGCGCGAATATAAGGACTCATAGAAGGTTTGGTTCTAAATTGAAATCCTCCAGCAACGTTCACCAATTCAAAACCATGCTCGATCGATTGATAATGATTTTGAATTTCTTCCAAAACGGTTTGAATCTCAACTCGAGTCAGCTTTTCCGATTCTGCTTCTTCTATAGAAGTTGATGGTTCCAGTTCTAAAGTTTCAACCGATTCTTGGGACAACTCTTCTGAAGCTACCACTACAGACTCTTCCAATTCTTGCTTTGTTTCACTCTCACACTCTGTTTCCAGAGCTTTAGGACTGACCAAACCAGCCTCTACCTTGAGAATCAGCTTTAAGATCTCTCCGGCATTCAAAGGTTCTTCTGAAACAAACAAGATCGATTCAACGATCGATTTTAACGATTTTTCTTCATTCATTTTTCACCTAGTCAGTCGATATGATTTCTTCTTTTTCGGTTTCCTGATCAAATTCTGATCCAACTAAAGAAACCGGTTCTTCTTTTTCACCCAACAATTCAAGCCGAATAATATCGAGCGGATTTATCTGCCACACCCGAATCAATTTCAGCCGGATCATTTCAAGAACTGCCAAAAAAGTGACAACACATTCAGATCGGGTAATTTCAGATCCAAAAAAAGAATCAAAAGTAGCGGTTCTAATCTGTTTTAAAATATCCAAAAGAGAATATATTTTTTCGGTGACTGAAAGTCTTTCTGCTCTTACCTGGTGATAGAATTCCGGTTTTACTTTTTTCAAAACATCTTGAAAAGCAGAGAGTAATTTAAATAGATCAACCTGTAGAACCGATTCGGAGCTATTTTCTGCTATTTCTTGGGAAGAACGAACAAAAACATCTCGACCCAACATCGGACGTTGAATCAACTCTCCACCTGCCAGCTTATATTGCTGATATTCGAGTAATCGTCTGGCCAAATCAGCTCGAGGATCTATTTCTTCTTCGTCTTCCCCTTCAGAATCTGGAAGAAGCATTTTTGATTTAATATAACTTAAGTCAGCTGCCATCAGAATAAACTCACCGGCAAGATCAATATTCAACTCCTGCATTAAGCTGAGATATTCATTATATTGATCAAGAATCTCCGAAATTGGAATATCAGAAACCGACAAATCATTTTTGCGAATGAGATGAAGTAGAAGATCAAGCGGACCTTCAAAAACAGGGAGATTTACTTTATAAGTTTCATTGAAAGACATTTTGGAGATTCCAATTTTTAGAAAAATTAGAAAAGTTATATTCCAATTTTTTCATAAACCAATTTCAAATTTTCACTCGCTACTTTTCTCGCTTTTTGAACCCCATTCGAAACAATCTCATCAATCAGTTTTGGATTCTCTTCAAACTGTTTTCGTTTTTCCTGATGTTCTTTCAAAAAGGGA
>CAZQOW010000269.1:0-2694 GCA_964595045.1 uncultured Pseudomonadota bacterium
GGGCTTTGATTCTAAATTTTAATGAAAAGGTTTTCTCTTTGTTCTCAAAATAGAGTCCTTTTTTCCATCCTGCCTCAAATTTCTGCGGCCAACTGGCTGGGGCAGAAGCGACTGGGCTTGACCCGGCGTTTGGAACGGCTTCCGTAGAAGCCGATTTGCTCGAGGATTGCGGATCAATCGGCGCAACCTGATCAGTTTTGACACGCTTCTTCTTTTTCTGTGTGGCACTAAACCCTTTTGAACTTCCCCCCAAAAGCAATAAAAAAGTCAAAAAAACGATCCCTATTTTTTTCATAAATCAATCTCCGTAAAAGAAAATGTAAATCAGTTTGTAGTCGATAAAATAACAGACAAAATCCCGCCGATCTGATTAAGCGGGAAGACTTTTTGAGGATTTTTTGATTAAAAAAGATTCAACATTCATCTCGTCCGCTTAAGCCATCGGCTGAATACAGCGACAGCAACAACAGCAAGGGGCGCTGTTTGCGGGCATAAAACAAAAATGAGTGAATGAAGATTTCATAACGTGAGACGATTTTAGTAACTAATATGAAACTTTGTGTCAATAGCTAAACATTGATTTTTACCAATACCAAATTTTGTCAAATTCTCCAAACAGTTGTGCGAGCTTACTATTTGAAATCACTCGAATTCCGGAAATCAGCTCTGCATCAGCAATTCCTCGATCCTTGGCATCTTCTTCAATCAAATAAACAGGAACTCCTTGTTCGATCATTTTACTCAAATCATGGTCAATCTTGGGAGAACGTGGGACAGAGCTCCCTCCAAACTCAAGCCCAGAGGCATTCTGCCCTTTGACCGCATAATTAACCGCATTCGATTTCAAAAGAATTGAAACCTCGGCTCCAGAATTTTTTAGGATATGCGTAAACCAGATTGAAGTATCATCTTGTTCTTCTAAGGTTCCTCGATAAGCGGTTTCAACGACACTTAAAATTTTGCTCATAAAATATCTCCTTATTTTGTCGGAATCACCAAAGTCACATCACTTTTTTCGGAGCTTTCATAAAAATCTTTGGGACCTCCACGACGCGGTCCATCAATCCAGTTGCCAGCGCCCCGTTCGTCGACACAAAGTCCACAGTTGATCCATTGAAAATCGAGCTCTTTTTCTTTGGCAAAATGGAAGAGCGAAGTAACCCAATCTTTGGTGGTTGGATGTTGTTCTTCTTCTGCCGAAGTCCCATGCGCCGGGTTTGCATGCGGTTGCTGATCTTTCATTGTCAAGCTGACCGCCCCTTCATAGGCAAACACGGTCACATCATGTCCCTGCTTTAACGCTTCATTCACAATTCGAAGAGCCGTGGTGGAGTTGGCGGATTCATAGGGAGGATCCATCATTAAAAGTGTCAGTCGTTTTCTTCTACTCATCTTTTCTCCTTTTTAATGCCAGACCACTTTTGTTTCAGGTTCAAACATCAAAGAAACTAATTCGCCGATTTCAACCGTTTTCACATCGGAAAGAATATTTTGAATCGCCCGTTCTCGAAGTGAAAAACCATCGGCAAAAATTTTGACTTTGTTTTCTAGAAGTTTTTGGATCAGATCAGAAAATTTCGTCTCTTTTCTTAAAGACAAAACCCCATTTTGGATAAAAAACAGGGCGACTTCATCGCCATGATCGGCAAGCTGTTGAAGCAGATCTGGAAGTTGCTGACTATCGCGACTTTCAAAAGGATCACGCGATTCAATAAAAAGATATTTGGCCATAAAGTTTTCCTTTCTAAAAATTGTGAGAATCAACAGATTCAATTTATTCATATTTTTTTCAATCAAAAACTTCTCAAGTGGAAAAAATTATTCCTTTCACCATCTGATCTGCAATCTTCTCCGCCTGAACTCGAACTTCTGGAATCGCAGTCCCTTCCCAATCCAGCGCTTTAAAAATGATCGGACCAATTCCGAAAAGAGTCTTCACCACTCCATCGACTCCAATTAAATGCCCATCTGAATCAGCTTTGAGCCCAAGCTTGAGCTCATCTGCTCGAACCAATCTCTCGTTAAAAAGGCTCGCTACAAATGGATCTCGGTTCGCAAGCCTTTCATAATCGCTATCGGGGCCGGTGCAATTCACGAGATGATCTGCGGAATAGGAGTGAAGCTGATCCCCCTCTTTCAAAGTGACTTGGAGATTTGACTCACTCTCTTTAATTTCATCGAGAGAGCCTTTCACAATTTTCAAGGTTCCGGACTCAATCATTTCACGAATCGCCTTCGCTGATTCAGTTGGAATTCGGTGACGATGCGTATCCCACCAACGAGAATATTCACTTAAAAATATTTTTCGATCATCTTCGGAAAGAGAACGCCAAATATCAGGAGTTATCGGGCGAAGCGCATCAAACGTCGCTCGCCAGTTCCAATTTTGTCCAGTCTCTTTTCCTCGTTTATCGAGCTCTGCCATTTTATCTTTGATAATATCAACGATCCGATTGATCTTTGGGACTTGAGGACCTTTATTGATCTCCCGCTGAATCGCATTCAGATAGGTTTTCTTTTCACCCCCCTCTTCATCTCCTTCCAGCGGAAGGGTCGTAAGATCATGCTCTTCCGGAAGTAATCCATTACGGGAAAAGGCAATGATCTGTCGGTTGGGATCTTTTTTATGAATTGAAATCGCCGTATCAACCGTGGTCAAACCGGTGCCGATCAGGAAAACTCTTCCTTCCCCCT
>CAZQOW010000270.1:0-2681 GCA_964595045.1 uncultured Pseudomonadota bacterium
AAAAACAGAGTCTCCTGATGTTGGAATCGATTTCACCGTTCCAGCAGCTACTCTTCAAAATCTTCCTTTATTTATTAAAAATCAAAAACCACTCGTCATTGGAACCACAGGATTTACATCTGAACAAAAAAAAGAAATTGAAAAAGCTTCTGAAAAAATTCCAATCTGTCTCTCCTCGAATATGAGTGTTGGAGTGAATATTCTCTTCAAACTGATTTCTGAAGCGGTTCAGCTGTTGGGGGATGACTATGATGCCGAGGTGATTGAAGCGCATCATAGCAAAAAGAAAGATGCGCCGAGTGGAACCGCGAAAAGTATTGGAGAAGTCTTGTTGAAAGCGTATGAAAAAGTCGGATTAAAAAGACATCTCCGTTATGAAAGAAATGGGGCGGACTGTTTGCGAGACCATGAAGAGATTGGGATGCAAACGATTCGTGGGGGAGATATCGTCGGCGACCACACCGTGATTTTTGCGGGATTAGGGGAAAGATTAGAGATTAAACATCAGGCGACGAATCGCGATCTCTTTGCAAAAGGGGCAATTCGAGCAGCGAAATGGTTGGTTGAAAATAAAAAAAATAAACCGGGTCTTTATGACATGCAAGATGTCTTGGGGTTAAAATGATCAAACTTCATCAATTTAATTCTGCCTGGGGAATTCCGAACGCGAGTCCTCCTTGCATGAAACTTGAAACGTATTTTCGAATGGCGAAAATTCCATACGAAATTGTCAAAAATGCGGATATCCGAAAAGCTCCCAAAAGAAAAATGCCGTTTATTGAGCACGATGGAAAATTGATGGGAGATTCGAATCTGATCATTGAATATCTGAAAGAAAAATTCGGAGACCCACTCGATCAGAACTTGTCTGCTTTCGAGAAAGCGGTCTCATTGGCTTTTCGCCGAATGCTTGAAGAAAATTATTATTGGGTTGGGGTTTATACACGATGGGGAATTGATGAAAATTATAAAAAAGTCAGCGAGGCATTTTTTAAATCTTTTCCTTTTCCACTTCGACTGATTATTCCGAGAGTTGCTCGAAAAAATCTTTTGAAACAGTTGCACGGACAAGGAATGGGGCGACATACCCCCCAAGAGATTTTTGAGATTGGTAAGCGAGATATTTCGGCCGTTTCAGATTTTCTCGGAAACAAATCTTTCTTCATGGGAAATGAGCCAACGACGGCCGATGCAACGGTTTATGCCTTTCTGGCAAATCTACTTTGGGTTCCAATTGAATCAGTCGTGAAAGAGCATGCGAAGCGGTTGAAAAATCTAGAGTCTTATTGTCAGAGAATGAAAGAAAAGTTTTATTCTTAAAAGGTTTTAACATGGTACAAAAACTTCAATTGGCCGAAAGAGATATCGAATCCCACGATTATAGTAGTTTTCCCAGAAATGATAATATTGATATTTTTAAATTGAAAAAATCGGAGGCAGTGAGTGGCTCTTTGATTTTTGGTGCGGCAGGCTACATCGTTACTGATATTATTTGTCATGCAGAAAAATTTTTTAAGGTGCATCCAGGGTTTTGGAGAGGGAATTTTATCGGAGTGGTCGCGACGGTAGGAATCTCCGCTTTATATAGTTGTCGTATGAATCGGGATTACCAACTTTTTCAGGAAGAGACTACCCATCCCCGTTGGCTTTGTATGGGAGGGGCTGCGGTCGCTTCTTTGGGAGGTGCCTGTTTTTCAGCCGGTGCACGTTTCTTGTTTGGACAAGATTTGATGGCGATGGATATGATTGCCGGTGTTATTGGTTCTATTGTCGTTGGAGTTTTAGTAGGTCGTTCTGTCAATCGTTTGATCAACTCTTCTTCTCCAGAAACTCAACCGATTGAAAACCGGTCGAGAAAAAATAACTTTGAAGTGAATGAATTGTCTCACGTTTTGGTTTAAGACTTTTTTAGAACCAAATTTAAATTATTAAATGAAAAAATACTTTTTTCTTATTCTCTTTTTGCTTAGTTCTCCTGCTTTCGCCAACGACTCCATTGCAACTGTTGGTGCTGGTGGAATCACGCTTCAAAAAACAGATGGAATCGTGATGCAATCTGAAGATCTTTATCTGTCGCTCGATCAGGTAAAAGTGCATTATGTTTTTGAAAATGTATCCGGACAAGATATCAAGACAACCGTCGCTTTTCCGCTTCCACCGTTAAATAGCGAAGATAGCCAGTTGAGTATTGATCCGAACAGTAAGAATCCTCTCAATTTCGAGATTAGGGTCAATGGAAAGCGGGTAGAATTCAATGAAGACCGAAAAAGTATTCCTAATGCCCAGGTCAAATTAACCTATTATTGGGAACAGCTTTTTCCGAAAGGTCAAAAAATTGAGGTCGATCACATTTATAAACCGGGCATTGGAACTTATTTATTAAATCCTGGGATGGATCCTTCCGGAAAACAGAGCTCTGAAAAAACTTATTGCATTGATCCAGCTCTTAAAAAATGGATCGAAAATAATTCTAAAAAAACGAGCGGGATTTCTCCGATCAAAGAGTTGATTTATATTCTTTCAACTGGAAGCCATTGGAAAGGGCCGATCCGCGATTTTCGTTTGGTAGTCGATAAGGGGAGTGCGGATCGAAGAGTTGCGTTCTGTATGGAAGGGGTGCAAAAAATTAGTCCAACTCAGTTTGAAGTCAAAAAGAAAAATTTTACTCCGACTCAAGATAT
>CAZQOW010000271.1:0-2677 GCA_964595045.1 uncultured Pseudomonadota bacterium
TTTATCCCAAGCGGCCAAGGCATCTGCCTTTTCTTTGGAAAGAAGAATCATTCCGTTATCATCTTCGACCGATTCAAAAACAACATCGACTTTATCACCCGGCTGGACGGTGACCTGATCATCGAGGTTTTTAAACTCTTCGATCGGGATCTGCCCTTCGGATTTGAATCCGATGTCTACTAGAATATAATCTCGAAGAACTTTTACCACGGTCCCTTTTACGAGATCACCCGCTTTGGCGACCTTGGCACTTTCTTCTAATAACTTTTCGAAATCTTGTGTTGTAACTGTCATTGGCTGTTTCTACAACCTCCTTAAAATTTGTATTTGTTTTCTATACGCAAGAAAACAGGCTCGGGACTATAGTCTCTCTAATTTTTGGTTGTCAAACTGTTTTTCTATAAAAATCAATGAATTACTCACAACGAACTGCTAATCCTTTTAATAAATCCCAAAAGACGGGAAAAGAGGTCGCAACGCAATCGATATCTTGGATCTGAATGGGGCCATTCGCTACCAAAGCCGCGATTGCAGCCGACATTGCCAAACGATGATCTTTTGAGCTGTTGATTTGACACGATTGAAAAACATCTGTTCCCTCAATCACTAAACCATCTTCTTTAGCTTGATGAATCACTCCCAATTTTTGGAGGAGATGAGTAATCCCCTGAATTCGATCACTTTCTTTCACGCGTAATTCTTTGGCATCTTGGATGATCGTTTTTCCCTGGGCTCTCGCCGCTGCAATCGAAAGAATTGGAATTTCATCAATCAGACGGGGAATAATATCTCCCTGAATATCGGTAGACTTTAGAGTGGAAGAAACAACCTCCAAATCTCCTGTCTCTTCACCCATTTCTACCTGGGTATTGAAAATCGAAATTTGCACCCCCATTTTCTTTAAAATATCAAATGCACCAGTTCGGGTAGGATTCAGTCCAACGGACTTCAAGATAATTTTTGAATTTGGAACCAAAGCACCAGCTACAAGAAAAAAAGTGGCGGAAGAAAAATCACCAGGGACTTTGAGGATCGGTGGAACCAAAATTTTATCAACTAAATGGACAGAAACAGAATTTTTACTTCTTAAAAATGGGATCTGACAACTCTCAAACATTTTTTCAGTATGATCCCTTGAAAGGGTCGGTTCTATTACTGTCGTTTCTCGCTGGGCAAATAGTCCAGCAAGTAAAATCGCCGACTTCACTTGGGCGGATGCGACCGGAGATCGGTAAACAATTCCCTGAAGCGGTTTTCCATGGATATGAATTTTACGATGATCGGTTTGATCGGATTCGACCGAAAACTCCCCTCCCATCTGAGAAAGCGGTTCGATCACTCTTTTCATGGGACGACGGTTTAGAGATGCATCACCCGTCAAAGTAGATTTGAAATTTTGTCCAGCTAAAACTCCCATCAACAATCGAAACGTCGTTCCGGAATTCCCGCAATAAAGAACTTTCGTTGGTTCTTTTAAACCGTTCATTCCAACGCCGGTGACCGTCCATTCCTGATTTTCTTTTTGAATCTCCACCCCCATCTCCCGAAAGCAATCGATGGTACAGAGAACGTCTTCAGATTCGAGAAGATTTCGGATTCGGGTCACCCCTTCGGCAAGAGAAGCAAAAATAATCGCGCGATGAGAAATCGATTTATCGCCGGGGATGACAATTCCGCCTGTTAAAGATTTTACTGGGTATACCGTGATGGAATTCATAATTTAAACAATCTGTTCTCTAAACTTTTTTCCTCGCTCGAAAAATTTTAATAGGGAAGCTTCTTCCCCTTGATTCAAAATTCGTTTAAATCTTTCGATTTCTGTCTCAAACTGCTTGATCACTCGAAGCAACTCTACCCGGTTGGAAAGGGAAATATCTCTCCACATTTCTGGTGAACTAGAAGCAACACGGGTCATATCTCGAAAGCTCGATCCTGCGAATTTTGCGAATTGAGGATTCTTCAAAGTCTCTATCGTATTCGACAATGTATAAGCGAGCAAATTCGGAAGATGAGAAACTGCCGCAAAGATTCGATCATGCCTTTCGGCATCAATCATCACTATTTGTGATCCAAAAGCGCGAATCAAGCGACAGAGCCTGTTTCTTAAACTAGCTGGAGTAGACACAGTTGGAGTTAAAATCCATTTCTTCTTTTTAAAAAGATCGAGCTCAGCCGCTTTCATGCCGGAATGTTCGGTTCCAGCGATCGGATGCCCTCCGATAAAATAAAGTTTTTTGAATTTAGAGGCAAAACGGACAATCTCTTCTTTGGTGCTTCCAACATCGGTAACAAGCACTTTTGGATTCAAAAATGGCTGAATTTTTTTCAGAAAGGAAATCACGGTTCCGACCGGAGTCGCTAAAATCACTAAATCTGCTTCTTGAAGAAAATCACCCAAGTTAGGATAGGCCTGATCGACTGCTTTTCGCTTGAGAGCGACTCTTCGATTGCTCAAAGAGCGAGAAACTCCAATCACTTTCAAGGCAAGATTTTTTCTTTTAATTTCTAGGGCAATCGAACCGCCAATAAGGCCAAGACCTATGATTGCAACCGTTTTAAAAACTGGCTTCATCTAACTTCCTTTTGGATAAGATCCTAAAACTTTTAAAAATGAACACTGTTTTTCCATCTCACTTAAAACCTTTTTTACCTTCGGATCTTTTTGATGACCATCCAA
>CAZQOW010000272.1:0-2621 GCA_964595045.1 uncultured Pseudomonadota bacterium
TTTCCCGGTTGGTTTTGATCTTTTTGATCTTCCGGTTTTTTATTCTGATTTTGCTGATCGGGTTGTTGATTTTGCTCGTTCTGTTTATTTTCTCCCTGTTGCTGATTTTGTTGCTGTTGCTGGTTCTGATCCTGGTTCTGCTGCTGGTTTTGAGAATCACCCGACTTCTGCTGTTGTTGATCTTGCTGATTCTGTTGATTTTGCGCCTGTTCTTGTTCCTGTTTTTTCTTCTCCTCTTCCTTTTTTTTCTCCTCTAATTTTTTCTTTACAAATTCATAATTTAATTTGGCCTCTGGATCTTTTGGATCTATTTCAAGTGCTTTAGCATAAGATTCCAGTGACTTCTCAAGTTCTCCAGTTCGATAAAAACTGTTTCCAAGATTATAATACGACTTTTCTTTCAGAAGTGGATCTGTAGTTTGAATCGTTTTGGAAAAGGTTTCAATCGATTTTGCAAACTCTCCAGTTCGATAATAAGAATTTCCGAGATCATACATTGTTTTCAAATCGGAAGGATTTTTTTTGGCACTCCGCTCAAATAGTTCTTTTGCCTCATTGAATTTTTTTTCTTCATAAGCTTTGGATCCCTGATATTTGTCAACAAAGTTGAGCGGCCCTGCCTGAACAAAAGCAGGAAGGGAAAAAAACAGGATAAAAAACAGAAATATTTTGGAAAAATGTTTCATTTTTAATTTTGTATCCGAACTTTCCGATCTTCACTGATCAAAAACTCAATCATAAGAATCAACAAAGCAAAAGCGAGAGGCCATTGAAATCGCGACTCATAAACCCGTTTCTTTCCCGACTTTATCTCATTTCCTTTTAATGCCCCTTTTAAATCTTTGACATAAAGTTCGTTCAGATCTTCGTCATTCGTAACTGATCGGATGTAAACCCCTCCACTTTTTTTGGCGATATCGGCCAAGGTCTGCTCTTCGAGTTTTGAAATGACAATATTTCCAGATCGATCTCTTTTGAATCCCCCTTCCCCTTTCGGAAGCGGAACGGGAGCCCCTTCGGGAGTTCCAAAACCGAGGATATAGAGCGGGATTTTTTTCTCTTTCAAACGGTTCACCGTCGATTCGAGTTCATCGGAATGATCTTCTCCATCACTCAAAACAATCAACGCTTTTGAACTTTTTGGATCTTTGAAATTATTTATCGCCAACTTGAAAGCACCCGAAAGATCGGTTCCCTGAATCGGAATCAAATCAGGAGAAAGATCATTCAAAAATTGTTCGATCGCTTGATAATCGAGTGTCAGAGGACAGATCAAAATCGACCTGCCGGCAAAAACAATCATTCCAATTCGGTCTCCATTTGCCATTTTCAGCAGATCACGAATTTTTCGTTTTGCCCGTTCGAGTCGATTCGGCTTCAGATCTTCTGCAAGCATCGAGTTCGAAAGATCGACAATCAAAAAAAGATCATTCCCTTTTCGGATGATTTCTTCAAAGTGATATCCCCATTTTGGCTCAGCGAGACAGAGAATCAAAAAAACGAAAGCGAGCACCAAAAAGATCTGCTTTAAAACTAGACGGGACGAGCTCCAGAGAGGAATAAGCGTCGGGATAAATTGCGGATCACAAAAACGTTCGATTCTTTTTTTCCTGATTTTAAATAGAAAAATGAGCAATCCGGTCAAGATTGGAATCAGAAGCAAAAACAGCAAATATTGTGTATCTCCCCATTGCATAATTAAGGAAACCTTCTAAAAACGGTCTGTTTCAAGACAAATTCCAACAATAATAAAATAAGTGCCGCAATCACAAGAGAACGATACAGCTCATGATACTCCTGAAAATGTTTTACCTTCGCTTCACTTTTTTCTAACAGATCAATCGTTCTGTAAATTTTTTGTAAACCTTCAGTGTCGGTGGCCCGAAAGAATTGTCCTCCGGTTTTTTCAGCGATCTTTTGAAGAGTTTCTTCATCGATATCGAGCTCCACCATGACTTTTCTGACCCCAAATAAAGTCTCTTGGGGGAATGGGACCGGCCCTTTCGTTCCAACACCAATCGTGTAAACCTTGATTCCGTAACTCGCGGCGATCTCCGCCGCTTTTTCTGGACTGACACTTCCAGCGTTACTTCGACCATCAGTTAAAAGAATAATCACTTTTGATTTGGAGGGGAGATCTTTCAACCGTTTCACAGACAATGCGATTCCATCCCCAATGGCGGTGGCATCTCCTGCAACACCGATTTCAAGCTGATTAAGAAAAGAGAGTAAAACATCATAATCTAACGTTAATGGACATTGAGTAAAGGCGATTTCTCCAAAAACGACCATTCCAATTCGGTCACTTTCACGATGCTGGATAAAATCGGTCACCACCTTTTTGACAGCGGTCAAACGATCGACCTCCTCCCCATTGATCTTGAAATCAAGTGCCTGCATGCTCCCTGAAGTATCAAGAGTCAAAATAATATCAACTCCGCTGCTAATCACCTCGGTTTGCACATTGGCGGTTTGTGGTCTCGCCAATCCAACTATAAAAAAAACGATCGCAATCAAACGCAAAATCACCGGCAAAAGCAGAAACAGTTTTCGCTGCAAACTGCTTGCTTCTTGAATCAAAGAAAGAGAAGAATAAAACAAAAAACCGCTTTTTCTTCTTT
>CAZQOW010000273.1:0-2587 GCA_964595045.1 uncultured Pseudomonadota bacterium
TCTTCCCGATCTGATTATTCTTGATTTGGGTTTTGAAAAAGCCAATGGAACCGTTTTTCTAAAAAGTGCAAAAAAACGTCTTCCTGAAAATGTCGAACTTCCTCCGGTTATTGTCCTCAGCTGTTATAATGATCAAAATATTGTGGAATACGTTCTCGATCTCGGTGCGGCTAGTTTCGTTTCGAAACCATATGATCCTTCAATCTTGATGTCAACTATTCGTGAATATATTCAGTAATTTCTTGATTTACGAAACCTCTTTTATTCCTTGAAGAGTTTGGGGAAAAATAATTTTAAATCGACTTCCACTTCCCAATTCACTTGTGACATGAATTTTTCCCTGATGTTGCTCTAAAATATATTTACAAATCGCCAATCCGATTCCAAAGCCTCCCTTATTCAAAACTTCCTCAGAACTAGCTTGTTCAAAAATTGAAAATATTTTTTTCTGGTCTTCTTCCTGGATTCCGATACCAAAATCTTCAATCTCAATCTGAACTGATTCGGAATCTGAGAAGAGTTCAACTTTTACTTCATTTTCTGACGCAGTATATTTTAAGGCATTGTCAATCAGATTGATCAATACCAGCTTCATTTTTTCAGGATCACAAACCGAATAAACATTTTCAGGAGGAAGATAAGTCAAAATTCTTATTCCTTTTCTCAAGGCAATTGTTTCCATCCATTTACATACTTCGATAATCAGCTCATTTAAATTCACTGACGAAAAAAACATTTTCATTTTTCCCGACTCAATCATTGTATGGTCGAGAACATTTAAAACCAATCTGGACAAACGATCGGTATTTGATTTGACAATTTGAAGGATTTTTTTCTGGTGTTCATTCAACTCTCCATCGATTTCATCCAAAATAATACTTACCCCTTCTCGAATCGAACTGAGTGGAGTTCTCAGCTCATGCGAAATCATCGAATTAAAATTCGACTTTAACTGACTTAAAGAGCTCAACTCTTTGTTCGCCTTCTTTAATTTTTCCTCATATTTCTTTCTTTCGGTGATGTTGATTCCAATCCCGATCATTCCAATAATTTTCTGATCTTTATCTCTCCAAGGGCCAAGATAAGAATAAAACCATTCTCCACCCCATTCGATTTCATAGGTCACCTCTTCTCCCTGAAGTGCCTTGAGATGAGTCGCAATCGGTAAAAAATTTTCATCAGAAGATTTAAAAAAATCAAACAGATGCATTCCAACGACTTGATTCGGCTTTAACCCCAAACTCTCAAGAGCGGACCCAACTGAGAGGTTAAATCTTAAATTTTGATCCATCGTCCACAATACCGCTGGCATCTGATCGACTAACAATCTTAAACGGGTCTCGGTTATCCCCAATAAATCTTCTAAACGTTTTCTTTCCTCGATTTCCTTTTCTAGTTTTTCCTGTAAATCTCGGATCCGCACATCTTCATTGGCATTCTCGACTACCTGAGGTAAAGCATTCTCCCATTTGGGAAAGGAAGGTTTTTCTTCTATATTGAAAAGAATTTTTTTAATTTTTTTAAAAATACCCATTTTTGAAAGTTAACAACGGTATCGGCTCTAAAGCAAGTTCTAGATCCAAAAGTCCAGAGCAATCAAAGAGGATAAAAATGAAAGCAAAAGTATCTATCGATTTTGTTTTAGCAAGACCGCAATTTCCTGGAAATACGGGCTCCGTCGCACGAGCCCTCAAAAACTGTGCATTTGAAAAACTAGTTTTAGTGAATCCTGCTTTTGAAAAAAACGATCTTGAAGCAACCAAATACGCAGTTGGAGCAAAAAATGTTCTTCAGAAAGCCAAAGTTTACAATGATTTTCAAAAGGCGATGAAATCTTATCAATTAGTGATTGGAACCTCTCGAAGAAAAGGAAATTATCGAAAAAATGTGATCGCTCTCGATGAACTGCCATCCCTCATCGAAACCATGAATGTTCAAGGAAAAATCGCGATTCTTTTTGGGACTGAAACCAGCGGACTTTCCAACGAAGAATTCAAACTCTGTCAGCATCTCGTTTATATTCCATCGAACCCCGAGTTTGAATCTTTCAATTTGTCACAGGCGGTTTTACTAGTCGCGCATGAGCTTTTCAGAAGAAAGCCGAAAAAGTGGGTAGAAAAAACTAATAAATATCCAACCACTCAAGAACTCGAAGGAATGTATGAACATTTAACAGAGATGCTCAGCCAAATCGGTTTTATGAAAAATGACAATATTCATCATATTCCGCGGATTTTAAGAAATATCTTCAACCGCGCGCATCTGACTGATGTCGAAGTTCGAGTGATTCGGGGGATTTGTCGCCAAGTGCTTTGGTACAAAAATCAAAAGAATTAAAGAGGTTTTTTTTGTTCGATTTCTGAGTTTTTTAAAATGCTGATTGACCCATCACTTTCTAAAACAGCTTCGTGAACATCTTCAAGATAATGAATCCCTTGTTTTCGCAGCATAATTTTTAACTCATGATAATTTAATAACTCTTTTTCTAAGTTCTTTTCGATTAATTTCCCCTGATGGATTAACAAAGTGGGACGACCTTGAAGGATATTTTCCAGTTTTTTCGATTTATAAGTCAAATAAGCGATGA
>CAZQOW010000274.1:0-2586 GCA_964595045.1 uncultured Pseudomonadota bacterium
TCATTCATCTTCTGTTCTTGAATCCAGCGATGAAAAATCGGGATGAAAGTTTCAAACTGAACCGTTTCAGGATTTGCGATAAAAATTTTGAGATTTAATTTTTGAAGATTCATGACAATTTATCCTTACAATTTATACTTTTTCTCCTCCCCTTAAGATAAGGGGAGGTTGGGAGGGGTTATGAAAAATGATACACACCTCAAACGTTCATAACACCCCCTAACCCCCTCTTACCTTAAGAGGGGGAAACTTTCTTCTCTCCCAATCGGTGATAACAACTATAAACCGCCTCCACAAACAGACTTGCCTCTTCAATCAGCTGATGAGCCGATTCAGCTGTATAAGTCGATCCTGCCTTTTTATGTGCAATAAAAAAATATTGTGCAAACTTTCCACCGGCAAATGGATCGAAAAAAACCTGCGTATCATAAAATCGGGTTTTAAACTCACTCATAATCTGATTCGGATCGGTGGGAACATCCCGAAGTTCGGTCCGAATTAATCCTTTCGCCGCGATCAACATCGCTTGATAAGCCCGCTCTCCCGCTTTTTGATCTTCTTTTTTATCGAGTAAAACTTGCGCTTCGAAAACTTCTCGTTCGGCGGAGGTCAAATCAAACTCGGTCATTGAAACCACTTCTCCTGCGCATTCGCCAATCCCAATATCGCCGGTTGTGTATTCGCGCGGATTTCCCCAATCGCTATAAAAAGAAGGATCCTGATCATGCGAAGGAACTTGAGTCAAATCTTGCAACATACTTTTAATTTCAACTTTTCCAACCCGCTGAACAAAATCTTTGAAATTTTCCTGTTTTTGTCGATCAGATAAATATCGACCGGTTAAACGGGTAACCACCTCTGGGATTCGCTTGGAAGGGATCGGCCCCATCGGTAATCCGTAAGATCCACCGTTATTTTCCCACTGTCCGCCCAAAACGACTTGGAAATGCGGAACCATATATCCCGCGATTTTCCGGCTGACACCATAGAATCCAAGATCGGAGATATGATGCTGTCCACAAGAATTGAAACAGCCACTCACCTTTACATGCAGACTTTGAACTGCCTCATCCATCAAATGCGCCTGTTCGGCAAGTCGCTCTCGAAGCTCTCCAGCGAGACCGCGGGAAGAGGAAATTCCCAGTTTACAGGTATCCGTTCCGGGGCAGGCAACCACATCAAGAATTGTTCCGGCCCCTGAGTCGGCAAGCTCCGCTTTTTTCAACGCTTCATAAAGTGCCGGGAGGTCAGACTCACTGACCCAACGGAGAACCATATTTTGCTCGACAGTAGTGCGGATGGTATCTTTCACAAATTTTCTGGAAATATCGGCCAACGCGCGAAGCTGATCGGCGGTAATATCTCCCAAAGGAAGTTTTACCGTCACCACGACATACCCTTCCTGTTTCTGTTTACGGAGATTCGTTTTCATCCATCGATTAAATTCTTCAGAGATCGGATGAGTTTTTAGCGGCTCAGACTTTTTAAGCGGAGATTCAAACTCTTTTCGGGTTTCTTTGAGATAATCGGTCCAACGAGAATCTTCTTTTAAAATTTTTCTCTCTTTTACGACCTCTTCTTTAAATTTATCAATGCCCCAATCTTTGATGAGAAATTTGATTCGTGCTCGCCCTCGATCTTTTTTCTCGCCATATTTCGCATAAACCCGCGCGACCGCTTGGGTCATCGGCAAAAGCTCTTCTTCGGGTAAAAACTCCTCGAGAACTTTCGCATTTTGGGGAACCGAGCCGAGACCACCGCCAACAAACGTTTGAAAACCGCGCTTTTCAACGCCGTTTTCCATTCGAGTGACTGCGACAAATCCCATGTCGTGAATATTCACCAGCGCGCAGGCATTTTTTCCGCATCCTGAAAAGGCGATTTTGAATTTTCGACCAAACTCTTGGCAATCGGGATGACCGAGTAAAAAGAAAGTGGCCGCTTTGGCATAAGGACTCGTATCAAACGCCTCATCGGAACAGACGCCAGCGTAAGGACAGCCGGTGATATTACGGATCGAATTTCCGCATGCCTCGCGCGAGGTAATTCCAACCGCTGCCAGCCGACGCATCAAGTCGGGAGTATCTTCGATATGAATAAAATGAAGTTGAAAATCTTGACGAGTTGTTACGTGCGCAATACCGTCTGAATACTCTTCGGCGAGCTCCGCCATCACTTCGCACTGCTCAGCTGTCATCCCTCCGAAAGGGATTTTGATTCGCTGCATTCCAGGGGCATCCCATAAGGTATGTGGCCCTTTATAAAGTTCTTGATCTCTAAATTTTAAGGTTTGAGTTTTAGCACCATCATGACGTTGGCCGTTGTCATAACGTTGACCATAGGCACCGCGGCGAAGTCTCGTCTCGGCAAACACACGATCTTCAATCTTTCCCTGTTTTTTGAGCTCGATTTCTGACTCGAACGCGTTGATCTCTTCAGCCCAATCGGGGGAAATTTCACTAGATAGTTTTTCTTTCCAGGATTCAGATTTCATAGATTCCTCTTCATCAAATAAATAATTTTTTTGGATGATTCTTCTATCTCACCGCGGATCGGGATGACAACCTCTTTATCAACTGATCCTTG
>CAZQOW010000275.1:0-2558 GCA_964595045.1 uncultured Pseudomonadota bacterium
CTCTTGAAAAGGAGGAAGACTTTTAAAAACTTTCACTCTTCACAAAAAATTTTCCCGGCAACTCATTTACAACCCCCTTCAAAACTAAAGTTGTCAAAGTTCCAGCGATTAAAGAAGGGGGGAGAGTACAGATTTCGAAAATTTTGTCAATGTGTTGCGGCTCAGAGGACAAATTCTCAAATAAAATTTTCTCTGTTTCATCGAGAGGAATTTCATTTTTTTCGGATGAAGAAATTTTATCGATATTTTTTTGAATCAATTGAAATTCTTCTAACACATCCTCGATTTTCTCAATCAGCTTTGCCCCTTGCTGAATCAATCGATGAGACCCTCGACTATTTTGTGAAAAAATATTTCCAGGAACCGCCATCACTTCACGATTCTGTTCAAGCGCATAGCGGGCTGTAATCAAAGCCCCGCTCTCTTCAGGTGCCTCAATCACGATCACCCCTTTTGAAATTCCGCTGACAATTCGGTTTCGATCAGGAAAATGCCCAGGATGAGGCATCGTGCCAGTTGGATACTCAGTGAGAAATCCACCTTGTTCAATCATTTCATAATAAAGCTCTTCATTTTCACGCGGATAGATGTAATCAAGCCCAGTCCCCAAAACTCCGATCGTTGGTAAATGTGCTTTTAATGCCGCTTTGTGCGTATATGCATCGACCCCTTTCGCAAAACCGCTGACCACAACCACATTCGTCTCTTCGAGTGATTCAATCAAATGAGAGATCACTTTTTTTCCATAATCGGTGATCTCGCGGGTTCCAACGAAGGCGATTGGGAGAAAATCAGTCCAGCTCGAAAAATTTCCTCTCGAAAAAAGAAGGGCCGGTGGATTGTGAATATTTTTCAGTAAAGGGGGATAATCAGCATCGAGAATAGTAATAATTTTACTTTGATTTTTCTCTAACCATTCAAGTTCTTTCTCAGCTCGTCTCAAATTCGAATCTTCGTAAATATTTTTTAGAAGAGAAATCGGAAAATCACCTGAAAGCGCTTGAGCTAACTCCGAAAAGTTTTTCTCAAGGAAAATCTCTTCAATCAAATTTCCGAATTTTTCAAGAAGGCGTCGTTGATAAACTGGACCGACTCCTTTGGCGAAATAGAGACAGAGAAGTGCTAAATTCTTTTTATAACTCATGATTCAAAAATAAAAATAGTAGGATGGACAAAGCGTAGCGTTTCCATCGTCTACAGAGTGGAAAGATGGACACGCTACGCTTTGTCCATCCTACAAGAACTCCTCACGCCAACCCTTTTCCAATCACCTAGACACAAGCTAAAGGCAAAGGAAAGCAGGAGATTCGAAATTTAGTTAGGAAGACCGACCTGAATTTGAAGGATTTACAGAAGAACCGGTAGCGGAAGATGCTTCGGAATCAACCCTCTCCTTTAATTCTTTTCCCACTTTAAAGAAGGGAAGTTTTTTTGGCTTTACCTCAATCGATTCACTCGTTCTTGGATTTCGCCCAACATAAGCCCCATAGCTTCGGCTAACAAAACTTCCAAATCCGCGAATTTCGATTCGTTCCCCTTTCGCCAACGCCTCGGTCATGGAATCAAAAATCAGATTCACTACGTCTTCGGATTGCTTTTTGGCAATCTTCGCCTTTTCCGCAATCAACTCAATCAGCTCTGACTTATTCATAATAAGCCTCCCCCCTCTTTTGATGATTGACGTCAACTTCAGTTAAGTCTTTAAAATTATTATAAAATAGTATCAATTTAATTTAGGAAGTGTCAACGATTTCGCTATTATTTTTGCGAGTTGATATTTTCTAGAGAAAAAAACTTAAAAATTTTGAAGGCTAAAATTGGTAATAAACGCTCGAGGTATATGTTTGTGAACTAAATCCATTGTCTCGGTTTTCAAAATCGATATCCATTCGAACTCCCGTATTATTGGCAATAATCCATTCGATTCCCCCTCCATAATGATTTGCTTCGAATTTTTGGGGTTTTTCATGCGTATCTTTATCAAAGCTTTCTTTGGTTCTAGAATAAGCAAGAGTTAGTTTTAAGACGTCTTTGAGTGGAATAAATGAAAGACGAATGGGAATCGAGTAATCAATGTCTCGATCAAACTTATCTTCTACTTTAGTGATGGTAGGATCGTAGCTGAAATCAAGAATTCCCCAATTGGTAAAATGCCAACTGACTCCAGGAGACAAACTATGGGCATTAGCAACATTATATAATCGATAAGTATAACGAAAATAAAACTGAAACGATTGGGACAAAATAGTTGTCATCTCAAAAGCATTCTGGATCTTAGGAATTCCATATTCTACTGGCGCATAAGAAAAAAGATCACTTAAAATAATTTTCGGATGGATATAATATCCACCTCCTGCAGTATAAGTATAGGTGCGGTTTCCAAATCGATTAAGATAATCAAACTTTCCCATTAAGAAATATTTTTCAGAAGTCGAATAATGGGCCTGAACGAAAACACTCGGCGCAGTTTGGGAAACATTTACCTTAATATCCCCTTCCCCAAAATTTAATCGCCAACGTTTTTTAGAGCTATCTAAGATGTTAAATTGTTTCCGAAT
>CAZQOW010000276.1:0-2540 GCA_964595045.1 uncultured Pseudomonadota bacterium
AGAGAATCTTTTTTTCATATTCACTTTTATTTAGTTGTTCTTTTTGAATTTCTTCATCGCCAACCTGTTCATGATTTGAACTATACTCCATTTCATCCCATGGTATTGCTTTTAGTGCTTTTGCATCTTTTTTAGAGTTGGGTTTAGTTTCACTATTTTCAGCTCTGCTTTCTGAAGAGGGATGACTTTCCAAAGAGGCCTGTTGACTTTCAGGAATTTTCGCATGACCTTCAGCCTCTTCCCCCTTACTAGAGCGTTCTCCTGGAACGTTCGAGGACGCTGATTCAGATCCTTTTGGTACATCCCAAGTAATAATAAATTTTTTCTGCATCGGTTTATTTTCTTCAATCACTTTTCCGGAAGGATCGACAATTTTTCTAATGAAATAGGTCTCAGGTAAAATTCCGCCGGTTGCAAAAGTTCCGTAAGCACGGGCCAGTTCAGCCAGATAAACATCATTTGCCCCTAATGCCATTGAATAATATTTTTGAATAGGGGAGGTGAGCCCCAATTTTCTCATATAGGCGGCGATATAATGAGTGCCAATATCCATGACAATTCTGACAGTCACCACATTTCTCGAATGAACGAGAGCACTTCTAAGAGGGGTTGGACCAGAATATCCTCCACCATAATTTTTGGGAGTCCAAAATTTTCCCGGAGATTCTTCATAGACTATAGGAGAATCCATGATCACGGTGTTCGGTGTATAACCTTTATCCAGCGCAGCAGAATAGATCAGCGGTTTAATCGATGAACCTGGCTGTCTTAATGCTTGCGTTGCCCGATTGAATTCACTTTTACGATAATCAAGCCCCCCAACGATCGCTTTTACCTCACCTGTAAATGGTTCATAAGAATAGAGAGCCGATTGAAGATTTGGTTCTTGGGTGAGAGCGAAAAGTGGTTGAGAAGAATCGGTTGGAACAGATTTATTTTCAGCAATCGGTTTTCCTTTTTTTGATTTTGCATCGGGTGTGACTGTGGGGTGATAAAGTCTTACTTCGACCACATCTCCATTTTTCAAATTACTTGCGGCAGCCGCCCAGGTCATGGTTTCTGAGGCAATCGTTCCTCTCACATTTCCTACCATCACTTCAAAACCACTACTTCGTGAACCTCCAACAATGACCCCATTGTAATACTTGTCTTCTTGAAGAGGAGTTTTGATATTCAATAAACTTTGAGTAGTATGGTATTGGCCATAATCGATATTAGGAGTCGCTTCGAGAATTTTAATATGGTTTTGGGTATTGAATTTCTCAATGGCGGTTTTGTCGGAGAGGTTTTGGAGCGGTCCTCGGTAACCTTTCTGTTTATCAACTTCTCTCAAACCTCGATCGACGGCACTCTGACCAGCTTTTTGCATATCGAGATTCACAGTGGCATAAACTTTCCAACCACCATGATAAAGTGCATCCTCTCCATATTTATCGACCAGATAACGCCGAATATGTTCGGTAAAATAAGGGGTATATTCTAGATTAAAATCTTTATCAGTTCCCGCTTTATATACCTTTAGTTGGGTTGCTTTTGCTTCTTCCGCCTCTTTCTTAGTAATATAACCCTGTTCTCTCATTCGATCGATCACATAATGTTGTCTCGACTTTGCTCTTTCAGGGTTCGTGAGGGGATTATAGGCAGAAGGAGCCTTTGAAAGCCCAACAATCATGGCAATTTCGGCGACATTTAACTCTTTTAAATCTTTGTGAAAATAGTTTCGGGCAGCCGCGGCAACGCCATAGGCTCTATTCCCAAAAAAGATATGATTGAGATAAAGATAAAGAATCTGATCTTTAGAAAGATTCTTTTCAATTTCAGTCGCCAAAATCGCTTCTTTGATTTTCCGATCGTAAGTTCTTTCAGGAGAGAGGACGAGTGATTTGGTGACCTGTTGGGTAATAGTGGAGCCCCCTTGAACCACATGTCCTGCTTTTAGATTATTGATAAACGCCCTGAAGATTCCCCAAAAATCGACTCCATGATGGGCAAAGAATCGCTCATCTTCGCTGGCGACAAACCCTTTGATCAGTTTGTCTGGAATATCTTTGATTGGAGTTAAAAAACGACATTCACTCCAAAACTCTCCCACCTCTTTTCCCGTATCATCAAAAATTTCTGTCACTAGATTGGGATGATAATCATCAATTTTACTCAATTTTGGAAGATCTCTTGAAAAATAATAATAAAGAGCGGTTCCGCCAACGACCGTTAGAAGGATGGAAATGAGAAAAAAGTAAAAGGCGAAACGAAAAATTTTTGAGAATAATGTCAAAGACGGTTTTTGAGAGGGGGTATTATTTTTCATTGAGATAAAATGATCACTCCGTTATTTAAAGGTGATTTTTATTAATACCTTATCTTTTACTGAACGTGCAACTTAAAAAACAAATCGATTACCTTCAAATCTAAATGCTAAATTAAAACTTGAAATTCCGTTCAACGAACTATAACAATGAAAACTTCATAATAAATCCATTTTTATTTTTTGATTTTAAATCTCTTAAGAAAGGAGAAAGTAGATGTTTAAAAAGACTCTC
>CAZQOW010000277.1:0-2535 GCA_964595045.1 uncultured Pseudomonadota bacterium
AGTTTCGAAAAGAAGACAAAAAACTGTCTGAAAAATTATCCGAGCGCTTAGCAGCTGGACGCTTCGTACAATTTATATTAGACAAAAAAGATCTTTTTGGTAAACCGCTTCGCCAAACATTTTTAGGCGATATGGGGGTTTACAAAAGAAAAATCGATGATTGGATGAGAGAGAAATTGGGGCTTAATGATGCGACCGTTCCTTTCAAAGCGCCTAAAGTAACTGTGGTTAAACCGTCAGATATTCCTCCAGGAAGAAATTAATGTAATTAAATAAGAAACTTTTTTTAAGGAGTAGCGATAGCTTGATTATAGGAAAGTTTTAGTTTTTTAGATTAATGAAGGAGAAAAAGATGGCATCGTCTAGCAAACCGCAACCTAGTACGAGTCCTAATTTATCATCCACATCTGTAAACCAAGCTAGTGCTTACTCAGCACAGCATGGAGATAGAGACTGCTCAGATCAAATTACGGTAAAGCCCTTAGATGGATTCACCTCTCTTTCTTCATCGGAATGTTGGAGAAAATTTCAGGAAACTCATCCATATTTATCTCGTATTCCGTTAACGCGTTTTGTAACCTGTAATAATTTTTCTCAGCCTCTTCCGGATTATGAGGCCCGAATAAACGGTGATGCTTGTTCATTAGGTCCGGCGATGGCTTTTATCATTTATAAAGCTTATCAATTCGATAAAGAGCTTTATGAAAAATATTTCCAGAAAAAAGATAAAAAAGATCTGACTCCTCTACTTTTAGATCTTGCGAAATCCTTCGATAGCCAATTGCCAGCAGATAAATATATCTCTTCATCTAAAGATTCTCACTTTATGGTTGATTTCATTCCTGCCACGCGTATCCCTTCTGACATGAAAAGTAAGGTTCGAATTCATTTATATGCAGTGAACTTAGACCAACGAGAAGTTTATAATTATCAGCTTAATAAACCGATGCTTCCTAGCGGAGTAGTCAGGCTGAGAGTTCCTTTTGACGCAGCTTTTTCTGACAAAGTGAAACCGGGTAAATATGTGATGGTTGGTATTATTACTGATAGAAGCGATACGGATGTTCAAGATCTTCTTACTCCTAGAGTAGATGGACGATATCAATCTCAAATATTTCTCTGGCGTGTGAAAGTTTTACCTCCTTATCAACAATCTAACTCTATCAAATAAGAGTTGATTAGTTGCGACTTTCTTAATCTTATTTTTATAGAAGGTTTTGCCAAGGAAAGCTATATGATTACTAAGTAAGACTGTCTGTAGAGGTTTATGAGAAAAATACTCCTCAGTAGTTTCAAAAATATTTAACAATAATTTTATATAACTTTTTTCTCATTCACAGAATCAGTCTTTATTAATAGAATATTTTTTGTCTCCTACTTGTTCAAAAATCATACTTTCAAATTCTCAGCAGCAAGAAGAAGTTTTACTGCCTTTCAGCTAGAATGTTCTCAAATTATTCAAAGTGTTTTCACTGAAGCGACCGATTGTCTTGGAATTTTAAGTCTTGCGGGAGGAGGATGGGTTTCTCAATTTTCTAAACTTTCCTGTTTAAAAACGATTTCTCAAACTTCTCGGAATCAATGGATTCAAAGAATTGTCCCCTCTATTTGTGCTACTGGAGTGGAAGGAGCTTTTTTTCATGGTTTTTCGGCTTTGAGACAAGGGAAAATTTCATTACTAGAATTCGGAAAAGGATCTCTTCATTCAAGTTTTGTTTTGGCAGGTTGTAAAGCCGCCGGGAAAATTGCTCCCCATAACTTTATTCTTACCCAACTTTTTCAATGCTTTGCCATACATTTATAACTTTCAATTTGGCAAACCACCCAATCGAGCGACGTTGGTTGAAATCATTCAATCAGGAATGGATGATGTTTATCTCGATCTCGCTCGATTACCTCTAAATGTGATTCAGATTTTGGAAAAGACTGCTTTTGATCCTGCGATTCAAGCGGGAATGGTATCAGAAATACCGAGAGCAGTAGGTCCGGTGATTAGCCGTCTCTCTTTTGCACCGGGACATTTCCAATTATACAAAACCAGAGCTGGTCTGAGATTATATTTCAAAAATGATTTTCTTTCCTGGTTTTCAGAAGAAATAGGGCCGTATTTAGAAAAAGCTGTAATAACGAAAGGATTAATTCATACAGGATGCGTTGCTTTATCGGCTAAAAGTGGCCCAAATCCGATTTTAAAAGATTTGCTTGCATGGATGAAGTTGTGGTCTATTCATTATTTTGCTCCATTTCATAGTGAATAAGAGTTGTTTTTTGAATATTTATTGAGGACAATCAAATAATTCAAAATTAAAATCTTTATATTTGGAAAAGTTTTGATTTTTAACGAACTCCCAAAATTGCTCCTTCGATTTTAAAATTCTTCAAAGTTTTTAAACCTTCTCGCATTATTTTTTTCAGATCGACATATTTCAACTCTTTGGTGATTTCTGTCAAAGCTTCTTTTCCTGTAAGAGAAGTGTTTAAAATTAAATCAACCAGTCTTGCACTCACCGGATTTAAAACAATAAATCGAACCTG
>CAZQOW010000278.1:0-2498 GCA_964595045.1 uncultured Pseudomonadota bacterium
TCCCTCCTACTCGGATTTAGTTTTATCAAAATTGGAATTTCAAGTTTCAAAAAAAAATCTCAACCCCTCTCCACTTTTTTCTCAAAAATATATTCAAAGCTCGCCAGAAAAACATTGGCTAAAGTTGATTCTTCTTCTGTCAATTGGAACGGTTTTAAAATCGGCCTTCTCTCGGTTTTTCTCCCCTGTGGATGGCTTTACAGCTTTATTTTGGCGGCTGTGATGACTCAAAATATCTACTACAGCATGATTCTATTGTTTTTTTTCTGGTTGGGGTCCATTCCGGCACTCAGTATAGCGCCGATATTTTTTAGAAAATTACTCGAGCCAATTTCAAAAAAATTTCCAAAATTTTCTGCAGTTGTTTTAATTGGAATTGGATTATTAACGATTGGAATGAAGATTTATCCGGTTTTTTATCCAGGAGAAAATAAGAACGCCGCTTTCTGTCTTATCAAACATTAAAAACCATTAAGATATTCTGATGGTGTCACTGAATCCTATTTTTCAGAGTTCGCCTATCAGTTTTAATTCTCATTTAATTTCCAAAAAATAATTGCTTAAATATCTCTGGAGGAGAAATCGGTTTTTTTTGATCACTCTTGGAAGGCAAAGGAATATTTTCGAACGGAGTTCCTTTCAAAAGAGGATTTAAAAGACCGTTATGATTTTTATCTCCGAAAATCATATTTTGAACGCTTGCACCCACAATTTTGGCAACGAGATTTTTCAAATAATTTTCTTCGATCGTAAATTGTGGATTTTCTAAAGAACCGCTGAGACGAAACGGAATCGAGAGAGCTCCTTTTCCTCCAGTAACAGAAGATCGGAATTTTCGATCGGGAAATAAAAGTGTCGTGACTGCAGAGCTCAAAGTAGCAACCCCTGAAGCATCGATTGTTTTTTGCGAATGCATTTCTCCCGAACCTGATCCTGAAACTTTCGAATTTGAAAAACGAAACGGATTGAGGGAAATCTTCTCTCCATGAATAGATACTTGAGAATTCAATGAATCGATTTGGCTTCCGATCAAATTCGCACTATTTGAGAGAGGATTGAGATTCACCAGTTGTGGAAATAAAAATCCTCCAGTCAATAATTGAGCTCCACCGATTTTCTCTTTTAAATTGAGGTTTGGAAGAGGGATTGGACCGACTGAGACATTTCCAGTTCCTGAAAAAGAATTGGGAATCAAAATATCATTGGAGTTCAGTTTTAAATTTCCTCTTAATCTTCCTGGATGAGGTTTTCCGGAGATTGCGGATAAGTATAAATCGTGAAATGAAACGTTAAAATTTCCTGAAATATTTTTTTCAGGAATCAAAGTTCCTGTCGCTTGAACTTCCCCTCCATAAATTCCAAAATTTGCTTTTTCTATTTCAATGGTTTTCTCTTTTTTTCTCACTTCCGCATGAAGATGATTGATCTCTTTACCACTTAAGTAGAGTTTTTTAGAGTCAAAAATAAACTGAATAACCGGGTCAAAAATTGAACCAAAAATTTTCCCTCTCAAAGATAAATCTCCAGCAAAAGGAATGATAATTTTTAAATCATTCAAAAATTTTTTCAGATCCGAGTTGAGCAGGGCAAACTCTAGAGCAAGTTCGACACTCTTTCTCTGGGGGTTAGGGAGCAAAACCGAGCCTGACAATTTCATTTTGGCCGATCCCCAAGAAATACTTCCATTTTCGATTTGAAGATTTTTTTCGACTGGATCTTTCCTTAAATTAAAATTTAATTCAATCAGCTGACGATTCAATCGAGGAAGATGAAAACTAATTTTTACCGGGGATAAATTTTGTACAGAATCAAAATCAATTTGATCGGCAGATATTTCAAGACTTTCGATTTCAGGTGAAAAATTTCTTTTCTCTTCTGTGATAAAGCTCGCGTCGTAAATACGAATTCGAGTGACTTTTAAACGATTCCACCAGACTGTTTTTTTAGAGGATATATTTATTTCGTTGCTGTCAGAAATTAAAGGAACAAAAATTTCTTCAAAATTATTTTTTCCGTTTAATGGCGAAGTGATTCTCAAAGTAGGTTTACGAATATAGATTCGAGCATCGATCTCTTTTTGAAAGAATTGAAAAAGTTCAAAACGAAGATGCATTTCTTCGATTGTAGCCGAAGGTTCTCGGTCTCCTAGAGCGAATAATTTTACATTCTTTAAACGTAATCCGGCAGGCAAAAGCGAGGCTTTAATTTCTCCAATTTGAATCTCCCCTTGGATTTGACTTTTGAGAAAAGAGAGAACCGGTTCTCGTATTTGATTTAATCGATGAGAGATATAAAAAAGGAGTAATAAACAGCCAATAATTACAACTAGCATCGAAAAAAAAATTATTCGATATTTTTTTAAAGATTGTTTCAAAGTTTGCCTTTTGCGCTTTTATAACTAGAAAGGCGACTAAAGAAGAAATTAGAAAAAACAGTTGGATGTTTAAAAATGCTCCTACCGGGATTCGAACCCGGGTTTTTGCCGTGAGAGGGCAACG
>CAZQOW010000279.1:0-2376 GCA_964595045.1 uncultured Pseudomonadota bacterium
TTTAATATTTAGAATTTATTTAATTGTGAGATAAACCAGATGAAACCGTCAAGCCTTGATCTGACAAGGGGAAGAAGGAAATCAATAAAAGTAAAAAGAAATGAAAAAATGCTTAGTCGTAAACAAAGAATTAAACGGGATAATCTTTAACAAACTGAAGAATTTCTGCATCGAGTTTTGGTATTTCTGAAATCGCCTTGAACATTTTATTAACAACTTCTTTTCCGAAAGAATCAGATTCTGCTGAAAGAGCTCCCAGAAGGCCCAAGAGCTCTCCATCTTTTGCTAAAAGCATTCGTGGTTTTTTCGCGAGCCATCGGCGGAACAGGTCATATTCGCCTGATGTCAATTGACCTGCCTGATAAATTCGATAGGCTAAATTTTCTAGCTGAGGATAATTGATTTCTACCGAGGCGGGAAGCAACCCTGCTCTTTCAAATTTTCTTCGCACATATTTTCCCTGACTCACAGGAAAAGAGCCGCGTGAGCATTTTTTATCCACTGGCCATTTGTGAATCAGATAATGATAAGTCGTGCGGAGTTGACCGGAAAAGAGCGAAAACCAGCTGCTCCAATAACGAATTGATCGGCCGATCGCTCCACCGGAAAAACCTTTCGCCTCAAAAACAACCTCGTAAACATTTGCTTCTGTAATCAGGTTTTCTAAGCTTTCGGAAGTGACCGTTTTTTTATCGATCGTTAGAGAATCTTGATGGGCGCTCGCAAAATCGCGCAAAGCTTCCGTCATGATTTTTCTAGAGGATTCTGCCCGTTCTTCAAATTGCACTAATCCTTTATAGGCCGATTTAAAAAATGGAAGATTCTCATGAATTCGAATAAATTCAAAATCAAAGGTATCAAAAAATCCTAATGCGAGCTCAGCGCCCGTAAAACGAAAACCTCTGAAATTTCCCAAGCGACTAAACGGTAAAAGTTTACTCCAATGAAAACCAGATTTAAAAAACCGGGAAAAACGGTTTAGAAAAAAATGTTTCCAGTCGGGAAGAAGAGAAGAAATAACTCCGCCTCCCATTTTAAGATAAGAGATTTCAACCAGGCGCTGTCTAATTTTGCGGACTCTATCTAGCAAACTCTCTGTACTCACACGATTTGAATCTAAATCTCGAACTTCTTTGGGACATTCCCACAAAACATTTTTCTCGACCACATCCTTGAACCGCATTTGGGGAAAGCCGATTTTAGGGCCCTGAGCCGTTGTAGCCATAAAATGATCGCGACCGATCGCGGTCACCTTAAAGCGGAGCAATCCTTTCTCTGTCGGGATATCTACCTTAATAAAAACCCCATCAGTTTCGGAAGAGTGCGTCACACACCAATTAGCGAGCTGCGAGTCAAACTTTTCAAGTGCCGCATAACTCGTCATCATCTTTTTAATATCTCCCACCACATAAAGATCGACGATCTTGTCAGGATTCAATTCTCTCGCCGCTTTTCCATAACCGGGTTGATCGAAAAAAGAACCAAAACCAATCACCAGATCAACATTTTTTTCTCCGCCAAACATTTTCAACGCGACATCCTCAACTGCAACTTCAAGATGATCGCGAGTTGTTTCAACTTTTCTTCCTGTATATAAACGGCTTCCATGGCGGGGAATCAAATTCCACCAATCCGAAGAAAGATTGACTGGCCAATCGCTAGGAAGTGGAGAGGAAGAAATCGGAGCTCCTAATTTTGTATTTCTTCTGAAGCTTAATCTTCTCGACTGATCCAGTCTCGACATCGAAAGAATATTCGGCTGATTCAACCTCGGCTCTTCGGCATTACTCTCTGCAAACATTTCCATTACTCCCTCCGCGGGGAGTAGTCGTGGAGAAAGCTTTGTCTGGAGCTCATCCCAGACTCCTTTCAATCCTGCAGAATTTCCTGATTTTTTTTCAGCTCTCACTTTCGAAAATTGAATACTTAAATCCTGCTTCGCTTCCAACATCGAAAGCTCCGGACATACCGCTCCTAAAAATTGCGCGCTTACTTCCATTCGAAGAGAAATGATTTCAGCCATAAAAACTCTCTGACAAAAACTGATCTGCTGTTTTTCGAGAATTCCAATCTCTTCACACTCCGCATCAAGAGCTGACATCGCAATATCTTGAACGCCGTGGCGCATCAAAACACTCTCCATCGGCATTCCCTTTGCGAATCCTTTACATAAAGCGATCGTCAAAAATCCGTGAAAAATTTCTTGTGAATTTCCGAGTTTGAATTGACCGGTTCTTGCGAGCTCCGTTGCGGTTGGGAAAGCGATTCCTTCAACCAAACAGCCAACGCCGATGGAGGTATAATGATAGAAAACCGCTTTGGTGGCAGAATTTCCAAAAATTTGGGGAAGAAATTTAAAACTTTGAGCTTTAACAA
>CAZQOW010000280.1:0-2370 GCA_964595045.1 uncultured Pseudomonadota bacterium
GATCGGTCATAAACTCCGGACCGGTCGCGCAATTCAGGCCGATATATAAAAGATCCAAATGGGCAAGTGAGGCGGCGAGTGCGTCAATCGTCTGTCCCGCAAGTAACGTTCCCATCGGTTCGATAGTGACGGAGACAGCGATTGGGAGCGGTTCATCGACTTCTGCGAGAAGTTTTTGAATCCCCAAAATGCCTGCTTTAATGTTTCGAGTGTCTTGGCAGGTTTCGAGAAGGAAATAGTCAACCCCTCCTTCATAAAGCCCTTTGGCTTGTTGGTAGAAGTTTTCAATCAGCTCCTCGAAAGTCACTCCGCCGGTGACGGAGATTGCTTTGGTGGTTGGACCCATCGAACCGGCGACGAATCTCGGTTTTTCATCCTTCGAAAATTTATCGGCTGCTGCTCTTGCAAGCTTTGCTGCCTGTAAATTGATTTCATCGGTTTTCGACTGAAGATTATATTCAGCCAAAACAAGTGGAGTCGATCCAAATGTATTCGTTTCAACGATATCAGCCCCCGCCTCTAAATACGCTTCGTGAATCGATTGGATGACATCCGGTCGTGTGAGGACGAGATTTTCGTTGCATCCTTCATATTCAGATCCACCAAAATCTTCTGCGGTCAGGTTTTCTGCTTGGAGCGCAGTTCCCATGGCGCCGTCGAGGACAAGAATTTTTTTGGATAATTCTTTTTTGAGTTGTTCAACCCGTTCTTTTCGAGATTTCAAAGTGAGTCACTCCTTTAGATCGATATTGATGAAGAGTGAGAAGTACAAATTTCGGGAGGATTCGTCAACCTCAGGCAAAAATTTTAATCCTAAATGACTAATTTGTTGGAGAACGAAAAAGAGAAAAGTTATACTAATTTCCATCCATCACTCATCTTTCAATTGAAGGAAAATATGAGAATCTCTTCTTTTCCATCGAATGTTCTGGCCGCTTTCCCTTTACAATCGGGTCAGGCGCTTCCCAAAGCTGGTATGCTCACTATTTCCAGAGGAGGGGAAAAAGTTGTCATTTTGAAAGATCTGAAAATTGATAAAGTAGAAGCAAAGGGATTGAATATTATCCTTTCCGGAAGCTGTAATTTTCGAAGCCAATTTTCTCTCAAAGAATTTGTTGCCGGGCAGCAGAATAGGAAAAGTCCCCAGGGAATTTTGGTGACGCTAGAACTGACTGTCGAAGTCAAAGATCCAAACAAAGAAGTCAGTGAACAAGATCACTGGAGAGTCGTTCCAATCCGCTCTCCGATAGAAAATGTTCTGGAAGGGATTGATTTGACTCAGTCGATTCAATTGATCATCAAAGATGAAAATGGGTTTATTCTTTGGAATAAGGCTTTACCGATCAGAAAAGAAAAAAATCCCCAAGAAAGAACTGCCCCACCCGTTTTAGAGGATACAAAACAGCTGATTTCATGAGAAAAAGAAGATTTTCTATCCTGATTCAGAAAAATATCCGAGAATCAAATTGACTTTACACAACGTTCTGCTAGTTTCCTCGACCGTTATTAATCCATTGTTATTTTAAGTGAAGGTTCAATTCTAGTTCATGCTTACCCGAGACAAAATTCAAGAGTTAAAAGAAATTACTAGGCAGCTTCGCGTTGAAACGTTGAAGATGCTTCATCAGGCAGGTTCTGGGCATACCGGTGGTCCGCTCGGAATGATGGAGATGATGGTTGCGCTTTATTTTTACAAGATGAAGCATGATCCGCAAAAACCAGCATGGCCTGATCGAGATCGCTTTATCCTTTCCAATGGACATTGCGCACCGGCTCTCTATGTTTGTTTAGCTCGAGCAGGGTATTTTCCCAAAGAAGAACTCCAATATTTAAGAAAATTAGGTTCTCCGCTTCAAGGTCATCCCAAAAGAAATATAGAAATAGGGATCGAGATGTCGACCGGCTCTTTGGGACAAGGTTGTTCCGTCGCGAACGGAATTGCGATGTCGGCCAAACTCGACATGAAAAAATTCAAGGTTTATTCGATGCATTCAGACGGAGAAGCACAAGAAGGTATTTTTTGGGAAGCAGCGATGGCAGCGGGTCACTATAAATTAGATAATCGATGCGCTTTTCTCGACTATAACGGAATTCAGATTGATGGTTTTAATAAAGATATTAAAGATGTGTCTCCACTCGAAGATAAGTTGAAGGCATTTCGCTGGAAAGTATTTTCCATCGATGGAAATGAGATGGAGCAGGTCGTTGAAGCCTTAGACGAAGCTGAAAAAGTCAAAGGACAGCCAACCATGATTGTCGCGAAAACACTTCTCGGAAAAGGGGTTTCAATTTTTGAGAATAATCCAAAGTATCATGGGGTTGCTCCCTCCGATGAAGAGTTGAAAATTGCATTAAAGGAGTTGGGCGAAT
>CAZQOW010000281.1:0-2355 GCA_964595045.1 uncultured Pseudomonadota bacterium
TGGAACCACAGCTGCATAAATCTTCAACTTCTCAACCTCATCACTCTGAGCGACGAGCTGATCAACCTCCGTCAACCTTTCTTGCACACTCTTTTTATCCCCCAAAGCGGGTAAAGTGGCGAGCGATGCGACTAAAAGTTTTTTCTTTTTTTCTGTTTTTTCAGGATCGTGAGCAGGAGTTTTTGTATCAATCGCTTTTGCATCGGCGAATAATTTTTCAGAAACTTCTACTTTTTCTAAATACTCTTCCAAATCTTTTGGATTTAGATGCGCTAAAACTCTTTGATCATTCTCTTTCACCAACAAATCAACCAAATGAGTCGTCGCCTCTTTGGCTCCTGGCTTTGTTGTCAGAGCAGGAGGAAGATGCCCAACCAAATCCTCGCTCCAATGTTTTAAAAGAGCATTGACTTCACCGATATTTCCTGAGGCACGCTGCTGATCTCGAATCGCAACCAAATCACGCAGAAGCAAAGCGGTATTTGCAGATCTCTTTTCAGGATCTTGAAGACGATCCACCAAAGCAGCAAAACGGTTCGCATGCTGAGTCCAAGCCGAGTAATCTTTTTCAGTTAACTCGCGATCAAGACGCAACAATTCTCCCGCCGCTTTCATCTGGTCATCGGATGGCTCCCCTTTTTCAGGAAAATTTAAACTCTCTTCAAGCTTTGCTTGAATCGCTTTTACTCCTGCATCAAAACCTTTTTCTGATTCAACCTGTTTTCCCGCAAGTTCTGCCGTACGCGCTTCGTAGGCTTGATGCGCATTGTTCTGCTCTTCTTTATTAAACTGAAAAACGGCGGCTTGACCGGGTTGGCCAGGTTCGCGATTTCGCATCTCCACTGCCCGCTTATATAGCTCACGCAAATCCCCTTGAATAAGATGAAATGATGCCTGATCTTCAGGAGTAGTCGCGCTCACTGTTTTCACTTCATCCGCAAGATCGAGAAGTGTTTCGGTTAATACGATTACTTCTGCTTTTGACTGCTCTGAATTGCTATTTCCAAGTTCTTTAAGCCGTTTATTCCCACGATCCAATTGATCATGAGCAACTTTCAAAAAACCGCTCGTTCTTTTTGCCGCTTCTTTATCATTGGGTTGAGTTCGATCCGACTCTCTCACCAACAATAAAGCTTTCGAGGCATACGAAACATCACGACTTTTAAAAAGTTGTCCCAAATGGACTTGGGCAAGATCAAAAGGTTTTTCATCCCCAAACGATTGACCAGGATGTTCTTTCGCGATTGCGAAATAGCCCTTTGCCGCTTCGTAATGACGCTCTTCATTTCGTGGATCATAGGCAACTGCCACACGATAGAGACTTATCGCCAAAAGAGGATTATCTTGATGTTGCTCTGCTAGAATTTGATAATAGAGAGATTTACGACTTTCAAAATTGGGATGCCGGTTCATCCAATTTGCCACCACCTCTTTTGCCTGTTTTTCTGATAATCCCAAAGAAGATTGAAGATGGGCAATTTGTTCGGCAGGGGAAAGAATAGAGACTCCCGCCTTATCATAAATATTTTCTAGTGCCCTCAAATAAAGAGGATTCGATCCTGCTTTAGGATGTATCTCTTTTCCCTGTTTCGTGATATTAAAAGCGGTTAAAAGAATTTTTTCTCTTTGTAAAATCTGCTCTGCAACCGCCTTTCCTTCGGCGGTTTGGGTGTTTAAATATCCGCTTGCCGATAAAACCTGTTCATCGCTTGGGAGAGAGCCTTTATTTCCAGTCGCCTGCTGGGCATCTTCGAGTTTTTTGTAGGCGGCGGCTAACGTATTCCAATTAACTGAAGGTGCTTCAGCTTTCGCCAACTTATCTAACGCCTGATCTGGGTGAGAAACAAAGTTTTCCAAACCTTGTCCAAAACTGGCCAAACCTTCCCATAAGTTGCCTGCAATTGATTTCTCTGATCCCATAAGGCTGTGCCCCTTCTATATAAAGCGATTAAAAACACTCAAAAATAACAACTCTAAGCTTTATCGGCGGAAAGATTGAAAAAGTTGTCTGTTAAGACGAAAAAATATCAAAAATATTCAAATAAAACAGTAAATTAGCCAGTTGAGTATTTAGAAATTAATCAAAATCCGGTTAAAAGCTTATCTGCTCTTTACAATCTTATCGACCAGACTTGAAATAGTTGCTTTAGAAGAAGAATGAACCGAGGAAAAACCAACTTTTTTTGCCGTTTTTAAGGTAACGGGGCCTAAACAGAGGGAAGGGATCTTTAAAATCTTCTCTTTTTGAACTTCATCCCCCTTCAACTCTTTTGATTTAGAAGCAAGAGAAAAAAGCAATTCATATAAATTTTCTACCGTAGAAGAGGAGGTAAAAGTAAGCAAATCGATTGAATC
>CAZQOW010000282.1:0-2336 GCA_964595045.1 uncultured Pseudomonadota bacterium
TTTATTAATCTTTCTTAAATTTCTTATACCGAATCCGATGCACCTTATCAGCTTCCACTCCCAATCTCCGCTTCTTATCTTCTTCATAATCAGAAAAATTCCCATCAAACCAGGTCACCTGACTATTTCCTTCAAAGGCCAAAATATGAGTCGCAATACGATCTAAAAACCAACGATCATGACTGATAATGACTGCGCAACCGACAAAATTTTCTAACGCGGTTTCTAAAGCGCGCAAGGTATTCACATCGAGATCATTGGTCGGTTCGTCGAGAAGAAGCACATTTCCTGCCTCTTTCAGGGTCATGGCGAGATGAATTCGGTTTCGCTCTCCCCCTGAAAGGACGGCGATTTGCTTTTGCTGATCGGTTCCGGAAAAATTGAATCGTGCGACATAAGCGCGGGAGTTGACTTCGCGGGTTCCAAGTTTAATCAGATCATTTCCGCCGGAAATACATTCCCAAATCGTTCTCTTGTCATCGGGAGCAAAGCGATTCTGATCGACATATCCAAGCTTCACGGTATCCCCTACTTTGAAGGTACCACTATCCGGTTTCTCAAGCCCCATAATCATCCGAAAAAGGGTGGTCTTTCCAGCACCGTTGGGACCGATCACTCCGACGATCCCCCCTTGTGGAAGAGAGAAATTGAGATTTTCATAGAGAAGTTTATCGCCGTAAGCTTTCGAAACATTTTGCGCCTGAATCACTAACTCTCCAAGACGAGGGCCGGGTGGAATATAAATTTCCAAATCTTCTTGAACTTTTTCTAAATTTTGATTGAGCAACATTTCGTAATTCGAAATACGAGCCTTACTTTTAGAACGGCGAGCGGACGGAGATTGGCGAATCCACTCTAACTCTCGATCGAGTGTTTTCAATCTTTTCTGATCTGTTTTTTCTTCCTGTTTTAATCTCTCCTCTTTTTGCTGTAACCAAGAAGAATAATTCCCTTTCCAGGGAATTCCATGGCCTCGATCCAGTTCCAAAATCCATTGAGCTACATTATCAAGAAAATATCGATCATGGGTTACCGCAATAATTGTTCCTTTGTATTGTTGTAAATGCCTCTCCAACCAAAAAACCGATTCAGCATCGAGATGGTTGGTTGGTTCATCGAGAAGTAGCACATCAGGTTCTTTCAAAAGAAGACGGCAAAGAGCAACCCGGCGTTTTTCTCCTCCAGAAAGATTTTCAATCTTCGCATCATCGGGAGGACAACGAAGTGCATCCATCGCCAACTCCAGTCGGGTATCAAGCTCCCACGCGTTCGCTTGATCAAGCTTTTCTTGGACGACAGCTTGGCGGTCTAATAACTTGCTCATTTCATCGTCGGACATTGGATTTCCAAAACTGTTATTGATCGTTTCAAACTCTTTTAAAAGATCGACCACCTCTTGCACCCCTTCGGAAACAGCCTCTTTCACAGTTTTATTCGGGTCAAGCTGCGGCTCTTGTTCTAAAAAGCCAACTGTATATCCTTTCGAAAAATTCACTTCACCACTGTAACCTTGATCCGTTCCAGCGATAATACGGAGAAGACTACTTTTCCCGGCACCATTTAATCCGAGCACCCCGATTTTTGCGCCATAAAAAAAGGAAAGAGAAATATCTTTCAGAACCTGTTTATTGGGGGGATGAACTCGATTTACTTTCGACATTGAAAAAATGATTTTATTGACTTCTTCGGCCACGGTGGATCTCCTTTGATGTTATTCCCCCCAGTTAAGATTAAGAGGAGGAAAAATTCTCATAACAAAGATAAAAAATATCGTAAACTTTTATTCTACAAATAAACCACCCGCTCAAAAAAGGCTGCTTGCCCTTGATATTCCTCATTCTCCCCAATTAAATTCCAAACAATTGCCTTCTCAATACGAAATCTTTTTCCGGTTTTAGAAATTCGAACTCCCTGATAATTTTCGATAAACCCTTTTTCATGAACCTGTTTGAGAAAATTTTCACGTTCTTCTCGATTCATCGGTTCAGCAGTCAGCCTGGAGGGAGTTTGATTCAGCTCTTCCCAAGTCATCTCCCACAATTGTAATGCTCGGTTATTTGCATAATTTAAAATCGGGTCTTTCTCAACTCCATGCGAAACAAGTATGAAGGGGGAATTAAACAACATCTCGACTACTTTTTCTGAAGGGGTAGAAGGAGAGATTAAATCCTTTCCGGTCCAATGTTTAAAGCTTTTAAGAATTAAATGAGTCTGAAAAAGGATTGAAGATGATTTTAAAAAATACATGGTCGACTCATTTACAATTTCCCAAACGCATCAACAATCGCCGATTGAAAAACATTTCGATAAAATAAAAAACCGGAAACGTGCCCGGC
>CAZQOW010000283.1:0-2305 GCA_964595045.1 uncultured Pseudomonadota bacterium
TGTTGATTTGTTTAGGATAACAAAGATAGAGACAGGACGATGAATCACGCCTTGGTTTAAGTTCGTCCATTGCACTTTTGGGGACGTTTTTCATAACCCCTTGATTTTTCAAGGGGTTATTTTTTTACCTCAACGAGAGTCGAACCTTTTCATGTTGAGAAAATGATAGGGAATCTTATGACTAAAACGACCGATGCTTTAGAAATTTTGAAACGTCGTCACGAGAAAGATCCTGAGTTGCAGCAGTATTATGAAGAAGAAAAAATTAAGGATCAAATTTCCCAGCTGTTTCGACAGTTAAGAGATAAAATGAATTTGTCCCAAAAAGACCTCGCAGAGCTTCTGCAAGTTTCATTAACGGCTGTTGAAAGACTTGAAGATGCGGATTATTAATTGTGTATGAAAATCTCTAAAAAGAAAAAATTAGAATCAAAAGGCTGGAAAGTTGGAACTGCTCATGAGTTTTTAGGTTTAACTAAAAAAGAATCTAATAAGATTGAACAACATCCCATCAGATACAAAATGAATGTGACCCGGCTCCGCCCAACCCCAGAAAAGGAGCCAGGTTCTCCAAAGTACGATGATTTAAATCGAGCTTGTAATTGCCTTCGATGGCTTCCGAGATTTTAAGTAGATCTTCCGAATTTAAATTTTTTCCGTAAGAACTTAAGAGAAGTTGGAGCCATTCAGTGAGAAAGGCCCTGTTTTCAGGACTGTCAGGAAGTCTTAAAGGATTGAATCCGCTCGAATGAGAAAGGCCCAAAGTAGAATGAGAACCACCCATGGCTCGGATAAAGATTTCTCCGCCTCGGGGGTGGGATGGGTAAAAAACAAAGAGAGGCTCTGATGGCTGAATTGCTTGCCCTTCCAAATTCCGAAGAAAGAGTTATTCTTTCCACGGATATTCTCTGAAGGAAGCTCAAGTTATTCCGCAAAAATCTGAACCACATTATATTTATGAGAGTTGATGACGGGTTCTATTTTTACACATCTACTCGTTCAAAACTTTTCGCCCGTTTTCGGTCAGTCGGTATTTTTGCTTACTGCTGGTGGGTTTGTCCGGAATAGTTGCTTCGATCAAGCCTCGCTCCAAAGCTGGCCTCAGATAATTGGCACGAAACGTTGGACGATGTTTCAAATGCAAAGCTTCCTTTAAGGCATCTGGAGATAATGGCCCATGAGCCAGTGCCGTCAGAAGACGTTCAACTGGGTCGGTCGACTGGGTCGGTACTGGGTCGGTCGACTGGGTCGATGATTCTGCCTGAGCTTGAGATCCGAGAACATTCACCTGAAAAGTCACAACGGCAGCACCCGTGATCTCCTCAAATTTTGGTGGCTTAATCCCAGCTTCTTTACACATATCAATTACACGGTTTGTGCCACGTCCCCATTTTTCGATGAGTCCAGCGCGGTTGAATGTTTCTGCAATGAGCGGATTGCGCTGGATGGACGTATGAGTCTTGGAAAGTTTTTCGGGTGTAATACCGTTCGGAAAAGTTCCGGCACTCCAAACTTCAACACGGTCATCGAAAATGGCGAGAGAAATCGCTCCACCGGCAATGGAGTAATCTCGATGAATCAATGCATTGACCAGAATTTCACGCATGGCATCGGGAGGAATGAGTGGTGTTTCTAAGCGGTGCAGCTGCGTTGGCACAATCTTGGCCGGAAGCGGAAAATGCCGTTGGCAAAACAACTCGGATTCTTCTAAAAGTTTGAACGCTGGCCCACGAATAATTCGTTGATCCAAAAATTCAGTTTTATCGGTCCCACGAAATCTGGCCATCCTTAGTTCGCACTGAGGATAGTTTGGTAAAAATTTGTTTCCAAATAAGACAACAGCCGCTTGAGTGATTTGATCATTCTCGATCAAGCCTAAACGATTGAGGATATCCATCACATTGCGCCCAATAGGGCCGCTGAATCGTCGAACAGATTCGGCAATGCGGATAATTCGAAACACTTCTTCACGATCGATATTCTTGATCGTGATTCCATGTGCCGGAAGATTCTCCCATCGTTTTTTCAGATGAAGCCGTTCGAGTAAAATTTTTTCGTATCTGTCCTTGGACATTTTGCGCGTGCTACTGCTGACGCGCTCATAGGCACGACCATCATAGGTAAAAGGAATGGAATCCGAATTGCCTGCCACTTGCAGGATGATCGCTTCTTTCCCTTTGCCAACGGAAACACGGTGGGGGTGAAGGGTCACTGGCGGCTCGAAACGGTCAAGAGCCTGGGTAATTTCACGTAAAGTTTTGTCAGAGACTTGCTGTCCTTCGATTGTTCCTTTTGGTCCCACTCC
>CAZQOW010000284.1:0-2291 GCA_964595045.1 uncultured Pseudomonadota bacterium
AAAGAAATATTTAATCCAGAGAATATATTTAATAATATAAATATATCTGATTTAAAAATGTATACTTTATATAAAATTTTTACTGAATCTGGATATATGAATAAAATATTAGATAATAATACAAAAGATACATGCTGTAATTTTATTTGGTAAAACAAGAATTTAGGGAATTTAAGGAATTTATTCTAAAATATTGAAAGAAATTCCTCTTTTTCCTTAAATTCTTGTATCGCTTTTCTTTGTTTTAAGGATCGCCTCGTTGGAATATTCAATCGCTTTTTCAAGCGGCATCTGTTTTTTGAGACCGTATTCGAGAAAATCGACTCCGATACCCGACGCGATATTTCCGCCGGCATGTCCTCCCATTCCATCGAATACAGCGAGAATCCCACGTTCTGGATAGACCAGCAGCGCATCTTCATTCCGGTTTTTGTATAAAATTCCCTCGGAGGTAAATCCGACTACTTTCCCTTTAAGAAAACGAGAGCTGATTTTACCAATCTGGTTATTTCTGATTTTTAATTTGAGGGAAACTTTTTCGGGGGAAAGATGCGTCACGGAAGAATCTGCCAGCCATTCACGAAGAAGAACGATCAGATTGTTCAGATGAATTCTGACATTTTTTTCTATGAAAAATTTTACTTCCTGTCTTTTACCGGCGAGTGCGAGAACTCTGACCCCTTCATCCAGTTCATGCATATAGCTTTGAGCGGCAAGAATACGGTTAGCCTCACTCAGCGGCTGGTCTGTTTTTGGATCAATTTTAAAATAATTGAAAACCCTTTTGGGGATTTCGGCAACATCCCGAACGGAAACGGAAGAGGCAACTTCAATGCTTTCCAGCATTTCAAGAGTAGGGGATTCTGGAAAAACCTCCTGCTTCTGAAACTCTTCTCTTTTGATTTCGGGTGTTTTTTCAGACATCAATTTTTTCCCTTATGGAACGTCGAGGGCGAAACACCCGCTTGATCTTTTGTTTCTAGCTCAGCAGATATTTCGCCCTACTTCAATTTTAATTATATCGTCTGTTTTTCTTTATCTCAAGGAGAGATCTTCACAATCAGTTGAATTTATTGGGCTGCAGAGGAGGCAACTCATGACAACTTTGAGTGCACGGCGCGTCATTCAGTGGAAAAGAATCGTTTTTTAAAGATCTTCTGATGCAGAACCGACGTTGATTCGAGGGTGAGAGGAAAGGAAAGGAAAGGGGGTTTCATCATGAAACATTTATATCGAATATTCATTTTTGGTGTAGGAATGATTCTCTCTTTTATTCCTTCTTTGATGGCGCATCCGAATATCGTGATCGAATTGGGGTCTCCTGTTTATTATGTGCAACCGTATGCTCCCGCCCCGATCTATGTTGGAACCTCCAGCTGTTATCACCCCTATCATTCCCGCGGATATACCTCGCATTATTCCCATCCTTATATAGAGAATGGATATGTGTATGATAATAGGTATGGCCCAGGCTCTTCAGCGGCTGGAAGGTTTTCTCCGGTGAGAACCTCGAATATTTATTATGGATATTAAGTAAAAAGAAAAGGATCTAAGGCTTTCGGTTGGGATGTGCCTTTTTGGGATGCACAAAAGCCAAAAGCGAAAATCCAACAGCGGCAACTGCGAATATAATGCAGATAGTAATCATAAATTTTCTCTATGATTAGTTATCGGTTTGTTTTGGAAAAATGTTGCTATGAAAGTTTGCGATTTTTTTAATCAATTCTTTACTTTCTTTTCAATCCATCCAAATATCCTGCCGAAATGGTTAAAAAATATGATGATTTTTATTGGATGGAGATCGCGCTAAAACAGGCAAAAAAAGCAATTTTGTTACAAGAAGTCCCGATAGGTGCCGTCGCAGTTTATGAAGAAAAGGAAATTGCCAAAGCTCATAATCTGAGAGAAAGCAGACAAGATCCTCTCGGACATGCCGAAATTTATCTCATCTCCAAAATAGCCAAAAAATTGGGAAGCTGGCGTTTAAGCGGAGTTTCTGTTTATGTCACTTTGGAGCCTTGTTTGATGTGTATGGGGGCTCTGATGCAGGCCAGAGTTGACCGTCTCGTCTTCGGCTGTTTTGATCCGAAAGCGGGAGCGTGCGGCTCTCTTTATGATCTTTCGAAAGATCGACGCTTGAATCATCGAATCGAGGTGGTTTCAGGAGTCTTAGAAGAGGAGTCTTCCACCCTTTTATCTGATTTTTTCAAGAAACTTCGTCAGCAGAGAAAATCGATTTGAGTATTTTATAAAAATTCGGTAGACGCTTGATCCCTGTTCTTTTGAATCTT
>CAZQOW010000285.1:0-2290 GCA_964595045.1 uncultured Pseudomonadota bacterium
ATCTCCCAATTCAACCGCTAAAGCCAGCGTCGGAAATTTGTTTTTAAAACGGGCACTGTATTCAATTAATTCATCAGCGCCATCGATCGATTCGGAATCGGGAATTCGAAAAGAAATAATTTCAGGGACCCGTTCTTCTTTGATCAATCGGGAAACCTCATTTTCCAGTTGAGACAAAAACTTTTCATCCGAATTCCAATCAATACTGGCTTGGACTCGGACAACATGCTTTCCGCCAACATAAGTAGGACCTGTTTGCACGGTTTCAGAGGGGCGACGGGTATATTCGAAAGCGTTCCATGAAATCTTTAATTCTTCGGGAAGATCGGGCAGATCGCCTCTAACATTTTGTGATTTCTCATTAAACTTTTTTACCATCTCTCTCGCCACCGGAATCTCATAAATCGAATCTTCGGTCAGCGAGACCCGAACCGTATCTCCCAAACCATCTTCGAGAAGAGTGCGAATTCCGATCGCCGATTTGATTCTCCCGTCTTCTCCCTCTCCCGCCTCTGTCACTCCAAGATGAAGCGGATAATCCATTCCTTCTTGATTCATTCTTTGGACGAGCAGTCGATAAGCCTGAACCATCACCTGTGGATTCGAGGCTTTCATCGAAAAGAGAAAATTATGATAATCTTCTTCAATGCAGATCCGCGCAAATTCAAGCGCCGACTCTACCATCCCGAGCGGAGTATCTCCGTATCGATTCATAATTCGATCGGAAAGCGAACCATGATTCGTTCCGATACGCATGGCAATCTGTCGCTCTTTGCATTTCTGAACGAGAGGAATAAACTTTTCACGGATTCTCACCAGCTCTGATTCATACTCTGAATCAGTATATTCTTTCACCGCGAATAGTTTTCGATCGGCAAAATTTCCCGGATTGATTCGAACCTTCTCGACATAATCCGCCGCAATCATGGCGGCTTGCGGAGTGAAATGGATGTCGGCAACGAGTGGAGTTTTGTAACCTTGAGAACGAAGTTGATCTCGAATATTTTTCAGATTTTCTGCATGATGAATCGTCGGTGCGGTAATTCGAACAATTTCACATCCAACCTCAATCAATCCGATCGCCTCTTTCACTACCGCCTCGGTATTGAGCGTGTCGGAGATCGTCATTGATTGAACACGGATCGGATTCTCTCCGCCAATATCAATATCTCCCACTTGAACGATACGGGTTTTACGGCGATGATAGGAAAAAAGGGACTCGGTATAATGAGGTACTTCTAAAAGATTTTGATTATCCATAGATGAGCCTCTTTTTGCCTCAAGAGGAGCGGTTTAGTCAACACTCCTCTTTTCAGCTAGGCTCAGTAAAATTCATCTTGGAATTATCCCACAATATGTATGAATATCGGATCCTACATTACCATTATTATTATTTCTTTCTAGACTATTATCTTTTACTTTTTTGATATCTATCGAGTTTGAACCAGAATCTAGTAAAGTAAAAACCCCTTTTGTAGCAATCTCTGCTCGACATTCAAAATAATATCGATCCCCCACAAAAATCTGCCAAGACCAATTAGAAACGCATAAATTATTTTTCTCAAGCTCACCCCGTTCTGCTGATGACGTAGGATGATAGATTGATACTTTATAGCTGTTGTAGTCAGGGGAACCGTTAGGGGAAATAGTTAATGGATATTTTGTAAGAGCTTCTGGTTTTACAATTTTCGCAAGCAGCTTATTCAATGAGTCATTTGGTTCTCTGCTTTGAATATAACCAAAAGGAGGAATAGGTGTCCTAATAGCACAATAGTTATCATAATTAGAAGGCGTGGGTGGTGGTGGAGAATCAGAAGCAGTCCCACAAGCGGTGGTTGTAGTGATAATAGTTCCAAGCACGCACCCCAATTTTGCACCTCCCGCTATTCCTCCTGGAACAGGTAATGCCCAACCTGCAACTCCCCCTATTGCTCCCCCACAGCACAACCGACACTCACACTCCCAATTGATTTTAGAATTTCGCCCATTTTAAACTCCTATTTAAAAAATCCAAACCAAAGAGAAAAATCTCAAAAGTTCGTGATTGTAATTTATTTAGTTAATTTAGATTATCGTCAATAAACGAAAATTGTTTCGAACTTTTGTTAGTTTTTTGTTCGAATTTTAGAAAAAAATCTTTAACCTCGAGGATGCAACTTCACCACCTCTTTCAATCGCGAAATATCGACATGGGTATAAATCTGGGTCGTCGAAATATCTGAATGACCAAGCAACGCCTGAACCGCCCGAAGATCGGCCCCCCTTTCTAGAAGATGAGTCGCAAAAGAAT
>CAZQOW010000286.1:0-2231 GCA_964595045.1 uncultured Pseudomonadota bacterium
TTCAGAAAGCGGCGACGGCAACACTTGATGAGGTTTTTGATTATGAATCAGGCGGACAGGCGATCACTTTTCAGACAGAAGATTTGAAAGAAGGGATTCAGGCGATTCAGGAAAAAAGAACGGCTCAATTTAGCGGAAAATAAAGATTCAACTCCGAACTTTTTTTCCAACCCACTTCTCGACTTCAGGATGATAGTGGTCAGGATCTTTAAACACGATAACTGGAGGCTCGACAATGATTTCTCCCTGAACCGACCTCACAGCCTCAATCATGACATGACTCGCTTTTCGATCCACAAAAGGATGAACAAAAACCATTCGCTGAATTTTCAGATTGTTTTTTTTCAGTTGCAGAATCAGCTCTTCTAATCGAAGGGGAGGATAAATCAGATAAAGTCTCCCTTTTCTTTTAAGAAGATAGGTTGCAGTTTTTATGAGGTCTGCCATCGATCCGAGCAGTTCATGCTTCGCAATCAGTTTGATTGAATTGGAAGAAGCTTTTCCACTCTCTTTTTTTCGATAAGGAGGATTTGAAATCACCACGTCAAAAGAAGCAGCTGAATAAATTTTATTTATTTTCTTCCAGTTTGATTCAATCAATTCGATCTGATTGTCTAGCCGAAATTTTTGGATATTCAAACGGGCAAACTGGGCTAACTCTTTTTGAACTTCTACCGCCTTGATTTTCTCAACCTTTCCCCACTGGGAGGCAAGAATACTGAGAATCCCAACCCCCGCACCGAGATCACAGACTTGATCCGTTGGAGCAAAACGGGCAAAACGGATTAAAAGCAGAGAATCGATGTTAAAACGATACCCTTTTTCTGGTTGCTCAATTTGATGAAAAGAAAACGACCTCATTGAGAAACAGCTTTAATCACTCCACAAGCAACCCGATCACCCGAATTTCCAGAAGGATCCGTTTTTTCATCATCCACTTTTGCATGAATTACAAGAGCAGTCCCATTGGATTGAAGCAATGAGTTAGAACCCTGTTTTAAAGTGACCGAAGTAAGTAAAAGCTTTGCTTTTGAATTTCCATCTTTATCGACGATTAAGTTCGGCAGATCTCCTCCATGCGATCCTTCAGGATTATTAAGCCCATGCTTTTTTTGAGAAGGATTGAAATGTCCTCCAGCCAATTTAAAATCGGGGGTTTCACATTTGCCTGCTTCATGAACATGAATGCCATGTTTTCCTGGAGAAAGAGAAGAAACACTTACTTCAACTTCAACCCCCTTCTCTTTTTCAATCAATGTAGCAGTTCCGATTTTTTCACCTTTCGAATTTTGGATTTCGGCCATTGCCTTGAGAGATTTTGCATCAGCATGAAAGGAAAAAACAAACAACGACACAGCGAAGATTAGAATAAATTTATTTTTCATTATTCCCCCTTAAAAGATGGTTTTACACGATTTGATCGATATTCTTCAACTTCAAGACTCTTCTTTTTTTGGCTTTTTTGATTCAATTTCCTGAAATAGCAAATCAATTTTTTTCTGCAATTCTTCTGTTTCGTCATAAAAAAATTCAAGATTTGGAACAAATTTCATCACCAATCGATCTACAATAGCGCTCTTGATCACACCTGTTGCACTTTTCAAACCTGCTTCAATTTCTTTAATACTTCTTTCATTCCCTGAAACGTTGAAATAGACACGCGCCAACCTCAAATCGGGAGTCATTTTCACATGTGTCACAGAAACCCCTTCAACCCGCGGATCGAGAAGTTCAAGCTGAATAATCTGAGAAACTTCCTGACGAATTTCTTCGGCAATTTTTTCTTTTCGGGTTGATCTGGTTCTTTGTAGCATATTCTTTCTTAATTCCATTTTAATTGCTCATCTTTAGTTGCGCATTTTTTTCAAATAACTTCCAATTTTCCCTCACCCTTGAGGGAGAGGATTTGAAGCGAATGATTTCCTTTAAACGCATCATTCAATTAATAATCTATAATTTCCATTCTTTCATCCAAAAAACGAACCCCTTCACTCTCTTCGATAAAATTGATCATCTTGTCAAAAATAGCGCGGATATAGTTTTCATTTTTTCCAGCAAGCGCAAAACCGACTACTGCTTGCTCAGGTGATTCATGTTCTTCGACTTCTGAAATCGGAATTTTAAATTTGGAAAATGCTTTTTGTTTGATTCGGGAAAGAAGATGATTTTTTTCTTTGGAAGAAGAATTTCCAGAAAGATCTAATTTTAATTTACAGATTCCGACGATCACT
>CAZQOW010000287.1:0-2198 GCA_964595045.1 uncultured Pseudomonadota bacterium
CGACCTTGAAGGATATTTTCCAGTTTTTTCGATTTATAAGTCAAATAAGCGATGAGATTACTAAGAAAAACAATCACGGTGGCTAAAATCAAACCTGCGCTTACCGAATTGTCCCCTCCATTCATCGAATTTTGAACCGCATTACTGATCAGAAGAATCGAGACAAATTCCCCCACTCCCATTTGTCCGACCTGCCTTTTCCCTCCCAATCTTAGAAGCAAAAGAATCGCCAGATAAACGAGAGCACCACGTATGATTAAGTGCCAATAAGGGAATGAAATCGACCAGAGTTGATTCATAATAAGTGATTGAAACATTGACAGTTCTAAACGATCAAACTAAATTAAAAAGGTGACTCGTAAATTTTTAACACATTCAAAACTAATTTCCAAAGCACTACTTCTTATATTTGTTGTTTCAACGCTTTTAATTTCCACCCATTTTCATTCAAACAAAAAATCAAACGACCGTTCTGAAAATTGCTCTCTTTGTTATTCTCTTTCTTCTAAATTAAAATATATTTCTTCGAATACCTACAATTCTTTGATTTACTGGAATCTTGTAGAAGATTTAACTCCCTTGAAAGTTAGAGAAGTGTTCTCTGAAAAGCAGGATAGTGCTTCCATTCGAGGTCCTCCCTCCTTTTTATTCGCATAAAAATATCTTCGTAAAAATTCGGATGAAAAGGAGTTATTAATGAAAAAATCATTATTTCTCCTTCTACTTTTTGGAATTGGGTTTTTTATTTTTAACCTCCCTCAGCTTTCTTATGCGGAAGTAAAAATAGATCCAGAACCATCCAAGGAACAAGAAGTAGAAGGGCAAACCACCAAACTCAAAGAAGTGGTCGTCATTGGAAACCTAAATACTGCAAGAAATCGAATCGTCCCCAGCTTGGGCGGAACTGAATATAAAATCAGCACCGAACAGATCACGGATCAATCGCAGGGGGTCAACGCGCCATTCAACCAGGTTCTGCTTCGAGCACCGGGAGTTGCCGAAGATTCGTTCGGACAAGTTCATGTGCGTGGAGAACATTCCGGTCTGCAATACCGAATCAACGGGGTTCTGCTTCCCCAAGGGATCAACGGATTTGGGCAGGAATTGAATACCCGATTCATCGATTCTGTTTCCCTGATCACCGGTTCTCTTCCAGCGCAATATGGGCTTCAGACAGCCGGAATCATCGACCTTCACACCAAAAGCGGAACCTTCGATCCGGGAGGATTAGCCTCGATGTACGGTGGAACCTTCAACACCTTCGAGCCTGCGTTTGAATATGGGGGATCTTCCGACAAATTCAATTACTACTTCATGGGAACGTATGTTCAGAACAATCTTGGAATTGAAAATCCGATTCCAAGTTATAATGCAATTCATGATCATACCCGACAATTCCGTGGCTTCAGCTATATGTCTTATCTGTTGGATGACACCAGCCGCCTCAATTTTATTTTGAGTGCCAATTTAAACCATTTTGAAATTCCAAATACCCCCAATGTCCAACCAGAATTTCAACTCAATGGAGTTCCGACTTTCGATTCGACCGCATTGAATGAAAGGCAAAATGAACAAAATCATTACTTGATCGTTGCTTATCAAAAATCATCCGGAAATCTCGATTTTCAACTTTCCGCTTTCACCCGATATAGCGATATCCTTTATAAACCGGATCAAGATGGCAATCTGATTTTCAACGGAGTTGCCACTTATATCAATCGGAACAGTTTTGGGAATGGCTTTGAATTTGATTCAAGCTACAAGATCAATGATCATCATACTTTGCGAGGTGGAACCTTATTCACCGTCAATAAAACCAAATCCGATAGTACCACCTGGGTTTTTCCAACCGATGCTGCAGGAAATCAGACCTCAACAACCCCGTTTCCGGTCGTCGACAACATCCCCAAAACCGGCTTGCTCTACAGCGCCTATCTCCAGGATGAATGGAAACCGATCAAACCACTCACATTGAATTTCGGTGCCCGATTTGATGGGTGGAATGCTTTTAACAACGAGTATCAAGTCAGCCCCCGCTTAAATATAGTCTATAAGCCGACTCGAGAAACCGCATTTCATGCCGGTTACGCGCGATATTTTACTCCACCCCAACTCGAGCTGATTGATAACGAGGTAATTAGCGCTTTCAACAACACCACCAACGCCTCGGAAGTAAATCAAAACTCGCAGGTAAAATC
>CAZQOW010000288.1:0-2197 GCA_964595045.1 uncultured Pseudomonadota bacterium
AGCATCCATTCAATCGTCTCTTCTTCCAACGTCAATTCGTAAATCAATCGCTCTTCGGAAGAAAGCTTTTCTGCTACCGAAGCAACTTTTTGAATCGTATTTTCCACTTCTCCATGCCGCTTCAATTCCACAAGAGAGTTGATCCATTTTAGTCCCAAAGATACTTTTTCACTCGACACAGGAAGTGTCGGCCAAACCCATCCAATTGCTTCGGAAATTTGGTTCCATTTCTCATTCTCCGCCAATTTTTGGGAGTAATGTTCCAGAGCGGGAAGTGCTTTTTTCAGATCACTTCCAAGAGCCAAATGATAATCCTGATTTTCGTTGGGACAAAGCTCCGGAGTCGACGCAATCTGATCATGCCATTTCGTTCTCTCTTCGCGATTCATCTGATTGAGGAGCCATTCGCGAACCGAAGGATTTCTCAGTTTTGCATAATCTTCCTGCCAATCGAGCCATCCCTCTTGAGTCAAAGAAGTTGCCCAACTCGATCTTGCCCCAGCGAACCGCTCCAATGCCCAAGGAGGAAGTGGATGTTTGCAAATTGCTAACACTTTTAAAACCTTGATTGCTTCACTCGGAAGTTTTGAAATTCTGGAAGCAAACCACTCTCCAATCGTTGTCGGAAGAGGAAGACTTTCAATCTCGGTTTGTAGATCATCAAAGGCAGCTCCATTCCATCTTCCAGTTGCATCGAAGAACAGATGTCTTGCAAAGCAGGCGGTTAAAAGTTCACGAAGCAAGCGCGGATTTCCTTCTGTACGAGCTTCAATGGCATCACAGAGTGGAGAGGGAATCTGATCCGCCCCGGTAACTTGATAAAGATACTTTTCAATTTCTTCTCCCCGAAACGGTTTCAACTCGAGTAGATGAGTTTGATTGATCGGAAGCCACTCCTCGAGTGATTTTGCATCTTGCGGATAACAGGCGATATAAATCAGTTTTATATTTGAGTTTGGATGTAAACTTTCCGCTCTTAACTGTCCTAGTTCTGAAGCACTCAGAGGACGATGATAATCATACATCGCCAATTCACACCCACTGAGCTGCGCCAAATATCTGGTTTCATGGGCGAGTCTTGTTTTTCCAAGACCTGCGGCGGCAGAAACTAGAATGATAGGAGGATTTCCAGTTGTTTTTCCCTTGGATGCTTCCTCAATCAGCTCTTGAATTAATCTCCACTCTTTTTCTCTGCCAATCATCTCCCCTTCTTCGGGAAGATACCCGATACTAGTCGCGCCAGTTTCAATCGGATAGGATTTTTGCCCCATGAAATTGAGATCGCGAATCACCGATGCCGGCTTACTGTAACGATGGGCCGGGTTTTTTGCGAGTAGTCTGGAAAGAATGATATCGAGATATGCCGGAAGATCGGGTCGTGCGTTGGAAATCGGCGGAACTTCCATCTTGATTTGTCTTTCAATCGTCGCTTGGCTATTTCCCGCTGCAAAAGGATTGACGCGGGTCAAACATTGATACCAGATAATTCCCAACGCATACAAATCAGCTCTTCCATCGCGCGGTTCCCGAAGACAAACCTCGGGAGCCATATAGGTTGGAGTTCCGGCAAAAATATGCCCTGGCAAATTCGCCAAACCGAAATCGATCAACTTCACTTGACCGGTCGTTTTTTAAAAAAGCACATTCGGAGGGGTTAAATCAAAATGGTAAACACCGCGGGAGTGTAAAAACTGCAATGCCCGAAGCGTTTGAACCATCAACTCTTCAACTTCATTAGGAGTCGAATTTTCTGTCGCTTCAAAGATTGTCTGTCCATCGACAAACTCTTCCGTAAAATAATGTCTTTTAGAATTGGTATCGAAACCAAAGCTCTCGATTCGGGCAATGTGTGGATAATGAAGTTTTTGCAGAATTGAAAATTCTTGTTTGAAGCGATCCAGAAGCTGTTCAGGAGTCAAATTTCCAGGAGTCGTTTGAAGAAATTTGAGCGCCAAAGCGGATTTGGTTTTCTCATCTTCCACTAACGAAACCTCTCCAGAAAAACCTTCTCCCAAAGCTTTCAACACCTGATAATGTCCATCAATTAACATATTCTTATTTTAACGGTTTTGAAGGGAAGTTGACGAGAAGCGATTAGGAAATAATTTAAAATTCTAAAAGAACTTTTTTTGACAACCTTTAATTATTTTTCATTGGTTTTAACAACTCAAACTATGGCAAAATAAAAAGAGTCAAA
>CAZQOW010000289.1:0-2182 GCA_964595045.1 uncultured Pseudomonadota bacterium
ATGGCCGTGATGCTTGTGGTGTTTTGTATGAGCAGAAGCATTGGAAGACGAAACAGCCAATAAAAGAACAGCCACTGAAAGTGTTGCTACTAGATATTTTAATTTTTTCATTTTTCTCTCCTTTGAGAATAGAGGTTTAAAACCTAAACAGGCTAGCTCATATAAGGAAATTTGAACGAATTCAATATTTTTTTGAAATCTGATGAAGAAATAGGTAAAATCAAAAATCTTCAAAATTTAAAAAAGGGGGGAGAAATGAGAAAACTATCTTATGTGATTTTGTTTTTGACCGTATTTGCTTTTTCTAATTCTCTTTATGCGAAATGGGAAAAAGCATGTAAAAAAGATCGAGAGATGTTCTGCGAAAAAGTGGAGCCGGGGGAGGGGAGGATCTTTCGTTGTCTTCAGGAACATGGTTCCGAGCTAAGTAAGAAATGCAATGAAAAAGTTGAAAAAAGAAAAGAAGAAATTGAACAGATGAAGCAGGCTTGTGCAGGAGATCGAAATAAATTTTGTAAACCTGGTAAGGTAGCAGGGGGAAATATTATTGAATGTTTAAAAGAGCACGAATCGGATATTAGTTCCGATTGTCGGGCTCAGTTGGATAGGGATTGAGATTTCTCGTAGGGGCGATCCTGTGTGGTTGCCCCTACTTTTTCAAAAGCTCTACAGATCTCTCTTTTCCAAGTAAGAAAATAATATCGTAAACTCCGATACTGATTAATTTTCCGGTCAAAGCAGCACGAATCGGTTGAGCCAGCTCTTTCAATTTGATTCCAAGCTCTGCAACCACTTTTTCACAGGTCGATTGAATATCCGATTTATCGAAAGATTCTAGTTTCTCCAATTCATCCGCCAGCTTCTGAAGATGTCCTTTTGCTTTTGATTCTTCTAAAAGTTTTTGTGCTTTTTCTTCTGGTTCTATCTCTTTTAGAAATAAGAAATCGATTAGATCGGCCATTTCTACCAATGTTTTCGATTTTTCTTGAGCCCCTTGAATCGCTTCAGTCAATAGTTTCTCGTCCGAGACAGAAATTCCCCGACTTTCAAAAATTATTTTTAATTCTGAAACGAGATTCTCTGGTTTTTCTTGGCGAATATAAAGTCCGTTTAACCAAAGAAGTTTTTCAGGATTAAAGACCGCCGCAGATTTCCCGACTGTCTCAATGCTGAAATTCTGAATCAGCTCTTCCCGTGTAAAAATTTCTTTATCTCCAAAAGACCAACCCAACCGGGAAAGATAGTTGAGAAGAGCATCGGGAAGGTACCCCATTTCCCGATAAGCAAGAACAGAGGTTGCGCCATGCCGCTTGGAAAGTCTTGTTTTGTCTGCCCCTAAAATCATTGGCACATGGGCAAATGCGGGAACTGGATAATTGAAAGCTTCATAAAGCATCATCTGGCGCGGAGTATTGTTTAAATGATCATCTCCCCGGATGACATGTGTGATTTGCATCGTCACATCATCCACCACAACGCTTAAATTATAGGTGGGGGTTCCATCGGTTCTTTGAATCACGAGATCATCGAGTTCACTGTTTTGAAATTCAATTTGTTTGTGAATGAGGTCTTGGATAATGGTTGATCCCTCTTGAGGTGCTTTGAATCGAATGCAGAAAGGTTTCGACTCTTTTTCCCATTGCGAAGGATCGACTCTTCTGCATTTGCCGTCGTATTTCGGTTTGCGCCCTTCGACCATCGCCTTTTTTCTTTTGGTGTCTAGTTCCTCTGCGGTGCAGTAGCAGCGGTAAGCTTTTCCTTGTTGGATGAGTTGATCGACATGCGATTTATAAACTTCCATTCGCTCGGTTTGAAAGAACGGGCCTTCATCCCAGCCGAGATTCAACCATTCCATCGCTTTCAAAATGGAGTCGACATATCCTTGGGTCGAGCGTTCACGATCAGTATCTTCGACTCGTAAAACGAAGACTCCTCCCATTTTTCGGGCGATGAGCCAATTGTAGAGAGCGGTTCGCGCACCTCCAATATGGAGGTGACCTGTAGGGGATGGGGCAAAACGAAGTCGGGGTTTATCCATGCGGTTATGAGTAATGGGTTATGAGGGATGAGTCAAGATGGTTTTGGATTGGAGTAATTAGGAAACAATGAAACTCGCATATCCAACTACCTTCTCATAATCCCCAGAGATATCTCCGCTTGTAGCATGCTTAATGAGCTCAGC
>CAZQOW010000290.1:0-2133 GCA_964595045.1 uncultured Pseudomonadota bacterium
ATGGGCACCCGGAAATTAAAGTTCTTTTAGATACCTCAGGAAAATGGACTGAAGCAGTTACTTTTCTAAAGTGGGAAAACGGAAAACTTCATTGGATCAAGACCCAAGATAAAAAAGGAAACGAAAAGATAGCTTTATGGCTCAGCGGCTCAACGGCAACCGAAGCGCAAGAGATTAGCATTAAAAATATTGAAAGCGAAGGTTATTCCCAAGTCGTTCAAAAAACTGGAAAACTCGATTCAGCCCATCCAGAAAAAGGGTTTCAGTGGAAAACAAATCTTTGGGAATATCGAGATGGAGTATTGAAGGAAAAATAATTATTTGTTGGAGCGATCCACCGGATCGCTTCTACATTCAATTTAAGATTATCGACTTTTCAAAACCCCGATTTTCTCACAATATTTTTCAATCCCGCAATTTGAACAAAATGGTGAAATTGGTTTACAAACATTCTGCCCCCAAGTGACGAGCAGATCATTATAATCGATCCAATATTTTCTTGGCAAAATTTTCCGTAATTTAAATTCGGTCTGATTCGCATTCTTTGTTTGAACGAAGCCTAGCCGATTGGAGATTCGATGAACATGAGTATCGACGCAAATCCCCTCTTTGCCATATCCTAGGGTCATCACTAAATTAGCTGTTTTTCTCCCCACTCCTTTTAGTTTTAAAAGTTCATCGATTTCATCAGGAACTTTTCCGTCATACTCTTGTAAAATCCTTCGACAGATTTCGGGGATCTGTTTTGCCTTTATTTTATAAAACCCGACCGGAAAGATAATTTTTTCAATCTCTTTTGGATCTAATCTTGATAAGCTTTCGAGTGTTGAAGCTCTTTCAAAAAGTCGTTCAGAGGCAGGAAATGTCACTTCATCTTTGGTCCGAAGAGAAAGAATACAGCTAATCAAAACACGAAACGGCCGATCTTTCTCTAACAAAGCAATTTGACTTACAGAGGGAAGAACATACTTTTCCGTTTCTTTTTTCAGAATAGAAATGATTTTAGGAGTTTTTTTCTCCATCTTAATATTTTTTAACTTGTTGAAATAATACATTTTTTAATAAGAAAGAACGCTCTATATTGGTTTGATCCATAGCAACTCATTCAAACTTTAGACGATAATCATTCAAAATTATTATTCCTATAGATTTAATAATCTCATCGAAAAAAGGAAGCAGATTATGACTGGAGATACTCCTAAAATTTATCCATTCGGACCTTATCAAATTATCGATCAAGACGGAAATGGCAAATATGAATCCGGAAAAGATACTATTACTAAAAGAGGAAATTACTCTGCCATTGCCATTCCAAAAGAAATCGATTGGAATAAAATTAAAAATCTTAATCCAAAATCACTATCATCTTATTCAGCCAAAGCGGCAGCTAGTTATTTAGCAGAGCTTACGATCCCTAAAAATTATGATGCATTTATGCTCTTTTTTTCAGATTCCAAAGATTATTATGGAAAAAGTGGACAAAAAAACTTTCAACAAAGCGATGATTTTAAGAGCATTCAAACTTATTTTCCTACAGCGATCGCCACTCTATTTGATCATCAATGTTCAGAAAAAAATAAAAGTGACGAAGTTGATAGTCGTATTTGTAATTACTCGAGAGCTACTTCTTTTGACGAAATACAACCTCTTCTAGATCAAACTGCTACCATTCAGGACCTTCTGGAGTTTGGATTAAAAGAAGGTTTTGTCACTAACACTTACTCTGAACGTTTTAATCAACAAGCCGCTCTGTTACAACGTTTGGCTTTAGACGCTGTCATTCAAAATAGAATGCATTTTGCAGAAAAAATTAAAACTGAATGTCATCCAACTGAAGAAGATATTTGTTATGCGAATGAAAGTTTGAAAGAAATTGAAAAAGTTATAAGTTTTGCAGTAAGAAAACGTATTTATTTAACTGCTTCTATCCCTTATATAAATAAAAACTTTCGACCTCCTCTCCAATTAACCCCTCAATGCAAATAAAACTTTATACTTAAAATATCGATAAAACTAATTTAACTTTTCAAAGAGAACCTTTTTTAACCCCTCAATAAAAAGAGGAGAATCATTCAACGCCGGCATCAGCTCATACTGCTTCATCCCGAACTTCATCGCCAACTCTCCATACTG
>CAZQOW010000291.1:0-2129 GCA_964595045.1 uncultured Pseudomonadota bacterium
TGCAGTTATTTCCTCGGTCGGTGTCTGCTCCTCAAAAATCAGTGAATCTTGCGGAACCAAAAAAACCCGTCCCAAAATTTTTCCATTAAACGGATTGGTGTCGAGCTTGAAGAGATCTTTCGGCGCTCGGAGGCCATTGATATAGAGACCGAAGTTGCGAATCGAATGTTCTAGCTGCTTTTTATTCATAGAAAACCTTCTAAATTAAAATGGGAGATTTTGCCAATCTTTCTTCAATTAATTTCAAATGGACAGCGTATGGACGTTTCGTTAGACTTCCCCCTAATTATATACATGTAAAGATTAAAAATTGTTTTAATCCTAAACCGATGAGGTCTCAAAATGGTGAAAAGTATCCTGGTTTGTCTGGATGGTTCTGAGCAGGATCAACAGGTGCTGAATGCTGCTCTCTGGTTGGCTGAGCGATTAAAGGCGACGCTTCACGGATTACATATTAAAGATGTTCTTACCTTAGAAGCGCCGATTTTTTATGATATTTCTGGCGCACTTTCTTTGATTCCCCAAATGAATTTGATGGAAGAAACCCGCAAAGCGATGGAAGAACGGGCAAAAGCGATCCTCTCTAATTTTCAGAAAAGCTGTGAAGAGCGGGGAGTTTCCTACAAAACCTATCTCGAAGAAGGGATTGTCCATCGAATCATTCTTGAAAAATCTGGATTGCATGATTTGACGATTCTCGGTCGACGAGGGCTCAATTATAAATTTGATCGGGATCTGCTAGGATCGACGGCAGATCGGGTGATCCGAAGAACCCAATCTCCGACGCTCGTCATTACTCATCAGTTTACCGAGGTTAAATCTCCACTTGTCGCTTATGACGGATCTGCCGAAGCCAAAGAGGCGCTCACTTCTGCGGTAAAAATTCTTGAGCTATTGAAAGTTCCACTGACAATTTTGAATGTAGGGGACAACGAAGGGGAAGTGAAACGCCTTTTGAATGAGGCAAAAGAATATTTAGATCCTCGCTCTCTCCTGGTGAAATACGATTGGCAGCAGGGAATTCCGCGACAAGTGATTCCAGAATATGCAAAAGTTTATAATCACGATCTATTAATTTTAGGGGCGCGGGGAGATCGAATGGTCGACCTACTTCTTGGGAGCAGCACGCTATATGCGCTTTGGCAGGGGGGATGTCATGTGTTGGTCGATCGATAATATTTGAAAATTGATCCATTATTTTTCCCCTCTCCATGAGGGAGAGGGTGCCCGCAGGGCGGGTGAGGGGGCAGCGTTGACAATTGCAGTGAATTTTAAAAATAGGCTTTTTTCACAACTGGATCCAATGGTTGAATAGGGAGATTCCCGCTAAAAACATGCGGGAATGACATCCGACCAGATTCAGTGTTATCAAAGAAATTTAATTAAAAATTCTATGTTCAGACAAAATCCATTTCTCTTTCAAAAAAAGATAAAATTTTTAACCACTTTTTTCTTCCTTTTTTTTCCTCTTTTAGTTCAGGCGAAAGAATATAAAAAGCTTTCATGGAAAACTCTTGTCCCAGGATTTTCAGAAGCAACGCTCATCACAGAAGATTCTTTAGATAATAAAATTACTTTGCAGCTTTATAAAATTGATCTCAAGAAATATCGAATTCAGGTAGTTCAAGCAAAAGATTTTCAACGACAAAAAATGAGCGCGAAAGATTTTGCAAAAAAATCGAATGCGATTTTGGCGATTAATGGCGGTTTTTTTGATCCATCCTATCAATCACTTGGCTTGATTGTTCAAAACGGAAAAATTGTAAATCCTCTCAGGCAAATTTCCTGGTGGGGAGTTTTTTCAATCGATCAAAATCATATTCCACGAGTTGAAAAAGTGAAAGATTTTAAGAATGCTTCTAATCTCGAAATGGCAATTCAGGCTGGACCCCGTTTGATTGAAGAAGGAAAACCGGTTTCCGCAAAACCGAATGTTTCCCAGAAAACCTTTTTAGGAATCACCCCAGAGAATGAGGTCATTATTGGAGTGACAGATGGTTCTGTGCTGAATGCGATCGATTTTGTCGAGATTTTGTCGAATCAATTACCGCTCAAAAGTGCTTTAAATCTCGATGGGGGCGGATCAACTCAACTCTATGTAAAAACCGGATCTTATGAGAAAAATCTCC
>CAZQOW010000292.1:0-2127 GCA_964595045.1 uncultured Pseudomonadota bacterium
TCAAACGGACGGTCCTTTGCTGATTTTTGCCGGAGCTGGATCTGGTAAAACGAGAGTTTTAGTTCACCGAATTGCTTATTTAATTCAGGAAAAAGAGGTGAGCCCCTGGAATATCTTTGCAGTAACCTTTACCAATAAAGCGGCTCAAGAGATGAAAGAAAGAATCGGGAAACTTCTCGGAAGAAGATCCGACGATGTCTGGATCTCTACTTTTCATTCGGCGGGAGTTCGCATTTTAAGAAACTATCCAGAACGGGTAGGGAGAAGTCCGCATTTTACGATTTTTGATGACTCCGATCAGCTCTCCCTCATGAAAGAAGGGATGGAGCTTTTAAATATCAATCCAAAACTTTTTCATCCGAGAAATATTTTATCGAAAATCAATCAGGCAAAAAACGAATTGATGAATGCCGAACAGTTTGAGTCCAAAGCCGATGATTTTTTCGCTGAGAAAGTGGCGAAGGTTTACACTTGGTATGAAGCCGAACTGATCAAAAACAATGCGGTCGATTTTGGGGATCTGATTCTGTTACCGGTAAAACTTTTTGAACAAAATCCTGAAATTTTAAAACTCTACCAAAATCGTCTTCAATATATTTTAGTGGATGAATATCAAGATACCAATCATGCGCAATATCGGCTGGTTCAGCTTTTGTCGCAAACGCATCAAAATATTTGTGTTGTTGGAGATGATGATCAATCGATTTATCGCTGGCGCGGAGCGAACATCCGAAACATTCTTGATTTTGAAGTCGATTTTCCATCGGCAAGTGTCATCAAGATGGAACAGAATTATCGCTCGACTCAAACGATTATTAAAGCAGCCGCGCAGGTGGTTAGTAAAATAGAAGAGAGAAGAGAGAAAAATATCTGGACAGAAAATGAAGAAGGGGAAGCAATCGTTCATTTCACCGCTTTCAACGAAAAAGGGGAAAGTGCTTTTATCGTCAAAGAGATTCGACGGCTGATCGATGATCAAAATATTTCGCTCAAAGATTGCGCGATTTTTTATCGAACGAATGCACAATCGAGAACGATGGAAGATGAGCTGCGCAAAAATAATATCCCCTACAAAATTATCGGTGGAACACGATTCTATGATCGTTTAGAAATTAAAGATATTCTCGCTTATCTGTATGTTGTGGCAAATCCTGCATCCGCGCTCCATTTAAAGAGAGTCATTAACGTTCCCAATCGTGGAATCGGAAAAACAAGTCTCGAGAAACTTGAAGTTTATGCCAATCAAAAGCAGATTCTTTTGTGGAATGCGCTTCAAAATCCTGCAGAAGCTGGCTTAAGCACAAAAACTTCCAACGAAGTCAAAAAATTTGTCGCTCTTATCGAACGATTGAAAACAGGTTCTACGATTCAAAAATTGTCCGAATGGGTTCGTTCAGTGATTGAAGAAACCGGTTATCTGGCTGAGTTAAAATTGGAAAACACTCTAGAATCCGAAAGCAGAATTGAAAACTTAGATGAGTTGATTACTGTCGTCAATGACTACGAAAATTCTAATAGCGAACCGACGCTCGGAGGTTTTTTAGATCAGATTACCTTGGCAAGCAATGTCGATGATTTAACCGGTGAAGGAGGTGTTTTACCGTTAATGACTCTGCATTTGGCGAAAGGGCTTGAGTTCGATTACGTATTTATTATCGGACTAGAAGAAGGACTTTTTCCTCACAGCCGTTCCTTCGACAGTCCAGAAGAGATGGATGAAGAACGACGGCTGATGTATGTCGGAATGACTCGTGCCAAAAAGAAACTTTTTCTGACCCACGCGCTTCAAAGAAAAATTTATGGGTCTGAGCAGATGAATTTGTCCTCACGATTTTTAGAAGATATCCCCCCCGAATTTTTGGATAAGCGGGAAGAAAAAAGAATTTTTTCCAGTTTTAATCGACCCACTTTTCATCCATCCACTTCAGAAGAAAAAGAGTTTGTTCAATCGGATGATTCAAGTAATCCTTACCGAATCGGGCGTCGAGTCAAACATCCCACTTTTGGAATGGGGACCATTAAAGGTTGCGAAGGAACCGAAAATGACCGAAAAATCACCATTCTTTTTCAGAATGGTGAGATGAAAAGATTGATTGCAAAATATGCGAATTTGCAGTTGATATGAAA
>CAZQOW010000293.1:0-2115 GCA_964595045.1 uncultured Pseudomonadota bacterium
AAGAAAAATCCTTTATTCAATTCGAATTATTTTGAAGAAAACGGAAAAGCGTTCATCCGAAAATATAAAAATATTCATTTGGCTTTTGCGGTTGCAACGAAGCAGGGATTGTTTAATCCGGTGATTCATCGGGCAGAAAATTTGAATTTTCAAGAATTGGTTTCAAAAATTTCAGAATTGGAAAATAAAGCAAAAGAAGGAAAGCTCTCCATCGATGAATTGACAGGAGCCACCTTTCTGGTCAATAACCCTGGGGCGCTGGGAGGATCGAGATCGTATCAACTCATTCCACATCCCTTAGTCGCAATCATCGGGTTAAACAAGATTCAAAAGAAACCGTGGGTGATTGAGAATCAAATCATTCCACGTGATATTGCGACCATCGATCTTTCTTTTGATCATCGAGTCGTTGACGGAGCAGAGGCAATTCAGTTTGCCGAAGAGACGAGAAAGATTTTAGAAAATTTTCCTTTTGATAAAGTTATTTCTTGATTCTCCTCCCCTTAAGATAAGGGGAGGTTGGGAGGGGTTATGAAAATGTTGCATTACTCCCACGTTCATAACACCCCCTAACCCCCTTTTACCTTAAGAGGGGAACGTTTAAGGATATAGAGTTTGTATGAAACCCTCATGGTTAAAAGCAAAAATCCCTTCAGGAAAAGGGTATCATGATCTGAAAGAGCTGATGCGCTCTTCGGGGTTGCATACCGTTTGCGAAGAGGCGAAATGTCCCAATATCGGAGAGTGCTGGTCGCGGGGAAGTGCAACGATTATGATTCTTGGGGATACCTGCACCCGCTCCTGCGGATTTTGTGCGGTGAAAACCGGGCGTCCTCTCCAAACCGATTTTGAAGAACCTTCGAGAGTGGCTGAAGCGGTTTCAAAGCTTCATCTGAAACATGTCGTGATCACTTCAGTCGACCGGGATGATCTGCCGGATGGAGGTTCTGAAATCTTTGCCCAAACGATTGAAAAAGTTCGAGCTTCTGATCCAAATTTAATTGTCGAAGTTTTAATCCCCGATTTTAAAGGAGATGCAAAATCTCTTCAGCGTGTCTTTCAGGCTGGACCGCATATCCTCAATCACAATCTTGAAACCGTTGAACGATTACAGAAAAGAGTAAGGCCACAGGCAGGATATGCCCGTTCTCTCTACGTTTTAGAGCAGGCGAAAAAAGAAGGTTTGACGAATAAGTCAGGAATTATGCTCGGGCTCGGAGAAAACTGGGATGAGATTGTGCAAACCTTGAAAGATTTACGGGAAAAATCTGACTGCGATCTTTTGACGATTGGACAGTATTTGGCGCCGACAAAAGAGCATCTTCCGATTGAGAAATACTATACTCCTCAAGAGTTTGAAGAGATTGGGTCTGTGGCGAATAGCCTAGGATTCAAGCATGTGGCGAGTGGGCCGTTTGTAAGGTCTTCATATCATGCGGAAGAGCAATATCGAAATCAACCCGAATAGAAGAGAGTAAAAAGATTATTCGTCGCATGAGCAATAATCGGAATCCAGAGAGAATTTTTCCACTCTTTCAGCAGTGATAATAAAATTCCTAAAATTAAATAAAAATGAAAATACCACGGATTTGTGTGAGCAATCGCGAAAGCCAATCCGGTCAAAAAAACTGCCCATTTGGTTCCAAATCGGTTCTTCCAGCTATTTTGAAGAAAACCGCGAAATAAAATTTCCTCACAAAAAGCGGGAGTGATGGCGAGCACGATTCCTTTGATGATTGCATCTTTCCACGATTTGATCACGACGAGGTTGGTAAGAAACTCTTCGACAAATTTGGGAAGTGGCCAAATCTTCTGCTGAAATGCCATCAGAAAATCGATCGTATAACTGATCAGAATCATTCCGATGATGGTGATTGGAATCAAGATCCAGTGAGGTTTTTTCCAATCGGACCAACGATAGAGCGGTCGGTGATACGCTTGGGCAATGAGAAAAACTGGTAAAAGCATAATTTCCCAAAAGAAGTAGAAAAGAACAACATCTAATGAAAGTAAAGTTCCCGTAACTCCTGTTTGAACTAAAAGCATATTTATCCAATAGCCTTTAGTTTTACCTTCCCATAAACATGGCGGAACTTGACAGTCCGAGGTTATTTT
>CAZQOW010000294.1:0-2091 GCA_964595045.1 uncultured Pseudomonadota bacterium
GGGTCGCCATATTATTGTTGCCACCACCGAATTTTTTGTTGACTTTTAAATTTTTTTGGGCCACCCTTTGGGGTCGCCCCTACACGGTTTGAAAAATGGGGCGAAGGTCGGAACTAGTTCGCTTCGACGTAAGATTCAGCTTCTACAATTGAGACCTGACTTAGAGATTAAAGATCTTCGGGGGAATATTGACACCCGCCTCCGAAAGCTGGAAGAGAAAGAGTTTGACGGAATTATTCTCGCCTATGCTGGCATAAAAAGGCTTGGAATTCCCTTGAAGCATTTTGAATTCCTTCCGCTCATTTCTGCGGCAGGACAAGGGGCAATTGGAATCGAGATTCGAACCGAAGAAGAGGATCTTCAAGATTTGCTGAAACCTATTCATCATCCTGAAACCGCTCTTTGCGTGAATGCAGAAAGAGCAATTTCGAAAAAGCTTGAGGGAGAATGCGAATTGCCGGTCGGTGCGCATGCGGAAATTGTCGATAATAAGTTGAAGTTGAGAGGATTTTTGGCGAATCCAACTGGAACAAAGTTTATTCAAGACGAAGTTAGCGGTGATTTAGTGTTGGCAGAATCTTTGGCGGAAAGTTTGAGTGAGATTCTTTTTTCAAAAGGGGCGGGGGAAATTTTGGAGGAAATGAGAAAAATAAAAAAGAAGTTATGAGTATTGAGTTATGGGTTATGAGTAAAAACTTATTTTGTAACCCATAACCCATAACCCATAACCCATAACTTATTATGTCTTCAAAAGTCGGCAAAGTATATCTCATAGGAGCGGGGCCTGGAGATGCAGAATTAATCACGGTTCGCGGATTGCATCTTGTCTCCAAGGCAGATGTCATCTTTTATGACAATCTGGTCAATTCACAAATTTTGAATTCTGCATCTTCCAAGGCCGAACTCGTCTATGTTGGAAAGCGGGGTGAAGGAAAAAGTTCGGAACAGAAGGAAATTGAAGATCAGATTGTTTCTGCCGCCAAAAAAGGAAAAGTGGTCGTTCGATTAAAAGGGGGAGATCCGTTTATTTTTGGAAGAGGAGGGGAAGAGGCAGAGAGATTGGCGGAAGAAAAAATTCCGTATGAAATTGTTCCAGGGGTTTCTTCGCCGATTGCGGTTCCGGCTTATGCAGGAATTCCGCTCACGCATCGCGATTTTGCCTCGACAGTGGTTTTTGTGACGGGGCATTCAAAGGGAGAGGGGACCTCTGATGTTGAATCTCTTGATTGGAGAGCTCTTGCAAAAATGGGAACGCTTGTTTTTCTGATGAGCGTCAAAACGATTCGGAAGAATATGGAACAGCTGATGAAGGCTGGGCGTGATCCCCAAGAACCTTGTGCTCTGATTCGCTGGGGAACTTATCCAAAGCAGAAAACCTGGGTCAGCACGATTGAAAAAATCTCCTCGATTGTAGAAAAACAAAAAATCATGCCTCCCGCGATTTTAGTGGTTGGGAAAGTGGTGAAGCTTCGGGAAAAGATCAGTTGGTTTGAGACAAAACCGCTTTTTGGAAAAAGAATTGTGGTAACGCGGGCGCTTCCAGAAATCTCTGCAAGGAGAGAGAATTCTTCTTTCCTTCTCTCCTCTGGGGAGAGCGTTGGGGTGAGGGGAGAGTCTCTCGCTACCCAATTGACTGAGCTGGGTGCCGAGGTGATTCAAATCCCAACGATCGAAATTCATCCTCCTCGTTCATTCAAGAAGCTTGATGCTTCCATCCGAAACATTCAACAGTATGACTGGATTGTTTTCACTAGTGTGCATGGAATCCGTTTTTTCTTTGATCGATTGAAATTTCTCAAAAAGGATTTCCGTTCTTTGGCGAAGTGTAAAATAGCCGTGGTTGGTTCAATGTCGGCCAAAGTGTTAGAGAAGTATGGTTTTAAAGCCGATTTAATTCCTAAAAACTTTAATTCGGATGATTTGGGAAAAAGTTTTTCTAGACTGCAGCTGAAAAACAGACATTTTCTTGTGGTTCAGGCAAAAGGGGGGAAAAAAGATTGGATCGAGGTTTTGAAGTCGAAAAAAGCGAAAGTAGAACAGGTGGAGGGTTATGAAAACCGGCTTCCGCGATTCGATTTTGAGAAAATGAAG
>CAZQOW010000295.1:0-2087 GCA_964595045.1 uncultured Pseudomonadota bacterium
AAAATAACGGAGTTTTTTCAGATCCGTTAAAAAACCGACATTGGCATCGAGATGAATTCTTCTTTCATCCATTGTTTTTGCTGGTTCGATCGCCAGCTTTTGCAGATGAACGATTTGGTCTGCATACGCTTCTTGGGTTTTTTCATAATCGCGGAGAACGGTACGTTCGGGGTTAATGTAAACTTCCCCCTTATTTCCATCGATTATCACTAAATCTCCCCGCTGAACTTTTGAGAAAAGATCGGAAACACCCATCACTGCTGGAATTCCGAGCGATCTCGCAAGAATCGCCGCATGCGAGGTTGGCCCTCCTCGAAGAGTCACAATTCCCGAAACCTTTTTGGCATCCAGCTTCGCTGCATCGGAGGGGACGAGAGTTTCAGCAATGAGAATTCCATTCCAATTTTCTGATTTTTTCTTAGGCTTTTCTTCGATGAGATGCTCAAGCACTCTCTCTTTCAAGTCTTCTAAATCGGCTGATCTTTCGCGAAAATGCGGATCTTCAATTTTTTGAAATTGATGAATATATTCATCGATCAAAGAAACAATCGCTTCGAGAGCACTTTTTCCTTTATGCGTTTCAGATTTCAGCTTCTTCAAAAAACTCGGATCGGAAAGAATCATTCGATGGCTGTAAAAAATATCTGATTCTTTTTTCGAGAATTTTTTTCTCAGTTTTTTCTCAAGAACAATTAAATCGTAAGAGGCTTTTTGAATAGCAATCGCCAGCTTTTTCCATTCTTCTTTTGGATTCGATTTATCTTTCTTGGCCTGAGAAAGAAGCAAATGAGTCGGTTTCGTTCTCAGAAAGAAAGCAGGACCAATTCCGAAACCAGGCGCAACCGCAATCCCTTTAAACTGAAATGATTTTTTCGATTCTCTTTCTTCAGTTTGCAAAACTTCTAGGGTGACAAGATTATGAATGACCGGCGAAAGCTGAAACGCAATCAACTTCAAAAGTTCAATTTCAGCTGTTTCAAAATCTCTAAGAAGGGTGGTCTGCACGGTCAAAACACCTACCACTTTATCCCGTTCAAAAAGTGGAATCGCTGCAAATGAATGAAATTTTTCTTCTCCTGTTTCCGGAAAAAATTTGAATCGTGGATGCAAGCTCGCTTCGTTGACAATCACTGGCTGAAGCTGTTCAACCGCCAGTCCGGTCAAACCTTCTTGAACTTTCATACGAACTTTGCCGATCGAGGTTGGATCTAATCCATTCGTTGCAACTAGAATTAGAGTTTTATCTTGCAGGAGATAAAGCGAACAGACATCGACATTCATCTGCTCACGAACCATCGCTACAATGTGAGCAAGCGGATTTTCAGCAGGATCGGATTTTTGAAGAATCCTGGCAATATTTGAAAGCGTTTTAATCGGTTCAGATTTAGAGGTCATTCTTTAAAAATATTCTGCATTTCTTCAAGATAATGCGAGAAAAACTGATCTTCCAAAACGAAAAGATCGGAGGAATGATTTAAATATTTCTTTGAAAATTTTTGAATATAATTTTCGAGATAAGATAAATGTTCGCTTTCATCTTTGATGATTTTTTGAATAGTCGTTTTAAGAGGAGAGGAATCAAGTTTTGAAAAGTAATGCGGATAAACCTTCATCGCCCTCTTTTCGATAATATAACTAGTCCACAAATAACTGAGTTGATGATTTTCCGAACCGGAAAGATCGGTGGTCCATTCACCAATTTTGGAATCGAGGGTTTGGAAATAATTTTCAGCAATGGAGGAAATTTTTCCTGATTCTGTAGGATCGCTCGCTCTTGCGCCCCTAAAATCATCCGCCAATCGTCTCAACATAAAACTATGTTGAATCTCATCGCTCAAATGTTGAAAAGTATCTTTCCCCATTTCATCGTAGGAAAGCGACTTCACCATTTTTCGGTAACCAATATATTCTATATAGCTGAGGGATTTAAGCCAAAGATAATGTTTGTGTTGAGAAGAGAAAACTTCTTCCAAAAAAAGATCTTGTTTTTTCGGATGAGCCATATCCAAGGCTTGCCTGATATGACAGGTGATTGTCAACTAGACAATCAGAAGCTCACGAATACAAAATAATCATAAACTTAAATC
>CAZQOW010000296.1:0-2052 GCA_964595045.1 uncultured Pseudomonadota bacterium
ATTTTACTGTTGTGGGCATACGCCGTAAAATAATCATTTGAATGTCTGATTAAAATCAAGTTCCCATAACCAGACATTTTATCTGCAAAAACCACTTCTCCATCGGCACTCGCAAATACCGGAGTCCCCTTATCGGCGCGAATATCGATTCCGTCATGTGGTCGCCCACTTCGTCTACCAAAACCGGAGCTGACTTCCCCTTCGACGGGCCAGATAAAAAATCCTTTGAGGATTTTTCCTTTTCCCCCTCTCGTCTTTTTGGCGGCAATTTGTCGGTTTTTTGAGGAGCCTTTTGAGTGAGAAGATCCCCCTTTTCTAAAAATAGACGCAAAATCGGTACAGGAGCTGAAAAAAAGCAGACAACACAAAAAACTAAAAATTAAAAACAGATTTTTTCTTAGATTCTTCAAAGGCGTGATGTCCCACCATTTTTACAAAACGACATTCTTGGATGACCGACTCCCGAAACGACTCCTTCTCACGGGTAACACAAACGAGATATTGCTTGCCATTTTTTTCGATCGGGACCACCAGTCTTCCTCCATCCGTCAATTGCGAAAGAAGAGGTTTCGGAACAGACGGTGAAACCGCTGCAGCAACGATCGCTTCAAACGGGGCATTCTCTTCCCATCCTCGACTTCCGTCCCCATATTTTAAAATCACATTTCTAATTTCTAATTTTTTCAAATTACTTCTCGCCTTGAGAACCAATGGCTTTAAACGTTCGATCGAGTAAATTTTTTGAGCAAGCCCTGCCAAAATGGCGGTTTGATAGCCACAGCCGGTTCCTATTTCGAGAACTCGTTCGGATCCTTTGAGGGACAAACTTTGAGCGAGTAGCGCCACTGTAAAGGGTTGAGAAATGGTCTGTTTAAAACCGATAGAAAGGGCAGAATCTCCGTACGCTTGAGAAATCAAGGCGTCCTCGACAAAAAGATGACGCGGAGTTTTTTCCATCATTTCTAAAACTTTTTTGTCGGTAATTCCACGAGGTAATAAATGCTGCTCGATCATTTTCCGTCGAGCGATCGCATATTCAGGAAATAGAGTCGGAACAGGCTGCCGCGCGGCATTACCATTTCCATTTTTTAATCTTTTGGAGAAAACCATGATCGGTGGTGTTTACTTTCAGAGGTGTTACTGAAATTTTTCCTTCAAGGATTGCATTACAATCAGAACCTGGAATATTTTCGTAACCATTTTCATCCCCCCCAATCCAGTAATAGGGGCGTCCGCGAGGATCCATTTTTTCAACAATAATATCGCCGTAATTTCGTTTACCTAATTTAGTAACAATCGCCCCTTTCATCTGATTTTCGGGAAGATTCGGAACGTTGACATTTAAAACTACTCCTCTGGGCAAACCCTCTTTATAAACCCGGTTAGCAATCTTCACGGCGAAATTCGCCGCCGGGGCAAAAAGAAAACGATCTCTTGCAACTAAAGAAATGGCAATCGCCGGAAAACCAGCGATTGCCCCCTCAAGCGCAGCAGAAACCGTTCCCGAGTAATGCACATCATCTCCGAGATTACCCCCTCGGTTAATCCCGGAAATGATTAGGTCAGGCTTCCGTTTACTAATCTCGTAAACCCCCAGAGTAATACAATCGGTAGGGGTTCCATCAACAGTATAAACATTGGGAGAAATTTTATTGACTCGAAGCGGGCGGTGTAAAGTTAGTGAATGTGAAGCAGCACTTTTTTCTCGATCCGGAGCAACGACTAAAACTTCGGCAATCTCTTTCAAGCTTTTGGCGAGAAGTTTTATCCCTTTGGATTGAATGCCATCGTCATTGGATACGAGAATAAACATAATTATCTATTTTCAATCAGTAAGCCTAAAAAAAATAAAAGTCCTGATAGAAAATTTTTTATTTTTTGGGCCGGTAAGTAAAGCAAAAATTTTTATTCAAAAGTAAAAAATAGGATCACAAAAAATAAAAAATTTTCTATCAGGACTTTTAAAACCATCAAAATCGGGGCGACTGGATTTGAACCAGCGACCACTCCCACCCCAAGGGAGTGCGCTACCAGGCTGCGCTACGCCCCGAA
>CAZQOW010000297.1:0-1955 GCA_964595045.1 uncultured Pseudomonadota bacterium
GTTTGCCCTCGATTGGGAGATTGCTAGCGGAGTTGGGGTTGAGTTGTCAGAGGCCTCTTTATCGTGCTCAGGAGCAGAATGGCAGTTTAGTAAGGAAGTGGTTAAAGAAAGAATATCCGAAGATTCGGGCATTGGCGAGAGCCCATAGGGCTGAGATCTATTTTGAGGATGAGGCGGGAGTGAGGAGTGATTTTCATTCAGGGGGTACTTGGGCTCCGAGAGGGAAAACGCCGATTATACGGACGACGGGGAAACGTTATGGTTTCAATATTATTTCTGCAGTGAGCCCGCGAGGGGATATGCGTTTTATGGTGGTGAAGGGGAAAGTGGGGGCGAGGGAGTTTTGCGAGTTTCTGAAACGACTCATGATCAAGGCGAGGCGTCCGATCTTTTTGATTGTTGATGGACATCCGGCCCATAAGGCCAAACTAGTCAAAGCTTTTATGGAGAATTATCGAGGCGATTTAAGGTTATTTTATTTGCCTCCGTATTCACCCGAGCTAAACCCTGACGAGCAGGTTTGGAATGATTTAAAGAACAACAAGTTGGGCAGATCCGTGATTACCAGCATGGACGAGATGATGAGTAAGAGTGTTTCTCATTTGAAATCCTTGCAACGTCTCCCAGAGAGAATTCGCTCTTTCTTCCAAATGCCAGAAACAAAATATGCCGCTTAATCTTTGCGGGTCAATTCCCCGCGGCTTGCCGCGTTTGTCATCCTGAGGAACGAAGGATCCCCCGAGTGCACTTGGGAGATTCTTCGGTCGTTCCTCCCTCAGAATGACAGCGGTTTTAATACCCCGTCGGCTTGCCGCGGGGTAGTTTATTGTCGGCTAAATTATGAACTGATTAGTATCTCTTCTACAAGGTGAACTGTATTTTGGAATTTTTTATAGATAATTTTTGTTTTTTCATACTCGGCTTCCCCTTCTGCCGATTGACTGATTACGAAAGCCTTTTTTGTTTTAGGATATCGATTGAGAAACGCCTTTAGACCAGTTGGGATTTCTCCTAATTTCCAAGATTGCTTAACCTCAATAGGGTAAGGCACTTGATTATAAATCCAGATAAAATCGACCTCTTCTCCGCTTTTCAGTCTCCAAAAACGGATTTCCGTCTCAGGATTTAATTTCTTTTGCAATTCCAAGAATACAAAGCTTTCCAATACGACTCCAGAATCTTCTCGACCTTTTAATGAAGCAAAATTTTTGAGCAGAGCATTTCGTATTCCCAAATCATAATGGTAATATTTTTTGGATTTTTTGAGTTCATTTCCATAATTTTTAGAAAAGCTATGAAGTGGGAAACTCACATGCGTTTGATTTAAAATCTCCAGATAAGACTCAATGGTCATCGCTGTCAGCCGTACCTCGTTTCCTAAATTGGAAGTTGGAACAATCGACCCCTGATATTGAGCTAAAAGAAAGAGAAGATTATTAAATGCTCGGATATTCTCTTCTTTGATGAGGGCTTTAATATCTTTCAACAGATAGGATTGTAGAATATCGACCAATAAAGCTTGCCGTTTCTCCTTTGAATCAAGGTTGACAAGTCCCGGCATTCCGCCAAAACGGCAATAATACTCGAAAGTATGCTCTGAAATGACTTGAGAGGTTTCCTCCAGTGAACAGGGATAAACCGTATAGACCTGTTTTCGTCCTGCCAGAGATTCTTTCAAATGAGTATGAATCTCCATCGCTGAAGATCCAGAAGCGAAGATCTTGATCTTATGTCCTCGATCATAAATCGCTTTGAACAGATGAGATGCGTTCTTCAAATAGTGAAACTCATCGATGAATACCACATCTCCGAGACTGCAAATCCAATCAAGCAATTCAACATCTTCTTTATTAAATGCGAGTAAATCAGCAGGTTGCTCCAGATCAAAAAATGCGGTTTTCAGCCCTCTTTTTTGGGCTTCTTTTTCAACTTTTTTTAGGAGATAAGTTTTTCCA
>CAZQOW010000298.1:0-1908 GCA_964595045.1 uncultured Pseudomonadota bacterium
ATACGAACGGACTTTTAAAAAAACGGATGCAAGAAGTAGTCGACGGCCAATATCAAAAATATGCGGTTTCTAGCGGAGCTTATATCCGAAATGATTTTTTTGGAACGGATCCTTCCCTAAAAAAATTAGTCGAGAATTTATCTGATACAGAGCTGCAGCGGTTAAGACGTGGAGGACACGATCCAATCAAGGTTTATGCAGCTTATGCAAAAGCGATGGAAACAGTAGGAAAACCGACTCTCATCCTTGCAAAAACAATCAAGGGGTACGGTTTGGGAGAAGCGGGCGAAGGAAAAAACATCACGCATCAACAGAAAAAATTGAACGAAGATGAGCTACGAGATTTTCGCACCCGATTTGGAATTCCGATTTCGGATGAAGAGGTGGCAAAAGCCCCCTTTTACAAACCTCCAGCTTATGGTCCAGAAGTTCAATATATTGAGGAGCATCGCCAGAAATTAGGAGGTTATCTTCCCTCACGAAAAGTAAAATCGATTCCACTCAAACTTGATAATAAAAAAATATTTGAAGAGTTTTATCAGGGTGAACCAAATCGATCGGTTTCTACCACCATGGTTTTTGTCAGAATTCTTTCGCAGCTACTTCGCGATCCGAATCTTGGAAAAAAAATCATCCCTATTATTCCGGATGAAGCAAGAACGTTTGGAATGGAATCGCTCTTCAAACAATACGGTATCTACTCGTCGAAGGGACAACTCTACGCTCCTGTCGACTCTGAAAACCTCTTCTATTACCGCGAAGCGAAAGATGGCCAGATTCTTGAAGAGGGAATCACCGAAGCAGGATCGATGAGTTCTTTTATTTCTGCCGGAACTTCGTATGCAGCTCATCAACTTCCGCTGATTCCATTTTTTATTTTTTACTCTATGTTCGGATTTCAACGAATTGGCGATCTGATTTGGGCTGCAGGTGATATGCGAACCCGGGGATTCTTGCTCGGCGCAACAGCCGGCAGAACAACGCTTGCGGGCGAAGGACTTCAGCATCAGGATGGACAAAGTCATCTCTTCGCTTATCCTTATCCAAATATTGCTTCCTACGATCCAGCTTATGCATTCGAGTTAGCGGTCATTATTGAAGATGGATTAAAGAGGATGTTTGAAAAGCAAGAAGATCTAATTTATTACATTACGCTCTACAATGAGAATTATCCGATGCCTTCCATTCCAATTATGGATCGTACATCTTTAGAAAAAATAAAAGAGGGAATTTTAAAAGGAATCTACCTCTTCCAATCGACCTTCCCTTTCTCCGGGCAGGAGAAGGGAAAAAAAAGAAAACCTGCACAAAAATTAAAACAAACAGTTAATCTCATGGGAAGTGGCCCTATTTTGAACGAAGTGCTAAAAGCAGCTTCGATCCTCGAAAATGAGCATAAAATATTTTGCAATATCTGGAGTGTGACAAGTTATAAACAACTTTATCAGGATGCAATTGCGACTGAAGAATGGAATCTGGAAAATCCTACCAAGAAAAAGAGAAATGCTTATCTCACGCAATGTTTAAAAAAAGAGGAAAATGGAATTTTTATTGCTGCCTCTGATTATGTCAGAACATTGCCGGATAGTATCGCAAAATGGATTCCAGGGAAGCTGATTAGTCTTGGAACTGATGGATTTGGATTGAGCGAATCCCGAGAAAAACTTCGGGAATATTTTGGAGTAAATGCAAAAGAAATTGTGAAAACGGCGTTATATGCATTGAAAAATTTTAAATAACTTTAACAAATTCTTTTTGCTCCATATAATTGCCACCAATAATTGGATCTCTCGATCAATTCTTCCATTGTTTCAGTATTTTTTTCTTCTTTACCTTTCTGTTCGTCAATATAGCGTTCAATGAATTCATGCATTGCCAAAGTATATGCCCAAGGAACCTCTACTTTTA
>CAZQOW010000299.1:0-1867 GCA_964595045.1 uncultured Pseudomonadota bacterium
TTTCTTCGATCGCCCGCTTGATCGCTGCCATAAAGGCGTAAACGCCGATTCGATTCGCAATAAAGTTGGGAGTATCTTTGGCGTAAACGACCCCTTTTCCTAAGTTTTCTTCGAGGAAATGAACCATCTCCTCTAAAACTTTAGGATCGGTTTCTTTCGAAGAGACTACTTCAACCAGCTTGAGATAGCGGACAGGATTAAAAAAATGGGTGATCAAAAAATTCTTTTTGAATTGTTCGGTACGTCCTTCAACGAGGGAGTGGAGCGGAAGACCCGAGGTATTCGAGCTGATGATTGTATCTTCTCTCATCACTTTTTCAATTTTCGAAAAAACTGACTGCTTAATATCGAGTCTTTCGACGACTACTTCGACAATCCAGTCACACTCTTTCAATTTTTCCCAATCATCTTCAAAGTTTCCTGGAGTGATCAATTTGAGATCGCGCTGAGTATAGATGACAGAAGGTTTCGATTTTTTGATCGCTTCAATTCCGGCAAGCGCAAACTTATTTCGAAATCGTTTATCTTTTTCGGTAAGACCTGCTTTCGTATCGTCATCCCCAAATTTGGGAGGGACAATATCCAGCAAATAAGATGGAATTCCTGCACCAGCCAAATGCGCCGCGATTCCGTGACCCATCACCCCTGCACCCAACACTGCCACTTTTTTGATTTGTTTCATGAGAAAAACCTCTTCATTTTTTAATGGTTGGGGCTAACCTTGTGTTCGCCGTTATAATTTTGTAAATAATTATAATATAAAAAATTCCCACGTCGTCAGGGCGAACACAAGGTTCGCCCCTACAAAAAAATTCTACAATCGTTCAATGATACAAGCTGCGCCCTGACCGCCTCCGACGCACATCGTCTCAAGACCCCATTTTTTATCATAAGTAAAAAGATCGTTGATTAAGGTGGTCATGATTCGTGCACCGGTCGCACCGAGAGGATGTCCCAGGGAAATTGCCCCGCCATTCGGATTCACCCGTTTACGATCGATTCCTAATTCTTTAATGACCGCAAGCCCTTGAGAAGCAAACGCCTCGTTCAATTCAACAATATCGATATCCTCAATCTTTTTTCCGGCTCGTTTGAGAGCTTTTTGAACTGCTGGCACAGGCCCCATACCCATCAGTTCAGGAGCGCAACCGGCAACCGCCATTGCGTGAATTCTGGCAAGAGGCTTGATTCCGAGAGCTTTTGCTTTTTCAGCGCTCATGATGACAACCGCAGCAGCACCATCGGTGAGTGGCGAGGAGTTTCCGGCGGTGACGCTACCATTCTGCTTAAAAACCGCTTTTAAGGTTCCGAGTTTTTCAACGGTGGTTTCAGCGCGTGGACCTTCATCGGTATCAATCATTCTTTTTTCACCATTCACAAAAATTTCAATCGGAACAATTTCGTTTTTGAACTTTCCTTCTTTCATTGCCGCAACCGCTTTTTGGTGACTTTCATAAGCAAATTGATCCATCTCTTGGCGGGTGATTTTGTATTTTTCAACGACGTTTTCCGCGGTGAGCCCCATACTAATGTAAGCATCTGGCATGCCAGGCTGCATGAGTTTGGGATTGAGGGATGGGTTAAATCCACCCATCGGAACATGCGACATGCTTTCAATTCCGGCAGCGACAATGACATCTCCATCGCCGACCATGATCGCGCGAGCCGCATCAAAAATCGTTTGGAGAGAAGAAGAACAGAATCGGTTTACCGTAACTGCAGCAACTGAATTAGGAAGTTCGGCCAAAAACCCGACGTTTTTTGCGACGTTCATCCCCTGCTCTCCTTCGGGCATGGCACAGCCGACAATTAAATCTTCAATTTCGTTGGGATCTAAATTTTTTACTCTTTTAACCGCTTCTTTTAC
>CAZQOW010000300.1:0-1864 GCA_964595045.1 uncultured Pseudomonadota bacterium
TCGGTGGAATCAAAAAAGGATTAGAAGAATATAAAAGACTTTTTGGTCTGACGCTGGAGGTTTTGAAAAAACTTTTCAGTTTGCAGCTTTCCTATAAAACCTTAGGAGGACCAATTCAGATAGCCCAAGCGACAGCCAATGCAGCAGAGTCAGGATTTGGCGACTTTATTTATTTCTTAAGTTTTCTCAGTATTCAATTGGGGGTTTTGAATCTTCTCCCCATTCCAGTACTCGATGGTGGACATCTGTTTTTCATGGGTTATGAAGCGATTCGCCGCAAACCACTCTCTATCCGAAAAAGAATGATTGCGCAACAGATCGGAATGGCGCTTTTATTTACTCTCATGATTTTGGTCACGTTTAACGATATCAATTCGATCTGGGGAATTGAAAAACTATTTCATAAAGTAGTGAGCTGGTTCTAGTAGTTCTACAAGAATTGAAGGAGAAAAAATTTCAATTTTTGTGATCCTGCTTTTGTTTCCTTTCTCAAACTTTGTTTTTCATCTGCCGGTCAAAAATTAAAATACTTTTCTTCAATTCTTTCTTTTTGATTGAGTAATGAGGAGAAAGTAATTGTGAAAATATTAGCGATAGATAGTTCGAGTGAATCTGGATCGATTGCGTTGACTGAAAATGAAATCGTTTTATTTGAATCGGTTTGGCATCCAAAGTCGGGTCATACTGCAGAGCTTACTTCCCAATTACACGAAGCTTGCCTTGAAACAAAAATCTCTTTATCGGAAATAGAAGCATTTGTTGTGACCATTGGCCCAGGCTCATTTACTGGAGTTCGAATCGCGCTAAGTTTTTTGAAAGGAATCGTTTTACTTTCAGAAAAGCCGGTGGTGCCAGTTTCAACTTTATCAGTTCTTGCCGCTTCGGTTCGAGAAGAAGGTTTGATCTGTCCGATGATCGATGCACGAAGGGATGAGATTTTTTCAGCCGTTTATCGACATAATTCTTCCGAATATCTTAATATCCTTGAGCAAAAAGGAGAATCTCCTGAAATTTTTTTTGATCGATTAAAAGAGCATTTTTTGAATTCAGATGAGCCAATTTTCTTTTTAGGATCAGGAGCAAGAAAATATTCATCGTTCATTGATGTATTTCCGAAACAGAAGAAAACGATTCTTCCGATTTCCTTCGATACGATCAAAGCTTCCGTTCTCGCCCAGCTAGCTTTCAAGCAAATTCAAAAAGGGGAGTTTTTAAAAGGAGCGGAAAACCTCGTTCCGGAGTATCTACGAGCCTCAGAGGCCGAATTACGCTTAAAAAAAGGTTGAATCTTGACTTGAAAAAGAAATAGGTTCTCTAATATAAGAAAGAGGTACAGGGCTAATCGTTTTAACTGATAAAAAAAGTAAGGAGGAAGCAAAAATTATTGTTTAACCTTGAATCACCTTTTATAAAAATAAGGAGGATTTATGGAATTAAAAGATCAAGAGTTAGTCAATCGTCTCGTCTCAGAGGTTCCCGAATTAAAAAATCTCTGGAGCGAGCATCTAAAGTTTGAACAGCGACTTGAGAAATTAGACAATAAACCTTTCTTAACTCCCCCCGATCAGCAAGAAAAGAAAAAGCTTCAATTAGAGAAATTGAGTGGTAAAAGAAAGATTGAGCAGATTTTAGAGAGATATCGATAAGAATTAATCATAATCAATGTTTTACGGTAGGGGCGACCCGGCGGGTCGCCCCTACAATTTTTATTAACGCAAAAATTTATTAAACAAACCGGCGCCCAAAAAGTAAATGAAAAGATGAAATAATTAGGGGTCGATCTTGTTTTTGGTTATCCTGGAGGTGCCATCCTCTACGTTTACGACGAGATTTATAAACATCCTGAAATCAAACATATTTTGGT
>CAZQOW010000301.1:0-1844 GCA_964595045.1 uncultured Pseudomonadota bacterium
AGTCAAATTTCCAAGATTCGGGGGACAATCAAACAAAATCAAATCGTAATGGGTTCGGGCGATCTGAATTGCTTCCTGAAGAAAAAACTCTTTCCCAATTTTTGCCGCTAACAGACTTTCAGTTTCATAGAGATTTTTGTCTCCGGGTGTGATGGATAAGTTTTCAAGTTCCGTTTCAATAATTGCATTCAAAATATTCCCCTTCTTTTTCGCAAAAATGTGAGATAACGGAGAATATTCAGCTCCGTCTGGGATCAGATTTCCAATCGACTTTTCCACATGTCCCTGCGGATCCAGATCACAAACCAACACTTTTTGACGGTAAAATTTTGCAAGGACACTCCCCAAATTCACCGCAGTGGTTGTTTTGCCAACTCCCCCTTTTTGGGAACAGATGCTGATGACGATCCCCTTTTTATTTCCGCGGAGTTCTTTTAATAAAGAAGCATCTTGTGATTCACTCGAAATCAGCTCTTTGATTTTATCGGTTAAAAGTGACATGAACCCTCCGAAATGGTTATGAAGATCGGTAAAGGATGATGAGTTAAGTTTGATCTATTGGCTAATGTACTAAATAAAGGAGTTTGTTCATTTTTACAAGATTTGTTTAAGCGATCCGTTCAAAACAAAAATTAAAATCTGAAAGTCTATTGCTAAAATTATGCTCCCAATCGCCATCTATATTCATATCCCCTATTGTCTTTATAAATGTCATTATTGTGATTTCAATTCCTATCCGGTTACCTCAGCGGAACCTTATGAATCTGAATATTTAAAGGGACTTCTCAAAGAGATCGCGTCGGCAAAAACAACTTTTTCAAAATTCGAAACCCCATCGATTTTTTTTGGTGGAGGAACCCCTTCTCTCTTTTCTCCCCAAGCGATCGAAAAATTAATTGAAAAAGTCTCAGATATTTCTGATCTCTCTTCCGATTGTGAAATAACTCTGGAAGTAAATCCGAAAACGGTCACTAAGCAAAATTTAAAGGATTTTTTAAAGGCAGGAATCAATCGTTTTTCTGTCGGAGTTCAAAGTTTTCAAAATCGCTATCTTTCTCCCTTGGGGCGTCTTCATACCGGCGATGAAGCAGAAGAGACTCTGAAAATTTTTCATCAAATCGGGGCTGACAATTTCAACATCGATTTGATGTTCGGCTTTCCCGATCAGGCGACAGAAGAAGTTCTAGAAGATATCAAAAAAGCGGTCGAATTGCATCCTGCCCATCTCTCTTATTATAATCTGACTTTGGAAAAAGGGACTCTTCTCAACGAACAAGAGCGAAAAGGGGACATTCGCCTTCCTGAAAATGAAATTCAAGCCGAGATGTATCAACGAGGAATGGAGTTTTTGGAGAAAAAAGCTTATTCTCTCTACGAAATTTCGAACTTTTCTCTTCCGAATAAAAAATCTCGTCACAACCTTGCTTATTGGAAATACCAGGATTATCTCGGGTTTGGAGCCGGAGCAGTTTCATTTTTGAATCGCCGATGGTTTTCGGCTGCTGACACTAAACTTTATGGATGGAGATGGACTAATCCTTTAACCCCCAAAGACTATTTGGCTTCGGTTGAAAAAAAAGATTCAGGATTATTAAAAGAAAAAATTGACCTAAAAACAGCTCAGGGAGAATTTTGGATGATGGGATTAAGATTAAAAGAGGGGGTTGCCATCTCGGAATACTATTCCCATTTTGGAGAAGAAAATTTTAGAATTTATCGTGAAATCATGAATTCTTTCATCACCAAAGGATGGGTTCAGCTAGATCAAGACCATTTTGCTGTGACTGAAGAGGGGCGGTTTTTTACAAATGATATTGTTTCCTCTTTGCTAATATGATTAAGAA
>CAZQOW010000302.1:0-1834 GCA_964595045.1 uncultured Pseudomonadota bacterium
CTTCATCACTGGAGTTCGATTGCTGGTCAGCTATTTTCGATTAAAAAAATGGAAAGTGGTCAATGGAAAGTTGATCAAAAAAGAGGTGGAACTGACCTCAAAATCTGGTTCTTTGGGCCCACCCGCGTTTCGATACGAAAGCTTTGTTCAATATCGCTATTCGGTAAACGGAAAAGAGTATGAAGGAAATAAAATTTATCCTTTTGGTTGGATCACCAGCTCTTATAAAAATAGAAAAAAATTCATTGAAAGATTTTCGGATTCAGTTGAGATCAAATATAATCCTCAAAACCCCACAGACTCTTATCTGCAACTTCACTCTCTCTATTCATCGATTGCGATTCTCTTTTCAAGTTTTTTGATTATTTTCTTTGGATTGATCTGTTTGTTTCGCTAAAATTTATTTTAGTTCAGTTAATCGAAAATTTAAATTTGGAATACCCACCAGCCCAAAATTTGTCTGATCGATTCTAGGAGTAAACAAAACTGGAAAATAAAGTCTTATACCTGAAGCATAATCGGCAGAACGACTCCCAAGATTCAACTGGAGTCGAACATCTTTCATGATCCCTTCTCCTATTCGAAATATTTGATATTGATGAGCAATCAACGAAGCCTGTTCTATTTTTCCTATCGCTGAAAACCTTTCTCTATCTCCTCTTGTAAAAACTAGAGGCACAGGAGAACCCGGAGTTTCAGAAGGAACAACTTCGGCACGAGGCATTCCTCGAACCACCGCACAAAATTTCCAGTCAGCTACTTTCAAACAAGGATATTTTAGTCTCATCTCATAAACTCCTATTTCATTTCTGATTCGCTACCATGATTCCAAAACTTGCAATGATCATACTAAATCCGCCAATTCCTAATCCCAAACCGGCAGGAGTTGTTTGATTCATCACCTCTCCATTCAGAGAACGTGTAACATCTCCAATGGCACCTCCCCCGGCAACTGTTATTCCACCTGCAAGAGATAAAATCCCTGCCCAAAGTAAAGCTTCACCTGCTCTAGATAAGGAAGAGGTTGAATGAAAATTAGGTTTACGGGCTATCAATGGCAACGGCCTAATAAATTTTGGAACAACGGAGGGCGGTTTTATCTCACTGGGTGAATCAGGATTTCTTTCATCCTCTTTTCTTGTAGCTGGATGATCCTGCAAACGGGAAACCGTAGGATCAATAGAATCTAGAGAAATCCCTAATAAATCAGCCATTCTTCTTTTTTAAATCATTCTTTCGGAATGATCAAAGCAAATTACTCACTCTGCAAATTTTCAAGTTCTGCCCACCTTTGATACATTTTCTCAATTTTAGTCTGACTTTCAGCTATTTTTCGGGTGAGCTCAGTTAGTTTGATTGCATTAGTCCTGTTCTCGGCATGTTCACTTTCTTCAATCAATTTTTGAAGTTCTTCTTCGGCGAGATGAATCGTTTTTTCCATCTGTTCAAATTCAAATTGTTCCTTGAAACTTAATTTTCTTTTTTTGGGAGGATTCGTTTTCGAACCATTGTCGGTTTTTGATTTTGCATTCGATTGTTGGTTTTTGAATTTTTTCTGTTCTTCTTTGAACCAATCTTCCCATTGAAACAGATCGGCAAAATACTCAAGTTTTGTAGAAGCAATTTCTTGAATAGGATGAAACGCGAGAATTTTTGTCGCCACCTGATCGAGAAAATAACGGTCGTGGGTGACAAGAATAATCGCCCCCTGAAAATCGAGCAGACATTCTTGCAGAATATTCAACGTTTCAAGATCAAGATCATTCGTCGGTTCATCGAGCACCAAAAGATTGGCTGGCTTCAGCATCAAACGGGCAATCAGCAAACGGCTCTG
>CAZQOW010000303.1:0-1802 GCA_964595045.1 uncultured Pseudomonadota bacterium
AAAACTTACTCCGCAATGCTGCGGACTCACAGCCGCAAAAAGAATTCTGATTACAGCTCGTGATCCCCACAATCTTTATCATGCCAAGAAAGCGTTGGAAGAGTTCGATCCAGACGATACCGATTGTATCATCATGACGGCAAAGATGACCCAGCCTTACGAAATCGAGGGGGATTTGTCGACTTTGTATCCTGAAGAGCAGTCTCTTTTGACTTATGTGGTCAGCCTTGCAGAAACAGCAGGTAAAAAAGTAACCCCTATTCTCGTCTCTGCAAAAGATCCACTCTTCGCTATTTCGAAAGTGGCGAGTGAGCTGGAAGTCGATGAAATTGTAGTCGGTCGATCGGAAAAAATGAGTGCCGAACATCAATTAGAAACTCTCGCGATGTCGTGGGGAGCACTTCAGGGACATTCTCCAAAAGGGATCAAGATTCGGGTGATCTGGGAGGGGAGAGAGTTGACGTATCAGATTTAGAAGTCAGAAAACAGGAGACAGAAATCAGAAGGGAAAAATGGAAAGACGAGAATGAAAAGAGAGAAATTAAAAAACAGGAATGAGAAGACAGGAATAAAAAAACAGGAATCTTCTCTTTTCATCCGGGCCTGCTTTCGGGAAAAAACCGAACGAACGCCGATCTGGATTATGCGTCAGGCAGGTCGCTATCTTCCTGAATACCGAAAAGTCCGTGAAAAAGTTTCTTTTCTAAAACTCTGTAAAACCCCAGAACTGGCAGCTGAAGTGACTCTCCAGCCGATTGACATCTTAAAAGTGGATGCAGCGATTATTTTTTCTGATATTCTCATTGTTCCTGAAGCGATGGGAATGAAGCTTTCGATCGAAGAAAAGCAGGGGCCAAGGCTTTTTCCGCCGATTCGACAAACCTCCGATTTAAAAAGAATCAAAATTCCCAAACCAGAAAAAGCTTATGATTATTTGGGAAACGCAATCCGACTCGTCAAAAAAGAGTTGAATGGAAAAGTTCCACTGATCGGATTTGCCGGTTCTCCCTGGACGTTGCTCGCCTATATGGTTGAAGGTCAGGGGAACAAAGATTTTTTGCAGGTGAAAAAATTTATCTATGATCAGAAAAAATCGGCTCATCGATTGTTGAATTCATTGACCCAAGCGGTCAGCGATCTTCTGAATTATCAGATTGAATCAGGCGCTGAGGCAATTCAGATCTTTGATTCGTGGGGAGGGATTTTATCGAGTGATCATTTTTTTGAATTCTCTTTTCCGTATGTTCAAAAAGTGATTTCGAATTTAAAGCGGAAAAATATTCCGGTGATTTTTTTTGCAAAAGGAACGGGGCAATATTTGGAAAAGATTATTTCGTGCGGTGCTGATGTGATTAGTCTCGATTGGACGATGGATTTGGGATGGGCATCTTCGATCGCTAAAAACAGAGTCGCTCTGCAAGGCAATTTGGATCCCTGTTTGCTGTTTGCTTCACCAAAAAAGATTCAGGAAGAGACTAAGAGAATTCTTCAAAAAATTCCTGAAAATCAGAGCCATATTTTTAATTTGGGACATGGAATTTTACCTTCAACACCGGTAGAGAATGTGAAAGTTCTTATTAAAACAGTCCAAAACTTTTGAATTAAATCGACATTCTTCCAAAATTTATCCAGTGTAAACCCTCTAAAAACGCCTATTTTCGGTTGTTCTACAAAGGAGACAACTCTCCCCAAGCTTGTAGTGTTTAATCCTAATAAATAGCAACGAGTCGATTTTTATCCCCATCTTATCCAACGGAAATTTCTAAGCCGTTTAGCATTTTTGCCACATTTTTAAGCCAATT
>CAZQOW010000304.1:0-1792 GCA_964595045.1 uncultured Pseudomonadota bacterium
ATCAATTCTCTGAAAATCTTCAATTTGAAGAGGCGGCGCGAGTTCGAGATTTGATGTCAGCGATTGAGGTGACGCTTGAAAAACAGAAGGTGGCGAATCGATTGGGCTCGGATCAGGATGTGATCGGCTTTTACCGAGAAGGAGAGAGAATTAGTTTGGTGATTCTTTTTTATCGGGATGGAAATTTTTCTGAACGAAAACATTATTTTTTTAGAACTCCACAAGAATCGAAGGAAGTTTTATCGAGTTTTCTTTTGCAATACTATAAGGAAGCTCTGTTGATCCCCAAAGAAATTCTAATTCCTTATTCTCTCGAAGATCAGATCTCCATTCAGGAAATTCTTTCTGAAATTAAAAAAAGTAAAGTCGTCATAAAACCGCCAGAAAAAGGGGAGAAATTTGAGCAGATTAAAATGGCAAATCGAAATGCTGAAGAGAAACTAAAACGAGAATTGCTGAGCGATGAAGCGAGAGAAGAGGTGCTAGCCAATCTTCAGGAAATGTTGAATTTATCGAGATTACCAAGAAAAATAGAATGTTATGATATTTCAAATATTCAAGGAAAATTGGCAGTCGGATCGATGGTCTGTTTTATCGATGGAAAACCGGCAAAGCAGTTTTATCGGAAATTTAAAATCAAAACAGTCGATCAGGCAAATGATTTTGCGATGATTTATGAAGTTTTAGTTCGTAGGCTGAACCAGGAAAATTGGGCACTTCCTGATTTAATAATTATTGATGGAGGGAAAGGGCAACTGGGGGCAGCAGAAGCGGCGTTGAAAGATAAAAATGTTTTGAATGTGGATTTGGTTTCACTGGCGAAAGAGAGAGATGAAAAAAGACCTGAAAGAATTTTTCTTTTGAATCGAAAAGATCCCATTATCCTGAAACCGAATTCTTCTGAACTTCATTTATTTGTTCAGCTGAGAGATGAAGCGCATCGTTTCGGGATTACCTTTCATCGATCGTTGAGAGGGAAAGAATCGTTGTCTTCGATCCTCGACCATATTGAAGGGATTGGGCCAGGGCGGAAAAAAAACCTGCTCAAACATTTTGGAACAGTTCAAAAAATGTCACAGGCACCGATCGAAGAGTTGTCAGCTGTAAAAGGGATGAGCGAAAAGTTGGCGAAAAAGGTTTACGAAAAATTGCGGAGCTAAAAAAACTATCTTCTAAATTCTCTTCTTCGTTGATCTCGATTTCTATTCCCCTCTCCTGAAATTTTATCTTCCAATTTTTTCAGATAAAGATGATGTAGAGAATTCCATCTTCCAAAATTGAGAAAACCGATTTTTGTTCGGCAATTCCGGCAGAAAAAAGTGATTTCTCCGGCGGTAAAATTCATCAGTTTGCGGCAGGTTTTGACCAGGTGCTGGGCTTTGCAGGTCGGGCATTTCAGGCTTTGATCGAGTGTTTGTATTTTCATGTTGGGGATGTAGTTAATATGATAAAAAAGATTAATCAAGAGAGTTTCCTTTATATAAAAGAAATTAATTGGTTCGTACCTGCAAAATAAAATCTTCTAAAGGAGAGCTTAAGATTTTTCCCTGTTTTAAGGTTTCATTTCGATGGATGACGAAAAACCCGATGAGATCATCAGAGTAGTCAAAACTTCTAAGAATCCCTTTTTGCTCTAGTTTGAGACGATCAGGGTTTTTACGAAGTTGGTCATCTCCTTCAATTACAACAAGAATTATTTTCTCATTCGATAAACTATTTGTCCAATGCCAGAGGGGGAAATTTGCGTAATTCATTTTTTGTTCTGTCGTATGATAGAAAGTGTCTCCCCATT
>CAZQOW010000305.1:0-1777 GCA_964595045.1 uncultured Pseudomonadota bacterium
CCCGAAAAAAAGCAGGAATATTTTCATCAAATCAACAAAGAAAGTGGACGACTGACTCGCTTGATCGAAAATGTTTTACAACTCGCTCGTCTTGAAAAGCAGACTTATAAAATCGATCCGAAAATCGACTCTCCGAAGCAAGATCTTGAGGAATTTGCAAAGGAGTTTAAAAAAATAACCGAGGAACAAAATTTCAAGTTTTACTATTCTTTCCCTGACAAAATCCCAACGATCTCTTACGACAGCGAGGCTTTAAAGCAGATCCTACTAATCCTTTTAGAGAACAGCCTGAAATTCGCTTCCAAATCGGAAAACAAAACAATTGAATTAAATGGAATAGAAACAGAAAATTCTTTTATTGTGGAATGGAGAGACAATGGTCCTGGCGTTCCTGACAACGAGTTGAAGAAAATATTTGAAAAATTTTACCGAGTCGAAAACGAGTTGACCCGCCAGACCAAAGGCACAGGCATCGGGCTTGCCATGGCGAAAATGATGACCAAGTCGATGGGTGGAAAAATTGAGGCTATAAATATAGACAATACTGGTTTTTTCATTCGAATTTCTTTTCCAAAAATCTCTTAAATCAATCTATCGCCATCGCAAAATAAAAGAACCACTTTAAACGCCTGTCATTCCCGAATGCTTTAATCGGGGATCCCTTACTCAACAATTAGATGAGGAGATGCCCGCTGAAGAAGCCTGTGGAATGACAATTCAATTCGAAAACCGCTCATCTTGATTTGTATAGCCAAAATATAGCCTTGACATAGCTATGCTTATAGCTATCATAAGGCTATGAAAAAAGTAAATGTCTCTACTTTAAAAAACGAATTGAGCCAATTCTTGCGGTATGTAAAAAAGGGAGAAACTATTATCGTGGTCGATCATAATCTGCCAATTGCCGCTCTCTCCCCTTATTCTCCTGCTTTACTCCAGGAAGAAGATCAACTAGTCCAACTCGAATCAGAGGGGATTATTCGAAGAGGAAAATCCAAGCTGAAAGAAACTCTGATTCCATTCGGCAAAAAAGGGGTAGGGGTTTTGGAAACCTTGCTAGAAGAGAGGAAGCTGACAAGATGAAATTTTGGGATTCTTCCGCGATTGTTCCTCTCATCATTCAAGAAGAACAATCGAAACTTTGTGAAAATCTGTTAAAAGAAGATTCTCAAATTTTGGTCTGGACTTATACAGCCACAGAGGTGTTGTCTGCACTCTTTCGTAAATATCGAGAAGGAAAATTATCCGATCAGGAGTTGTTGATCCCACAAGAAAAACTGAACCAGCTAGAATCGAGCTGGTCAGAGGTCTTGCCCAAAGAGTCGATCAAGTTGCGTGCTCATCGTCTGCTCGCAACCCATTCTCTTCGGGCAGCTGATGCACTTCAGCTGGCAGCCGCACTAGTCGCTTTTCGGGATCAACCGGAAGAAAAACATTTTATTACTTTTGATCAAAATCTTGTGAAAGCGGCGAGACAAGAAGGTTTTAAAGTAATTTAAGATTTAACATTTTGACTCGCTGTCATCCCCGACTGTTTTTGTCGGGGATCCCCCTACGCAATCATTGGATCAGGGGATACCTGCCCAAAAGTCTGCAGGAATGACGATGTTAAAAAAACTAAATTTGTGACCGTTCAAAGTAGAACGACTGAAGTCGTGACTACCCTTAGGAAATTTTATGGAAATTCTACCCGCAATCGATCTTAAAGACCAACTCGTTGTCCGATTAACTCGTGGCGACTATGCCCAAGTAAAAATTTATTCGAAAGATCCGCTCG
>CAZQOW010000306.1:0-1762 GCA_964595045.1 uncultured Pseudomonadota bacterium
GATGAAGCATGAATTGGCTCGTGTGGTGAATGAAACTTATCAGAGAAAAGGGAAGCTGATTATCCCATCCTTTGCGCTCGAGAGAACCCAGCTGCTTGTGTTTACGCTCCATCAATTGACAAAAGAGAAAATGATTCCTGAAATTCCGATTTATGTCGATAGTCCTTTATCGATTTCGATCACTGATATTTTTAAATTGCATCCCGATTGTCTCGATGCGGAGACGAGAAGTTTCATCGAAAAAAACGGCGACCCTTTTGGGTTTAAAAATCTCGTCTATTTGACCGACAGCGAATCAAGTCGTGCCTTAAATTATAAATCGGAGCCGATGATTATCATTTCCGCTTCCGGAATGTGCGAAGGAGGACGAATTGTTCATCATCTTCGAAACAATATGGAGAATCCGAATAATACGATTCTTATCATTGGTTATCAGGCGCAGCATACGCTTGGTAGGCGTCTTGTTGAGAAAAGAAGACGGGTGCGCATTTTCGGAGTGGAGAGAGATTTGAATGCCCGAGTCGAAATTATCAACTCCTTTTCGGCCCATGCTGATAAGACAGAGTTGATTGAGTTTGCCGAGGCTTGTGGAAAACGGTTAAAGGGGATTTTTATTGTTCATGGAGATGAAGAGCAGTCGCTTGCTTTGGCAACGACTCTTCAAGGACATGGATTTCAAAATGTCGTGGTTCCAACTTTAAAACAGTTTATTGAGTTAGAAAGTTAACCTTTACCCGTTGTATGTCAAAACGTTAACCTATCCTTCTTTTGCTCTTCTTCTTTTCTTAACACCCTTTTCTTTCAATTTTCTCCAATCCTCTAAGAGTCTTAAATCTTTTTTCTTAAAGCGGAGTGGCAGAGTAATTGCTCCTCTTAGCTGACAGAGAACGAAGAAGGCTTTGTTGTGTGATTTAAAAAAAGTCTCTCTTTGTAAAAGGGAGGTAAAAATGAATAAGAGATTAGTAGGATTTTTAGTTTTGCTTTTGGTCGTTTTTTTGGGAGCAACCTTGGGCTACAGTTATACATATTATGACTATACCGCTCCTTCGAGTGGGATCGATTCTATTTTACAACCCTTGAGCAGTGGATGCGCTTTGATCTTCCCCTCAAGAAGAGATACAAGAACATCGATTTTTTTATTTCTCTGGGTCGGACCGTTAGCAATTATTATCTGGAAATGGATTCGGCATAAAACTCAGAGATGGTATTAGACCTTTTGTATAAAGTTGGATTTTGGCATTAGAGAAGAAAAAGGGAGTGCTTTGAGAATTCGCTCCGCCTTTACCCCTCTTTCCTCCCTTTATTTTGGGGAGGATGCGGACAGCGAATAGAGAAAGTGAAATGAATAGATCTTAAAGAATTTGTCCAGCGTATTGATTGTTTGTGACATTGACCAGACTTAACGCGCCCGCACTGACCGAGACGAAATAGCAGATATTTCCATTTCCTGAAGCATCCGTTAGAATGTCGACTCCGTAAGCACCTAAACCACTTAAAACCGTTACACGCACTGCTGAGTAGCTAGATAAATCAACTGCAACATCCACCACTGCCAAATCACCACTCGATTGGGTGATGGTTCCGACAATCTGATTAGTAGACAAAGTAGCTGCGGCAACCTGTTGAACAGAACCAGTTAGAATTGTATTGGCGTCAATGGTGGATCCTACGGTCGGAGGAACAATAGGAGAGCCGATCAAAGCGCTAGCGTTGGGAGTAATCACATTAAAATTGTAAATCAGAATTTGATTCGCGATCGGGT
>CAZQOW010000307.1:0-1751 GCA_964595045.1 uncultured Pseudomonadota bacterium
CAAGTCGTTCAAGCCCCATACCGGTATCAACACTCGGTTTGGGGAGCGGTGTCATTTCACCATTCAGCTGGCGATTGAACTGCATGAAGACGAGATTCCAGATCTCCATATATCTTCCGCAATCGCAGCCAACGCCACAATCGGGCTTTCCACATCCAACTTTATCTCCATGATCATAATGAATTTCGGTGCAAGGTCCACAGGGTCCTTCTTCGCCCATGCTCCAGAAATTATCTTTTTCACCTAAACGAACAATTCGATCGGGAGAAATTTTAATTTTTTTCTCCCAGATTTCTGCCGCTTCATCATCTTCTCGAAATACAGAAATCCATAATCGTTTTGGATCTATCTTCATCTCGTGAGTCAAAAATTCCCAGGCAAATTCGATCGCCTCTTTTTTGAAATAATCGCCGAAAGAGAAATTTCCGAGCATTTCAAAAAAGGTGTGATGACGATGAGTTCTCCCGACATTTTCCAAATCATTATGTTTTCCGGAAACCCGCATGCACTTTTGACTGGTGGTTGCCCGTTTCGAAGAGAATTTTTCGAGTCCCAAAAAAATGTTTTTGAATTGGACCATTCCGGCATTGGTAAAGAAGAGCGTTGGATCGTTAGAGGGAATTAGAGAAGAGCTTCGGGCTCGCAAATGCCCTTTTGATTCGAAATATTTTAGGAATTTTTCACGGATTTCTGTGGCATGCATAAGATTTCCTTAGCTATTAATATATAGTGCTTTGAATTTAAATTAATTATTTTTCTTTTAATTTCGAGTTTTAGTCAATTTTTAAGAAAGTTGCTAAAAAGAATCCAATAAAAATGGAATTGTTTTTTGTAGTCTAAAAAAGTCTTGATCGGAAGTTAAAAGAGTAAGGGAGTGATCTAAAACTGTTTTTAGAATCAACCAATCCCCCAATTTGTGAATTGTGAATCCCTTTTTTGTCGATTCAATATACATTTTTACCAAATGAGAAAAATTAGAATACGAAGGTTCCTTTTTTTCTATAAGATCAAAGTCTCTTTGTACCTGTCTTCTTTCTAAATCAGAACGGATGCCTCGTAAAACCTCGAAATAGACAATTGAATTAATACAAATGGCCGGTTCGCGAGATTGTTGAATCTGCAACAAGCGATTCACCGCTGGAGTCTGTTTCCCTTTCAACCAATCTATCCAGACACAACTATCTATTAAAATCATTAGCGTTGTTTTTTGTAAGAGTAACCTTTTTTAAAGTGGATTTTTCCAGCAAGGTGGGCAAGTGAATCAAGGGCTTTTGCTGAGTCAGTCAAGCGTTTTAGAGCAAAATCAACTACCTCTTTTGTAGTTTTTAATCCTGTTACTTCGTTTAAATATGTTCCTGTCATTTCAATTCTTATATATCGGGATTGAATAGGGGCCTCTATTTTGAAGCTACCCTTGCCATCTTGAGAAAGAGATAATGCATAGGTTCTTCCATTGACTGGTTTTTGCAGTCCTTCATCAAGTTCAAAGATTTTTCCGCTTCCGGTAAGAAATGGACCTTTTTGAACTACGCCTGAAATAGCAATATTTCCAGGAACACTTGGAACAAATGGTGGGTCAGGAATTGTTGGTGTTATCCCTACTGTTGGTGTTTGGGGGGTGGTCAAATCTACGGTATTGGTTCGTTGGCCACAGTTTTGATAAGAAAAAATAATAATAAGAAATATCGACAGTATGAGGATGTAGGAGACCGGTTTTTTATTAAAAAACTTATTAAAAGATTCGTTCATCA
>CAZQOW010000308.1:0-1749 GCA_964595045.1 uncultured Pseudomonadota bacterium
GATGCCGGAAAAACGACTATTACTGAAAAGCTGCTTCTTTTCGGAAATGCGATTCATATGGCGGGAGTCGTAAAAGCGAAAAGAGCGACTCATTTTGCCAAATCCGATTGGATGGAAATTGAGAAACAGCGTGGAATTTCAGTCTCCTCTTCTGTTATGCAATTTTCTTATGAAAAACATGAATTCAATCTTCTAGATACTCCGGGACATCAGGATTTTAGTGAAGATACTTATCGGGTGTTAACGGCAGTTGATAGTGCGTTGATGGTGATTGATTCGTCTAAAGGAATTGAAACTCAAACCAAAAAACTTTTTCAAGTTTGTCGCGATCGAAATCTTCCCATTATCACCTTTATGAATAAGCTCGATTTGGAAGGGAGAAATCCGTTCGATCTGATTGATGAGGTTGAGAAAGTGTTGCAACTCCCCTGCTCTCTTATGACCTGGCCGATTGGCCAAGGAAGCCGGTTCAAGGGAGTTTATGATCTGAAAAATAAAAGAATCCGTCTTTTTAATCCGAACCAGAAAACAAAAAATTTTGAACAGGAATTTTTTAGCGATCTCGACGATCCGATTCTGCAGGAAAAAGTCGGGAAAGAATTGCTCGATCAACTCAAAGAAGAGTTGGAACTTTTAAGTGGCGCTGGGCACGATTTTGATCAGCAGAAATTTTTGAACGGAAATCTAAGCCCTGTTTTTTTTGGATCGGCAATGAATAATTTTGGTGTTCAGGAATTGCTCGATGCGTTTATCGCTTATGCGCCGAGCCCAAGAGCGCGCCCTTCTGAGAGCCGTTTGGTTGAGCCGGATGAGGCAAATTTTACCGGACTCATCTTCAAGATTCAGGCAAATATGGATCCAAAGCATCGGGATCGTTGTGCCTTTCTCCGAATCTGTTCCGGAGAATTTATTCAGGGGATGACTGTTTATCATGTCAGACAACAACGCAATTTCAAGATTAATAATGCTATTCAGTTTATGTCGCAAGATCGCAAAAATATTGATCGGGCCTATGCGGGAGATATCATCGGAATTCACGATCGCGGTAATTTGATGATTGGTGATGCGTTGACGTCAGGAGAAGAATTGAAATTTACTGGGATTCCGCAATTTTCTCCCGAAATTTTTTGTCGGGTTGAATTGAAAAATCCGATTAAAATAAAACAACTTCACAAAGGGCTCGACCAACTTGCTGAAGAAGGAGCTTCGCAGATCTTTCGAAAAAAACATAACTCCGAAGTGATCATCGGACTGATAGGTCAGCTTCAACTCGAAGTAGTAAAATTTCGTCTTCTTCACGAATATGGTGCTGATGCGGTTTTCACTCCTCTCAATTACAACATTTCTCGTTGGTATCACTCAGAAAACAAAAAAGTGATGGAAGATTTTTTAAGCTATTATCATTCGCAGATTGTTTATGATGTTCGGGAATATCCCATCATCCTTTTCAAGAACGATTGGGAAAAAGATTATATTGAAAGTAAAAATTCGAGTATCAAGTTTTATGCAAGTTTGATGAATTATGAGATGGAGTGTGTAAGAGGTTAAACTAAAATCAAAACAATTTTATTGAGGAGGTCTGTTTTGAAAAAATATTTTTTTCCAATTTTTATCTTGGTTATTTTTTTTGCAACAGGTTGTGATTTTATTTCTAAATATCTTCCATTTGGAAATAAAGAAAAAGCTCCAAGCATGGTTGTGAACACCGATTCTAATTTGGCAAATCCTCCACCAACCGCTATTGCTCCG
>CAZQOW010000309.1:0-1743 GCA_964595045.1 uncultured Pseudomonadota bacterium
ATTATTATCGAAAGCTTTAGAAAAGATCCTAGAAGACATTCTGATTTCGCGGCTAGAGAACTTAAAGCTCTTCCAGAGTTTTTTGCTGGATCTTATTCTCTCTTTCATAAGCCAGGCATGAGGGAGAATCTACAATCCGAAACCCCTGAGTGGAGTGCTTTTTTTTCTCTTTTAGAGTTTGCCGATTTAAGCTTCCCTTCTATTTTTGATCCAACTAATTCTACTATTTATAATAGAAATGAGCATTTAATGAATTTCTGTGAAATAGCTAGTCAGTCAATAAAAGCAAAGATGTCTCTTATAGAAGAAACTAATAGCTGTACTCCTCATTGATGAGAGAAAGGAAAGATCAGATGACTATTAACACTCCTAATGTATTAACCAATATAAAAGTAGGAGGCGAACTGATTTGGTATGTCTGGGAACAGATTTCTCAGTATGCTAATTCTTCTTATGTAGATCATTATACTGATCAAGACATGACAACTCGTATGAGACCAACATCCATCGCATTCGGAATGCCCTTTGGCATTAAGGCTAATTGTCGGTTAGTCCGAGGATTAAAAAATGGAGCCATTTTGTCATTTATTCTTGATGCCCCTAGCATCTATCGAGGAATTCAAGAAAATAGAATCCTAGATGTTGTTAAAAATGAAGCATGCAATTTAGGAATTCTTGGAACAGCTTCTCTTATTGGGGGTTATGCTGGATTCGTAGCAGGAAGTGCAGTTCCGGGTGTAGGGAATGTTATCGGAAATATTGTAGGTGCTGGAGTCGCTTATGGAATTGCTTACGGGTTGGAAAAATTAAGACATGCCTATTTGCCAAATTCTTATCTATTTCATTCGTAAATATTACAAAGAATTTTGTGTCCGTAAGCAATAAACAAAATTGAATAATAAAAATAATCAAAGTAAGTTTAAGCATGCTAACTCTATCGTTAGTTTCGTTAAAACAGAAAGCATTGACTCTTATCAATCATTCCCAAGGGTTCATCTTTGATACTCTCTTTTTAGTTTTTCAACTGACACTCGCAATCCCTTTTTCCCATTTTTTGAGAAAACAGTTCGATATTACCCTTTATACAAACCAGGCCACTTTCCCATTGGGACTACTTTTCCTGGCTGCTGCTCTCACTCAAACAATCGGGATTTTAATAAAAAAGGAGCGTCTAAAAACCAGAGTTCTCTCATCAAACTATCCCAATACCGGCATGTCGGCTCAAGTCGGACTTTTTGCCCTCCTGGTCATTCATTGGATTATCTTCATGGCAATTTTTAATATCGGATTAAAAACGATTCATTTTTTCCCATTCGACTGGCCTTTTTTAAGACCTTCTCTCAAATGGACAGTTCTATTTTTTGCCCCGCTTCATCTGATCTTGATTTCTATTCCGACTTTAACGCTTCTTTTTTCTGTTTTATCGATTTTTGATTCTAAAAAAACAGCGGCCAGCCAAGTCTCAAGCAACTGGAGACAAACCCCTGCAGCGGAGTTTCTGGCAAATTTATTTCTTCTATTTTCAGTGTTTGTGATTACTTCAATCGGTTGGACTTATTTTCTAGTGGACGATTCTTTAACCTTCGCGCTTCACGATAACATTACCTTTGCAGCCCGTATTCTGCTGACCGCTGTTTTCGGGCTTCTCTTTTTATCTATTTATCTTCCTCCGAGAATTTTGTTTCTGATTGAGGATTATCGATATCCGATGACCTGGTTTCGGATTTTATTCGTCTATCTTCC
>CAZQOW010000310.1:0-1735 GCA_964595045.1 uncultured Pseudomonadota bacterium
TCATTCTGAGCGGAGCGAAGAATCTAAACAACGTTGATGAGATCCTTCACTTCGTTCAGGATAACACCCGTTAAATTAAATGTTTGATGTACTAAGTTGATTTAGACAGTGCCTGTGCGCAATTCTTTGGCGAGCTGAAGAGGAGTATTCTGTAAAATATTTTTTAAAAAATCATTCCATCACTTTCTTCCCCTATCACAGCATAGCTGCAATCAAAAAAGTGGCTTAATCGTTTAACTTTTGAAGATAACCTACAGATCTGGCCCTGAAAAAACCTGCGTACAGTAAATCCGTTTCCCATCAGTGGCGCAACCAATTCCCAATAACGTATATTCTTTTGAGAGAAGATTCTTTCGATGAGGAGGGGAGTTGAGCCAATCGTCCATCATCTGATCGACAATGGCGAATGAGTCCCGAAGTGCATCTGCACTTGAAATAAAATGGAGGTTTTCGCTACAACTTTCACCATAATGAGGTTTGAATTGGCGAATACGATCTAAAACGGTCTTTCCTTCCGGGCTGTAATGTGAAAAATAATGTCTTTTGAGCATGTCTTGAGAGTAAAGTCGGGCGATTTTATTTAAGAGCTCATTGAGTTCAACGGTTTTTAATTTTTGTTTATTTCGGACATAGTTCGTTTTATCGAATAGCATGATTTCAACGGCCTGGTTCAGATCCCCTGAATCGGTTTTGAAAACGAGCGGATCCTGTTTTAGCTTGAATGGGATCGGTTTTGGCTCAGAGGCAAGAGAAAAATGAGCAGATAAAAACAACAAGAGAAGGACGAAAGAAAAAAAACTTTCTACTTTTATCGAATAAGGAGTTCTCATGTTTGGGAATAGTAAACAAGAAATTGAAAAATTAAACCAAAAAATTGATCAACTGACAAAGAATCTGGAAGAGACCAAAAAAAACCATGAAAAACAGATGCAGGTCTTGCAAAGACAACTGGCAGCGGTGGTTTCAGGTCTCCCATTAAATGCCACCTCTATTCTTTCGGGACTTCCTTATTCGGAAATTCCGAAAGAAGAGGTAATTTCCTTTATTCAATCAACCCCAAACCTCCTAATTCTCGATGTTCGAGGGGATGAGGGGTGGAACAACGGACATATCCCGAACGCCAAGCATATCCCGGCACAAGCGGTTTATCAGCGTTTGATGGAACTCTCCAACAAGTCCCGGCCTATTCTGACTGTTTGTGCTAATGGAAATACTGGGGTCAGCATTGCTCAAATGTTGGCTGAAGAGGGCTTTCGATACGTCTTTAACGCGCTGGGAGGAATGGCAGGTTATCAAGGAGAGTTGGTAAAACCTCAAATTCAGGCATCGATCGAAGCACAGGTTCGAGGGGATAATCGAGAGTTAATCCGTCAAGTGATTGAAATTATCGATCGAGATATTCGTCCTGGTTTAAAACGAGATGGGGGAGATTTAAAAATTCTTGCCGTCGAAGAGGGGATAGTAAAAGTGAAAATGATTGGCGCATGTCTAGGTTGCGGTGCACAAAAAAGAACAGTGGAAGAGGGGATCAAAACCCATCTGATGAAGTTGATTCCAGTTATTACCGGGGTTGAAGACCATAGCTAAGTTAAAAATTATTTTTTCTCTCTCCCTTTTTTATTCAATGATTCTCTTGAACCGGGAAGAGTTTCGCGACTTTCCTCCAGTTCAATAATAGTATCTCCTGAAACACCGAATCCTCTCGCTCCCGGAATCTCAGTAGTTTGACTTGCTG
>CAZQOW010000311.1:0-1714 GCA_964595045.1 uncultured Pseudomonadota bacterium
CGTTCAATGAATTCATGCATTGCCAAAGTATATGCCCAAGGAACCTCTACTTTTAAAAAATCTTTTCCAAGCCTTCGTCTATTCAGTGCTTCCCTCATTTGTTGTTCAACGAGACCTTTCTGCACTTTCCCTAAAAGAGCAAACCCTCCAGGATGGATAAAATCTGGAAGATAAGAGACGGTTTGTGCATCCATATTTTCTGAAACTGATTTTTGGTAAAAAATATCGACCTTTGGGAGTTTTCCTTGAGCCATCAATTCTGGAAACGATCCTTCGAGATAGACGACTTGAGCTTCTTCTGGAGCTTGCCCTTCAGCTCCCCATTCATACTGCAATTCTACAAACCCTTTTTTTTGAGAACCAATCCGAATCGTTGCAGGATTTACTCCCATTCGTTTGAGCTCAATCAGGATGCATCTCTCAATTCCCCACTGATTGATTTCCCTGACATTCCAATATCCCTTTTCATTTCGTAAATTCATCTCCTGTAAAAAACGATCTCTCACTTTTATGCGGGCATAATTGCTGAGAGAATCCGGTTGAGCTTCTTTCCAGGAGTCAGGAATCGGAAGAAAAGGGGTTTGATCAATCTGCTCCCAATAACAAAGATAGAACCTCAATTTTCTTACCGAAATAGCGGAAAGCTCAATTACAAAACATTCATGAACCCTTCCCCCTAAAATCGAACCCGTTAATCGATCAGGACCTCCTGCATTATTCATCATACTCATTGGTTTGAAATTTGGATTGATTACTCTTTGCCACGCGGTCAGATAAGAGACATATTCTGGGGTCAATAAAGGTTTTTTTGGAACTTCTATTTTTCTGATATTTTCCGGCGTTCCAAGTTCATTAGAAGTCCTGTCGCTTTTTGTAGAATAAGAGATTCTACGAGAAGAGGCTGACGGTTCATAGCTTACAGTATATAATGGTTGTGATCTTGAAATAGTCGATCTGCCTGTATCTCCCATCCATTCCAATTTCGAACTTTTAAAACCGACTATTGCCAATTGTGAAGCCATTTCAAATGGAGGCAAACAATTAAAAAATATTTTTTTTGTGGTTGAAACAGAAGAGGAAAATGATCGAGAATATTTTGATTGTAACTCAAGTTTCGCCTCTATCGTACGGACCTCCACAAAAGTGCAATGGACCAATTTTGAGCTCACATTCATTTGCCAACTAATCACTTCGGCCTGAATCATCGCTTCCACAAAACTGGTCGGGGGTGATTGTATAAAACCGATTGCGCCACAAATTCGATCGAACTGAACCATTGCCAAATCTTGCACCGCATGTTGAACAAAAGGATTGGAAATCTGCGCACAACCAATCCCTTTCATCATCGTCATCGTGAGCCCCATATGAATCCATCCTCGAAATCCCTCTTCTCCGATTCCCTCCCCCTTCAAAAGGAGCGGAACTAACTGAATTCCGGTTCCCTCCATAAAACAGCCAGAAACCGTTGATAATCCGCGAACCAAGGATACGTTTTTTTGAAAAATGGGAGAAAAAAATCTCGTGACATAACTTTTGGTGATCGATCCCAGAAGATTTCCGCAGACCATTCCTGACAGCAAAGAATTGCTGGTAGCCTGTTTGCAAAAAGATTGAATCAATTGTGAGGTAAAAAGCTGGGAGGAAGTCAGCTCAACCTCATCAGAATCGAGAATAGAAATCTTTTCTGAAATCTTCATAAAAATATTTAAATGGA
>CAZQOW010000312.1:0-1663 GCA_964595045.1 uncultured Pseudomonadota bacterium
CAACACTTCCTCATCTCGTTCAGTTAAGTTCCATTCTTCCGATTCTCGGATTTGGACTGATTTATTACATCTTCTGGAAAAAAACAAAAAGGTTTGAAACCGATTCTGATTCACAAAAAAATGAGTCTATTCAATTACTCATTCAGGCAAGTTTACTTTTAATCTTTGTTTTTATTCTAACCTTTAAAGTTTTATCTCCCCAATTTTTAATCTGGTTAATTCCGATTATTTTTTTGGTTCGACCGACGCAAAAATCTTTTTTTCCGCTTTTTTTCATCGCTCTTTTTTTATCCCAAATGATTTACCCCAACTTTTACACTTTACTCACCGAAGGAAACCCCTTCGTGATCAGTATGCTCATTTTAAGAAATTCGTTTTTATTGATTCTTTTTGGATACATGTTCAAACAATTCGTTCGTTTCACTTAAACTTTCCACTTTTTCACTTGGATCCATTTTAATTCAAAGAAAGACTATTTTACAAAATTTATAAAAATCCTTCTTCTTATGTAAAAAAGCGGGATCTCTCTCAATCAAACTTTTCTCACTTTAAACTTTATTTGACTGAATCTCCAAAAAAGTACAATTTACATAAACCTATGGATTATATTCTCACCATCTCCCATTTAAGCAAAGCGTACAAAGGGGGCTTCGAAGCTCTCAAAAATATCAATCTAGAAATCCGTCGTGGAGAAATTTTTGCACTTCTAGGTCCAAACGGCGCTGGTAAAACAACTCTCATCAGCATTATCTGCGGGATTGTAAACGCAACCGAAGGGACGGTGGTGGTCGATGGTCATAATATCCTTTCTGATTATAGAAAAGCCCGTTTTCTGATTGGTCTTGTCCCGCAAGAATTAACCACCGATGCCTTTGAAACAGTTTGGAATACCGTCAGTTTTAGTCGCGGTTTATTTGGCTTGGCAGCAAATCCTGATCATATCGAAAAAATCCTTAAAAACCTTTCCCTATGGGATAAACGAAACAATCGTGTCATGACCCTTTCGGGAGGGATGAAACGTCGCCTGATGATCGCCAAAGCACTCTCCCACGAACCGAAAATTCTTTTTCTAGATGAACCGACTGCCGGCGTCGATGTTGAACTGAGAAAAGATATGTGGAAGCAGATGAATGAGTTGCGAAACTCTGGAGTGACGATTATTCTCACTACTCATTACATCGATGAAGCGGAGCAGATGGCCGATCGAGTAGGAGTTATCAATCATGGAAAAATTATCATCGTCGAAGAAAAATCAACACTCATGAAAAAATTGGGAAGTAAAAAACTGGTTCTCGATTTGCAACAACCACTGGAAGAAGTTCCCACAGGTTTCGAGTCTTATGATCTTGCTTTGAATACGGACAAAACTCAGCTCATTTATACCTACGATGCAAATAAAGAAGATAACGGAATTGCCGAGCTACTTGCAAAACTTTGTGCCTCTCATGTGAAATACAAAGATCTCAACACTCACAAATCTTCGCTCGAAGATATTTTTGTTAATTTGGTGAAAAAAATATGAATTATCGCGCCGTCAAATCGATTTATAAATTTGAAATGTCCCGCTGGTTTCGAACGGTCGGACAGAGCATTGCTTCTCCCGTCGTGTCGACTGCTCTTTATTTTATTGTCTTCGGTTCTGCCATCGGATCTCGCTTAAGCG
>CAZQOW010000313.1:0-1650 GCA_964595045.1 uncultured Pseudomonadota bacterium
TTTGTGGGAGAGAATGGAAAGCTGAGCGGCGCCAATAAAATTGCTTTAGGGGAAAAAATTGATATCAATCAGGCAACGGTTGAGGATTTAACGGCGCTTCCTGCTGTCGGTCCGAAGCTGGCTGAAAAGATTGTCGAAGACCGAAATCAAAATGGATCTTTCAAAAAGATTGAAAATTTGATGCGGATCAAAGGGATTAAAGAGAAAAAATTTGAAAAATTAAGACCGTTTATTTCTTCTTTTTGAAGAGAAATGTGTGATGATTTTTTTAGTGACTCCAATCACCATCGGCAAAATTGAGATAATAACGACACTTAAAATGACCCAATGAATTTTCTCTCCCCATGGGCTTTTGCCGATAAAATGGCCTAAAGCGGTCATCGATACGATCCAGCAAGTCCCACCTATAATATTGAAGAGGAGAAAACGCCTATAAGGCATTTGGGCAACCCCGGCAATAAATGGCACAAAAGTGCGTAAAATCGGTATAAACCGGGCAAGCACTATTGCTTTTCGGCCATGTTTTTCGTAAAACTTGTGCGCTTCGACGGCATATTTTTTCTTGAAAAAACGGTTATTTGGCTTGTCGAAAATTCTAGAACCTGTTTTTCGGCCAAGTAAATAACCGAGCTGATCTCCGAGAATCGCTGCGAGAATAAGTGAAAAGTTTAGAATGTAAAAATTTAAAAGCGGCTCAGATCCATTAAAAGATTTTGAAGAGAGAATTCCGGCAGTCACGAGAAGAGAATCTCCCGGAAGAAAGAAGCCGATCAACAGGCCAGTTTCGGCAAAGATGATGAAAATTAAAACAAATAATCCACCACTTCGGATGATCGTTTCAATTCCGTCGATGGTATGAAGTGAGCTTAAAAATTGGTAGAGAGTTTCCATATTAAAAAATAACCTCATGCACTACATTTATTTCGATAACAATGCAACGTCTCCCTTAGATTCTAAGGTGAATGATTTTCTCCGAGAGTTTCAGGAGAATCTCTTTGGGAATTCGTCGAGTATTCATTGGGCCGGAAGAGAAGCAAAAAAACAGTTAAATATTGCGCGTGAAAAAACATCTTCGCTCTTCAACGCGAATGAATCCGAAATTATTTTTACGAGTGGTGGAACCGAAAGTATTAATACAGCTTTGTTGGGAGTTTTTGAAAGTGCTTCTATTGAGAAAAATGAAATCATTACAACTCCGATTGAGCATCATGCGACATTGCGAACTTTGCAATTTTTGGAATCGAAAGGGAGAAAAATTATTTATCTGAAGGTTGATTCGAAAGGTCGAATCGATCTGGAAGATTTTCAATCCAAAATAAACTCTAATACGGCGTTAGTTTCGATGATGTGGGCAAATAACGAGATTGGAAATCTGAATCCCATCGAAAAAATTTCGGAAATTTGCCGTGAAAGAAATATCTTATTTCATTGTGATGCAGTTCAGGCGGTTGGAAAAATCCGAATAGATTTGAAAAAAAATCCAATCGACCTACTTTCGTTTTCGGCCCATAAGTTTCATGGCCCTAAGGGGATTGGCGGACTTTATATTCGAGAAGGGGTGAAAATTTCACCGCTCCATTTCGGTGGAAGCCAAGAAAAATCGCTCATGGCCGTCAAACAAGATGATTTACGGATTCGCGGAATGGAAAT
>CAZQOW010000314.1:0-1632 GCA_964595045.1 uncultured Pseudomonadota bacterium
TTCCAACCGAATCGAAATATGTCCCTGAAGGAATTGAAGGGATGGTTCCATATCGAGGCGCCCTGGCCGAGAATATTTATCAATTGGTGGGTGGACTGAAGTCAGGGATGGGATATACCGGTTGTGCAACGATTCCAGAGCTTCAAAAAAATGCAAAATTTATCAAAATCACCTCTTCAGGATTAAAAGAATCGCATGTGCATGATGTGGTAATCACAAAAGAGGCGCCCAATTATCATTTGGAGAAGTGATGCGTTCCCCCTCTTAAGATAAGAGGGGGTTAGGGGGTGTTATGAAAGCGTTCGAATTTAACTCCCAAGTTTTGAAACCGCTAAGAAAACGTTTAAGAAATCGCTCTACTGATACCGAAAGAAAACTTTGGCAAAAATTAAGGAAAAGACAATTTCATCAATTAAGATTTGTTCGACAATACAGCGTAGGCTCTTATATTCTTGATTTTTATTGTCCTGATATTCAAATAGCTATTGAGTTGGATGGGGGACAGCATTTAGAAGAAAAAAAGAAAAAACGGGATCAAGGGCGATCTGCTTATTTACAAACAGAAGGGATTTTAGTTTTACGTTTTTGGAATCATCAGGTATTTCAAAATTTAGAAGGGGTGTTGAAGAAAATTGAAAGCGAGGTGATTTTACTAAAATCTAAATCCTCCTCGATGGCTAAATAATTAATGAGTTTACCTCCTCTTATCTTAAGGCATAGGTATTACATAAATTGGAATAAAATGATTCCTCCCCTTAAGGTAAGGGGAGGTTAGAAAGGGTTATGAAAGCTTCTATCGATTGCAGAGTTTCTAGCTTCTGCAAACTTTCATAACACCCCCCAACCCCCTCTTACCTTAAGAGGGGGAGAATCCCGAGCTTCCTTAAGGGAAGAGATTGTTTTATATGGATAAAATTCTCATTTTAGATTTCGGTTCCCAATACACCCAACTGATCGCCCGTCGTATTCGCGAAAATCATGTTTACTCTGAAATCCACCCATTTAATTTTTCATTAGAAAAAATCAAAGAATTTAAACCGAAAGCGATTGTTTTATCCGGTGGACCTTCGAGTGTTTATGATTCTGGAGCTCCGCGTCTTGACTCGAAATTTTTTGAACTTGATTGCCCGATCCTCGGGATCTGTTACGGAATGCAGTTAATGGGCCAGATGCTCGGTGGTATGGTAGATGCCAGCTCCAAAAGAGAATATGGCCGCGCTGTATTAAAAGTCGCTGATTCAAAAACGCTCTTACACGGTTTGAGTGCTGAAACCGAAGTCTGGATGAGTCATGGCGATCATCTGATTCAACTTCCAGAAGGTTTTGAAAAGATCGGTTATTCCTCCAACGCCCCCATTGCCGCCATTGCCGATTTGAAGAAAAAAAGATTCGGAGTTCAGTTTCATCCCGAAGTAGTTCATACGAAAGAGGGGAATGAAATTATAAAAAACTTCCTCTTCAAAATTGCCGCTTGTGAGCCAAACTGGACCATCGATAATTTTATCGAATCAGAAGTCTTGAAAATCAAAAACCAGGTTGGAAACGGAAAAGTCATCTGCGGAGTTTCAGGTGGAGTAGACTCGACAGTCGCTGCCCATCTTGTTCATCGGGCGATTGGAGACCAACTCACCT
>CAZQOW010000315.1:0-1551 GCA_964595045.1 uncultured Pseudomonadota bacterium
AATCGGCACATCGGCAAAAGTTTTGTTTTTATCCTGCTCCGTCACCTCTTCGTAAGTGATGGTTTTATGATTCAGATACTCTAATGAAAGTTGATCAAGATTATGTCTTTTGGAAGGTTCTAGTAAATAAGCGGCAATCATCGTATCGCAGAGAAGACCTTGAACCTCGACTCCCGATTTTTTCAAAATTTGGTAATCATATTTAAAATTCTGCGCAATTTTCTTTTTAGACGAATCTTCTAAAATCGGTTTTAATTTTTCTAAAACTCCATCCAGAGAAAGTTGTGGGAGATTTTCTTCGGTTTGATGCGCAATCGGAAGATAATACGCTTTTCCTTGTTCATTCACGCAAAAGGATAATCCGACCAGTTGGGCTTTATTGACATCGAGAGAGGTGGTTTCAGTGTCGAGGGAGAATTGAGTAGATTGTTCTAACTCTTGAATAAGCTTACTTAGGCTCTCTGGAGTATTCACTAGAGTATAGTTACTTCGCTCTATCTTTCTACTTTCCGCAAACTTCTCTAGATTGAAATGTGTCGCCTCTATACTGGAAGGAGAAGGTGAAAAATCCGCAGAAGCAAACTGTCCTAACAATTTTCCAAACTCCAACTCTTTAAAAATCTCAAACAGTTCTTCTTTATTCGCCTCACTCAAAACAAAATCATCAAACTGATAGTCAATCGGAACTTCTGTATGGATCGTCACCAGGCGTTTGGAAAGAAACGCTTTCTCTTTGTTCTGCTCTAGATTCTCTCGTCTCTTTCCTTTCAGCTCATCCAATCGCTGATAAAGTTCTTCGATCGATCCAAACTGTTGAATCAGCGCTGAGGCTGTTTTTTCACCAATTCCGGGAACCCCTGGAATATTATCGCTCGTATCTCCCGCCAACCCCAACACATCGATTACTTTTTCAGGACCAACCCCGAAACGTTCGATCACTTTTTCCCGATTGGTCCATCGATCGCGCATGGTATCAAGAAGAATCACTTGATCGGACACAAGCTGCATCAGATCTTTATCTCCAGTTACAATGACTACTTCTAAATCTTTCTCCTCCATCTTCTTGGCGATCGTTCCGATAATATCATCCGCTTCAAATCCCGGTTTTTCGAGAAGAGGAATTTTCATCGCGGCAATTATTTTTTTGATCCAGGGAATCTGCTCAGCTAAATCGTTCGGCATCTCTTCTCGCTGAGCTTTGTATGCTTCGAATTCTTTTTTCCGAAACGTTGGCTCAGGTCGATCAAACACGGCTACGAGATGATCTGGCTTTTCATCTTTGATCAACTTTAGCAACATTTGGACAAAGCCATAGGTCGCGTTGGTCGGAATTCCTTTGGAATTTGAGAGATGGCCTACTGCAAAATAGGCACGAAAAAGATAGGAAGAGGCATCGAGAAGAAAAAGACGTTGTGAAGACATGATCTCAACTATCATTGGGAATCTGGACGAGTCAAAAAATATTTCGGAGAAGTTGAAATAGAGATATTTTAAGAAATTTACTTAAGATAATTCGCCGCTTTTTCAGCATAATGAATCGCCGACATTTTG
>CAZQOW010000316.1:0-1546 GCA_964595045.1 uncultured Pseudomonadota bacterium
TGCTGAAAGCGAAAGAATATATTAAGGCAGGAGATATTTTTCAGGTGGTTCTCTCTGATCGTTGGGAAACGAAGCTAAAAGTTGATCCGTTTCAGCTTTACAGAACGCTGAGAAGACTCAATCCTTCTCCTTATCTTTTCTGTTTAAAAATGGGCAAAAACTCACTGGTCGGTTCTTCTCCTGAAGTGATGGTTCGTCTTGATGAAAAACAGATTACCTTAAGACCGATTGCCGGTACGAAATGGAGAGGAAAAACGACCGAAGAAGATCAGCTGCTTGAAAATGAAATGATTCAAGATCCAAAGGAAAGAGCCGAACATTTGATGCTGGTCGATCTCGGGAGAAATGATGTGGGGAGAGTCGCCAAAGCAGGTTCAGTAAAGGTTTCTGAGTTGATGGTGGTTGAGCGATACTCGCATGTCATGCATCTCGTTTCCAATGTGACCGGTGAGCTCGACTCGAGAAAAAACCCGTTTGATGTGATTCAATCCTGTTTTCCGGCCGGCACCCTCAGCGGAGCTCCGAAAATAAGGGCGATGGAAATTATTGAAGAGCTCGAGGCTGCACGACGTGGCCCTTACGGTGGTTGCGTCGGTTACATCGATTTTTCCGGAAATATGGATATGGCAATTACCATTCGATCGATTGCGATGAATTCTAAAAAACTGTTTGTTCAGTCGGGTGGCGGAATTGTTTATGATTCCGATCCTGAAAAAGAATTTGTTGAAAGACAAAATAAAGCGAAAGCTGTGATGGAGGCGGTGAAACAGACATGCTCCTGATGATCGATAATTATGATTCGTTTACCTATAATCTGGTTCAATATTTGAGCGAACTGGGTGAAGAGGTTGTTATCTTTCGAAATGACGAGATTTCGACCGATAAAATTCGTGAATTTCATCCCGAAAAAATAGTTATCTCTCCTGGCCCCTGTACACCGAATGAGGCAGGGATTTCCCTTGAGCTGATTCGAAAGTTTGCAGGAAAAATTCCGATTCTTGGAGTTTGCCTTGGGCATCAGTCGATCGGTCAGGCATTTGGAGGAAAAGTAGTTCGCGCTCCAAGAATCATGCATGGAAAAACCTCACTGATTTATCATGACCAAAAAACTATTTTTGAGAATATTCCCAATCCATTTGAGGCGACCCGTTATCATTCCTTGGTAATCGATCCAGCGTCCGTTCCAGACTGTTTGGAGATTAGTGCTCATACTGATGAAAATGAGATTATGGGGGTGAGACATCGAGAATATCCTCTCGAAGGGGTTCAGTTTCATCCGGAGTCTATTTTGACTTTAGAAGGAAAAAATATTTTGAAGAATTTTCTTCAGAAATATTAAATTCAAATATCACATGATAAAATTATTCATCCTATAAGATAATCACATCTCTTTATGATCGATCAAATCATTCTTAAATTGAATCGAAGAGAAGATCTAACTTCTGAAGAAGTTAGATCTGTTTTTTTGGAAATTTTAGATGGTTTCGCCCTAGAAGAAGAAATTGCCAATTTTCTTCTGAACCTAAAAGCAAAAGGGGAAACGGCG